>DASXPG010000025.1:0-5354 GCA_036493755.1 Gemmatimonadales bacterium
TTTCCGACCGGCCAGCCACTCTACGAGCTGGTCGAGACCCAGAATGCCCACTACGGCTCCCTGATCCGCGCCCGCTTCGGTGAGCCCTTTTTCACCCACGAAACGGTCCCGATCGAGGATGTCGTCGCGCTGGGCGGACAGTCCATGTGACCACCGCGGCGCGCGCGTCGCGCATCTCGCCGCTCATCGGCACGCTGGTCGTGGCGACGGCATATGTGCTCACCGCGATTCTCGGACAGGTTGCCGGCCGAGCCCAGCACGCTGCCATACCGATCTGGGCGCCGGGCGGCATCGCCATCGCCGGCCTGATCATCCTCGGCACCGGCGCGTGGCCTGGTGTACTGGTCGGCTCCTTCATCGCCAATCTGATCATCCGCGGGCAGCCTGGCGCCGCCGCCCTGATGAGTCTCGGCAACGCCGCCGCCGCCTTGTTCGCCGCCGAGATGGTGCTCCGGTTCGCGCGCGGCCTCGACACCTTCGATCGCGCCCAGGACGTGCTGCGCTGGACCGTCTACGCCGCGATACTCGCCAGCGCGATCAGCGCCACCGCCGGCGCCGCCGCGCGCTTCGGCTTCGGCGACTGGCCCACCTACCTGCACGGCTGGCTGGCCTGGTGGATCAGCAACGTGAACGGCGCCCTCGTCGTCGCTCCGCCATTGCTGCTCTGGTGGCGCCATCCCGCAGTGAAGTGGAGTCTGGTGAGGATCCTCGAAGGGCTCATCTTCGCCCTCTCCCTCCTCCTCGTCGCCGCCGTCGTCTTCGGTGTTCCCGGCTCGACCACCTTCGACCCCACCCAGCCCCGCGCCTTCCTCCTCTTTCCGATCATGGCCTGGGCCGCCTTCCGGCTCGGCGCCCGCACCTCAGCGACAATGATGCTCGGCATCGCCGCCCTCGCGACCTGGGCGACGATCGCCCACCGCGGCCCCTTTTTCACGGGCGACCTGCCGCAATCGCTGGCGCTGGTGCAGACCTTCCTGGCTACCGTGGCGGCGACGACCCTGGTGCTCACCGCCGCCGTCCACGAGAGCCACCGGGCGCAGCGGACCGCCGAGCAGAGCGAATGGCGGGCGCGCTTTCTCACCGAAGCGAGCGCCAAGCTCAGCGAATCGCTGGACATCGAGAAGACGCTCGCGGCCTTCGCCCAGCTGGCGGTCCCGCGGATCACCGATTGGTGCGCGATCCGCCTCGTCCAGGACGATGGCTCCATCAGACAGATCGCCCTTGCCACGACCAATGAAGCCGGCCACTCACGGCTCGACCGGTTCCTCGCGGCTGTTGCGCCCGACAAGGACTGGCCCCAGCCCTACATGGAAGTCATTCGCACGGGGAAGTCATTGCTCATTCCCGAGATCACGGATGCGATGCTTCGTCAGGCCACCCACACCCCCGCCGAGTTTGAGCTGGCACGTTCCCTCGGCATGCGCTCCACGATCACCGTGCCGCTGGTCGCCTCGAGCGGAATTCCGGGGGCCATGACTCTCGCTTCCTGCGGGCCCGACCGCCGTTATGGCCCGGCCGATCTTGGCCTGGCCGAAGAGCTGGGACGCCGGGTCGGGATCGCGGTCGAGAATGCCCGGCTCTTCGCGCGTTCCCAGGATGCGATCCGGAGCCGCGAAGACTTCCTCGCGATCGCCTCGCACGAGCTGCGCACGCCGGTCACGTCGCTGCGTCTCCAGGTCCAGATTGTCGAACGGGCGCTGAACGAGGAGCTGGCCCATGCGCGCCAGAGCGCCGAGCTCGCCGACGGCGCCGACGGGCTGGAACGGGTCATCGGACTCATCGGCGTCCTGGGCGACGACAGCCGCCGCCTGGTGCGACTCGTCGGCGGACTGCTCGACGTCACCCGCATCGCGTCGGGACAACTCGATCTCCAGCCGGACGACCTCGACTTTCGCGAAGTGGTGCGCGGGGGCATCGACTCGATGCGGCCCGAGTTGTCGGCGCGGCACGTGCCGCTGACCTTCGACGCTCCCGAACCGATCCCGGGCCGATGGGACCGATTGCGCCTCGAGCAGATCGTCGCCAACCTCCTTTCCAACGCGATCAAGTACGGCGAGGGGAAGCCGGTCGACATCCGGGCCTTCGCCGAGGGCGATCAGGTCGTCCTGACGGTGGAAGATCAGGGCCAGGGAATCGAGCCGGCTTTCGTCGACCGCATGTTCGAACGCTTCGAGCGGGGGACCACCGGAACCCAGGGGCTGGGATTGGGTCTTTATATCACGCGGCAGATCGTGGAGAGTCACGGTGGCACCATCGAAGTTCTGAACCGGCCCGGAGCCGGCGTGACCTTCACGGTGCGATTGCCGCGGATTTTCAGCCAACCGGTCAGAGGAGGAAAAAACGCGTAAGCGCATTCTGATCGTGGACGATGATGCCCGGATCGTCGACCGGCTCGCCATGCTGCTGGGTGCCAGGTACGAGACGGTGGTCGCCAGCAACGGATTCGACGCGCTGGAACAGCTCAACGGCGACCCCTTCGACGTTGTCCTTCTCGACCTACGCATGCCGGGGTTGGATGGAGCCGGCTTCGTCGAAGAGTTGCGGCTCCGCAAGATCCAGGTGCCCATCATTCTGGTCTCGGCCAATCCCAACCTCCCGGCCCAGGCCCGGACGCTGGGGATTTCGCATTATCTGGCCAAGCCCTTCGACATCGAGCGCCTGGAGGCGATGGTAGAAACCCTCTGAGCGCCTTATTTTTCCCGCCATGACACCCCGCCGCATCTATCTCGATCACGCCGCTACGACTCCCGTCCGGAAAGAAGTCCGGGAGGCGATGCTGCCGTATCTGGGCGAAGAGGCGTTCGGGAATCCGTCGTCGGGGCATCATTTCGGCCGCCAGGCCCGCGCCGGACTCGAGACGGCGCGCAAGCAGGTGGCCGCGGCGCTCGGGGCCCAGCAGCGGGAAATCCTCTTTACTTCGGGCGGCACCGAGGCCGACAACCAGGCGATCCTCGGCTGCGCCATGGCCTGTTGCAGCGGAACCGATCTCCGCGGGGCGCACATCGTCGCCTCACCCATCGAGCACAAGGCGGTGCTGGCCGCGCTCCACGAAGCCGAGCGGCTCGGCGCTCACACCACGCTTCTGCCGGTCAACCGCGACGGCGTGATCGATCTGGCCGCACTCGATGCCCTGCTCACCGGAACGATGCCGGGCGGCAAGCCGTCGATCGTCTCGGTGATGTGGGTGAACAACGAGACCGGAGTGCTCCAGCCCATCGGCGAGATCGCGGCGCGCTGCGCCGCGGCCGGCGTCGCCTTTCATACCGATGCGGTCCAGGCGTTAGGCAAGGTCCCGCTGCGGCTGAGCGACCATCCCGGGATTTCCGTCTGCTCGATTTCCGCCCACAAGATCGGCGGACCCAAGGGGGTCGGCGCGATCTTCGTGCGGGAGCGCAAGGGCGTCCTGCCCCTGCTCCACGGCGGCGGCCAGCAGGGTGGATTGAGGCCCGGCACGGAGAATGTCCCCGGCGCCGTCGCGATCGGCGTCGCCGCGGAGCTGGCCGCCGCGGAACAGCCGGCCACGGCGTCGCGCCTCGCCGCGATCCGCGATGCGGTAGAAGCGGCGTTGCGGCAGCAGGTGCCCGATCTGGTCGTCCATTCGGCCGGCGCGCCCCGCGGACCCAACATTCTGCTCGTCAGCGCGCCCGGCACCGACTCCGAGGCGATGCTGATGCACCTCGATGTCGCGGGGCTGGCCTGCGCCTCGGGCTCGGCCTGCTCGACCGGCGCGGTCGAACCCTCCCACGTGTTGAGCGCGATGGGGGTCCCGCGCGATCTCGCCGTGGCGGCGGTGCGCATGTCGTTCGGCTCGCTGTCGGCGGCCGACCAGGTTCCGGTCATCGCCACGACGTACGGTCAGGTCGTCGCCAAGGTCCGCGAGCTGCGGCGGGTGCTGGCCAGAACGTGATGGTCAACGGTCGACGGTCAACCCGGGTTCTCGTGGCGATGTCCGGCGGCGTGGACTCGTCGGTCGCCGCCGCGCTGCTCGTCGAGCAGGGGTACGACGTCGTCGGCGCGACAATGAAGCTCTTCTGCTATGGCGACGGTCCCGTTCCCGATCGCCCCTGCTGCTCCCTCGATTCGATCTTCGACGCTCGCGCCGTCGCTGACCGGCTCGGAATTCCGCACTACACGCTGAATCTCGAGGACCGTTTCGGCCGCGACGTGATTCGCAATTTCGTGGACGAATATGCGCGCGGACGCACCCCGATTCCCTGCGTCCGCTGCAACTCCTTCACCAAGTTCAGCGACTTGCTCGCGCACGCCGATGCGCTCGAGTGTGACTTCATCGCGACCGGCCACTACGCCCGCGCCAGCGAGGGACGACTCCTGCGCGGCCGTGACCGCGCCAAGGACCAGTCGTACTTCCTCTGGGGAATCCGGCGCGAGGTCGTAGCGCGAATGCTGACGCCGGTGGGGGGCAGCTCGAAGGCCGAAACCCGCGCCGCCGCGCGCCGCCTCGGCCTCGTCACCGCCGACAAGGCCGAGAGCCAGGAGATCTGCTTCGTTCCCGACGGCGACTATGCGGCGGTGCTGGCGCGGCACCTTCCGGAGGATGCGCCGGCGCTCGCCGCCGGTCCGATCATCACGACGACCGGCGATATCATCGGCGAGCACGACGGCTTTGCCCGCTTCACCATTGGCCAGCGCCGCGGGCTCCCCGGCGGCCGGAGCCGGCCGCTGCACGTCGTCGCGATCCGGCCCGAGGATCGCGCGGTTATCGTCGGCGATGCCTCGGAGCTGGCGCGCTTTTCAGTCAGGCTCGGCGAAGTGAACTGGCTGGCGGAGCCGCTCGAATCGGGCGACGACTGCGAAGTGCAGGTTCGCCACCGCAGCAGCGCGGTCCGAGCCGAGGTCGAGTCCGCCGGCGATGGCACGCTGGCGCTGAGGCTGCTGGAACCGGCCCGCGCGGTTGCTCCCGGCCAGAGCGGCGTGATCTATCGCGGCGAGCATGTGCTTGGCGGCGGGATCATCGCCTGACCGGCGCTGGTTCGTGCGTGTAAAAAAAGAGCCCCGGACGAATCCGGGGCTCTTTCGTTGTTCGGCTTACGTCTTTAGAGGCGCGGCTCCGACACGATCATGCCGCTCATCGAGCCATGCTGGGGGCCGCAGTTGAAGGTGCAGAACCACTCCAGGCCGCCATCCCAATCCACCACGAAGGTCGCTTCGGCAGGCATACCGGGCATCGCGGTGATGTCGATGTTCTCGTGATTCTGAACCTTGAAGCCATGCGCCGTGTCCATGGCGCGCAACGTCACATGGACCGTGTCGCCCTTCTGCACGCGGATGTTCGTCGGCGTGTAGTGACCCATGTGGGCGTCGATCACGACGTCGATTCGGCGGGGGGCGGCGGA
>DASXPG010000026.1:0-16447 GCA_036493755.1 Gemmatimonadales bacterium
GCTGGAGACATCCCGCTCTTCCCGCAGTGATTCCATACGCTTTCGCCCGCCTAACCGTTCGATCACCTCATCCAGCGACAGGCCGCGGGAGCCTGTCCTGGCCCGCTCGGCATCGTAGAACTCGAGGCAATCGCTGAACCGGCCCAGGGCGCGGATCTTGGCGATATCGTCGAAGAGTATTCTCACCTCGTCGGTATCGCGCCGGCCCTGGTCCAGGGCGAATGCCAGGCCCAGGTAGGGCAGAAGGTTTACCAGCGATGCCTTGCGGGCGCGAGTGATGCGCTGCCGCTCCAGCTCGTGGTAGACGCCGACCAGCATCCGGGCGTCATCCAGGGCGTGATGGGCGCGCCCGACCTCGATGCCGAAGCGCGCCGCCAGGGCCGTCAGCCTGGCGCTCCCGCCGCCTAACGAGCGGGCCAGGGGTAGGCTGTCGTAGGCCTGGAGATGGCCGGTGAAGCCGGCCGCCGCCGTCATCCGGCGCAGCACCGGTATGTCAAAATCCTGGCCGTTGTGCGCCACCAGCGGGTCGGCGCCGACGAACTTCTGGAAGGCCGGCCAGACCGCCTCGAAGCGCGGCGCACCAGCGAGATCCGCATCGGAATAGCCATGCTGGAGCTGGGCGCCGGGCTCGACCGGCACCTGCGCGCAGACCAGCGAATGGAATTCGTCGACCGGCTGGCCCGCTTCGGCACGCACCGCCGCGATCTCGACGATCTCGCAGCTCCCGGTGTCCATCCCCGTGGTCTCGAGATCGAAGGTCACGTAGCGCCGCGGCGCGCCGCCGAGGGCGCGGGCATGCTCGGCCTGGAGCGCCTTGAAGAGCGTGTAGGCGAGGCCCTCGGGACCGGCATCGGCGGTGCCGAGGCGCATGTCGTCGAGCTCGTTCTGCTCGACCTCGTCGGCGTAGAGGGCCAGCTTGAAGCCGGCGGAAAAGAGCATGCCGCGCAGCGCGATCTCGAGGCCATTCATCCGTTCGAGCACCACCCGCGACTTCGCCGCCCGGGCCGCCGCCAGCCGTGACGCCAGCGCCACCGCGGCGGGAACGCCGGAGGGGTCGGCGAGATCCTCGTGGCGATCCTCGAGCACATTCTTGAAAACCCCGGCGCGCTCCGTCAGCAGCTCGTCCACCAGTGCAGTGAGCGTCGCGTGCTTGCGCGGCATCGCCGCGAGGTTCTCAACCCGATAGATCAGCCGCCAGAGTTTCTTGGTATCGGGATCGCCCTGCGGCATCGCGCCGGCGAGATCGCGCACCGCCAGCAGGAAATCACTTTCGCTCCCGACCTCGGCTTCGAGCCGCTGCATCAGGTGCGGCGGCAGCACCTTGCGCGCAAAGGTCTCGGCCGCGCTGGCGTCACGCGGATCGCGCACCAGCGCCAGCGCGGCGATCACCTGGCCGATCACCTTGTCTTCGGAAAGCGGGCGACCCTTGGCCAGCCGGCAAGGTACGCCGGCCTTGAGGAAGGCCGTCTCCAGCCGGTTCCCGACTTCGTGCTTGCGATAGAGCACGGCGAAATCGCCCCAGTCGAGCACTGCGCCCGACGCCGAGATCGGCATCGCCGTCCGGTCCTCGGCGATATCGGCGAGGATCCACTGCGCCTCGGCATCGTCGTCGGAAAAGGCGAGCGCGCGCACTTCGAAAGCGCCGATGCGCGGGGCCGTCAATTCCTTCTTGAAGAGCGACGGATTGCCCTGGAGCAGCCGCCGTGCGGCACCGAAAATCTGGTGCGTCGTCCGGTGGTTGATGTCGAGCACCACCTCGGCGACGACGCGGTACTCGGACTGAAAGCGCTTCAGCACCGCGGGATCCGCGCCCGCCCACGAGAAGATGGACTGCTCGTCGTCGCCGACGGCGAAGATGTTGCCATGGGCCTGCGCCAGCCGGCGCAGGATCTCGTACTGGGCGCGGTTCACATCCTGAAATTCGTCCACCAGCACGTAATCCCAGCGCCCGGCGACGTCGGTGGCGATTTCGGGATGCGCCAGGAACAGCTCGCCAGTCAGCACCACGAGATCGTCGAAGTCCACGATATTGCGGCGGCGCAGGGTCTTCTGGTATTCACGGAAGAGCTGCTGGTCGTTGGGTGTCAGCCGGTATTCCATCAGCCGGTGCTTGCCGAACAGCTTGAGCAGCTGCGGCGTGCGCTGGCCCTGCCGCATCTGCCGCAGCAGGGTGCGCTGGTATTCCTCGTCGGCGATGCCGAAGCCGGGCTGGAGGCCCGCCGCCTCGGCGAATTCGCGTAGGATGTCGGCACAGAGGGCGTGAATGGTGCTGCGCCGCACCTCGGCGGATTTCGGGCCGAGTACCGACGTGAGCCGGGCGGCGACTTCTTCCGCGGCCTTGTTGGTGAACGTGACCGCGAGTATGCGGCCGGCGGGAATGCGCAGCCGAGCCGCGAGGTATCCTACCCGGCCGATGAGGCTCGCCGTCTTGCCCGCGCCTGGGCCCGCCACCACGAGCACGGCTCCGAGCGGAGCCTCGATGGCGCGGCGTTGCTGCGAAGTGAAGGTCAGGCGCACAGCCGCAAATTAACTCCTCAAGGGACCACCGACTCCGGGACCATCAGCGCCGGAATGTTGGCGCTCCGGACCAGCGCATTGAATGCCGGCACGTCGCCTTCCATGATCGTTCGCAGCAGACCGAGCTGCACCTGGAGCTCGCGCGAAAGCTGGTCGAAAACGGCCGACGCCTGGTCGGTCGGACGCGCGTCGGCGCTGGCCACGACGCCGCTCAGCGCCGCGATCCGGTTGTTGAGCCGGATCGGAAAGTTCAACGGATCCTGGCTGCTGCGGTTCCTGGTCTGATAGAGCTGCTCCTCGACGGCGGTCAGCTTGCGGCGCAGCGAATCGGCGCGCGCGCGAATCGCCGGCGCGCCCGCCACGCTGCCGCTGTCGAGCCGCGCGATGACCTGGTCGAGTTGGCCCTTGAGTCCGCGAATCCGCACCACCGCGCCGTTGGCATCGCTCAGCCGGTCCCGGATCTGGATCAGCGCGGCGAACTGCCGGGCGTAGTCGTCGCCGGTCGCATGCACCCGCGGATCGGGAACGATACGGAAGGTCTGTGACAGCGTGCGGCCGTCGACCGAGAGCCTGACCTGGTAGCGGCCCGGAGGGGCGAGCGGCCCCTGCACGCTCCCCTGCCACATGATCAGGTTGGAGAAGGTGGTCGCGTCGCGGTAGCGCATGTTCCAGGAAAAGCGGTTCATCCCGGCCTTGAGCGAATCACGCACGATACGACCCACCGTCACCGAATCGGCACCGCGGGGACGGCGGGTCGAGAATTCGCGGATCAGGGTGCCCGCCGAATCGAGAAGATCGATGGCCAGCACCGATGTCGAGTCTGGCACGGATTGCAGCGTGAAGAAGATCTGCGCGCCGCCGGGAGGATTGCGCCCGACGTTCGCTCCGCCCGCGCCGCCGCCGTAGCGCACCACGTCGCGCGGGCGGAAGAGAAAGGCATCGGCGGCCGCGACCGAGTCGGCCAGCTGATGCAGCGGGGTCAGATCGTCGAGGATCCAGAAGGAGCGGCCGTGGGTCGCGGCGACAAGGTCGTTGTCCTTCACCTCGAGGTCATGGATCGGCACCACCGGGAGGTTGAGCCGCAGCGACTGCCAGTCGGCACCGTCGTCGAAGGAGACGTACATGCCGAACTCGCCGCCGGCGTAGAGGAGCCCGCGCCGCGCCGGATCCTCACGAACTACGCGGATGAAGGAATTTCCCGGAATGCCGCGGGTGATCTTCGTCCAGGTCCGGCCGTAGTCGCTGGTCTTGAAGACGTAGGGCGCGAAATCGTCGAGCCGGTTGCGGATTGCCGCCACGTAGGCCGTCGCCGGATCGTGCGGCGAGGGCTCGATGATCGAAATCGTGGCCCACTCGGGAAGTCCCGGCGGCGATACATCCTGCCAGGTTGCACCGCCGTCGCGGGTCAGGTGCACCAGGCCGTCGTCGGAGCCGGCCCAGATCACGCCACGCTCCAGCCGCGAAGGCGCGATCGCGAAGACCACGCCGAAATACTCGATGCTGGTGTTGTCCTTGGTGATCGGCCCGCCCGAGGAGCGCTGGCGGCTGGTGTCGTTGCGCGAGAGATCGGGAGAGATCGTGGTCCAGCTCTGCCCCTCGTCGGTCGAGCGATGGACCATGTTGCTGCCCACATAGAGTGTATTGGGGTCGTCAGGCGCCAGGACGATCGGATACGTCCACTGGAACCGGTAGCGCAGGTCGCTGGCGGGATGACCCATGGGGTTGTCCGGCCACACGTTGATGTCACGCTCCTGCTCGTTGCGGCGGTCCTGCCGCTCCAGGTAGCCGCCATAGCAGCCGGCATAGGAAATGTCGGTCGTGTCGGGGCGCACCGCGATGTAACCGCTCTCGCAGCCACCCAGGATCTGCCAGGTGGCTCGCCCGATGCCATTGTCGGAGGTGCGGCTCGGAACGCAGATCGTCGAGTTGTCCTGCTGCGCGCCGCACACGCGATAGGGAAAGTCGGTCGTCGTGATCAGATGATAGAACTGCGCCGTCGGCTGATTCTCGAGGGTACTCCAGGTGACGCCCCGATTGGTGCTGATGCTGGCGCCGCCGTCGTTGCCGTTGATCATCCGGTTCGCATCGTGCGGATCGATCCACAGGCCATGGTTGTCGCCGTGCGGCTGCTGGATCGCGGTGAAAGTCTTCCCGCCGTCGCCGGAGCGCTGGAAACCGACATTGAGAACGTAGACGCCGTCGTTGTTTCCGGGATCGGCGTGGATGTGGGTGTAGTACCAGGCGCGCTGCCGGAGATTGCGATCCTCGCTGGTGCGGGTCCAGGTCAGGCCCGCGTTGTCGGAACGAAACACGCCGCCATCTTCGGCCTCGACGATGGCCCAGATCCGATCGGAATTCAGGTGCGACACCGCGACGCCGATCTTGCCCACCAAGCCACGCGGCAGGCCGGGATTACGGGTGATCTCGGTCCACGTGTCGCCGCCGTCGCTGCTCTTGAAGAGACCGCTCTCGGGGCCGCCGCTGATCAGCTCCCAGGGCCGGCGCACCGATTGCCAGATGGTCGCGAAGAGGATGCGCGGATTGGTCGGATCCATGACGAGATCAATGGCGCCGGCGCTGTCGGAACGGAACAGCACCCGCTCCCAGGTGCGGCCGCCGTCCTTCGAGCGGTAAACGCCGCGCTCGGGATTGGGACCGAAGGCGTGGCCCAGGACCGCGACGTAGACCAGGTCGGGATTGGTGGGATGCACCTCGATGGCGCCGATCTGGCCAGCATCCCGCAGCCCGATCCGCGTCCAGGTCTTTCCGGCGTCGGTGGAACGGTACATGCCATCGCCCGGCGAAACGTTGCCGCGGATGGGCGATTCACCCGTGCCGACATACACCACATTGGGATCCGACCCGGCGACCGCGATGGCGCCGATCGAGCCGGTGCCGAGTATCGAGTCGGCGACCGGCTGCCAGTTGGCGCCGGCATCGATCGTCTTCCAGACGCCGCCGCCGGTCGTCCCCATGTAGTAGACGTCGCGCTGCTGGACCACCCCGGTAACCGCTGTGACTCGGCCTCCGCGATAGGGGCCGATAGAGCGCCACCGCAGCGCCCGGAAGAGCGTGGAGTCGAAGCGGACCGCCGCTGGCGCGTCCTGAGTGCCCTGCGCGACTGCGTGTCTGCGCGTCTGCGCATCCGCGGAGCCAGCGAGCACGGTGGCCAGTATCGCGCTGAGCAGAGCGGCGATGCCAAAGGGGCGACGGCGTTGCATGAGACGGCCTCCGATGAGTCGGCGTCGGGAAGGCCGATAAGATGACGCTAGATTCCGGCGATGGCGAGCATGCGAATACCCAAGGGCGCGTGGGCATCTCTGAAGGAGACGGTGGTGCGCGAGAAGACCGTCGCGCACTTCCACGACGACATGCCCGAGGTCTATGGCACGCCGTTCATGATCTATCTGATGGAGCTGGCGGCGGCGAATGCGATCAAGCCGTACCTGCCGCCGGGATGGATATCGGTCGGCGCCGGCGTCGACGTCAAACATCTCGCGGCGACGCCCGCCGGTTTCACCGTTGTGGCGCGCGCCGAAGTGGTGGAGTGGGATGGCAAGAGCGTCACCTTCGACGTTGAGGCGCGCGACGGCGTCGAGCTAATCGGCCAGGGCCGCCACGTCCGCGTTCCCGTCGAGCGGGCGCGGTTCGACCGGGGCGTATCCGCGAAGGCGCTGAAAAAACCGCAGAGGGACGAGCCGCAGAGCGAGTAGCACCATCAGAATGATGCCGATCGTGATGGGCCGCGCGCGATCGGCCTTCACCGACCACATGAAGTGGATCACGCCCGCCATTGCCGTCACGTAAATCAGCGCGTGCAGCCGCACCCAGTCTTTCCCCAGTCGCTTGATCGATTTCTTCGTACTCGTGAAGACCAGCGGAATCATCAGCAGCCATCCGACGAATCCCACGGTGATGTAGGGCCGCTTGGCGATGTCCATGACGATCTCGTGCCATGCCGGGCCGGGATCGAAGGGCACCTGCTTGTCGAGGATGATGTAGATCACCAGGAAGTGCACACTGATATAGAAAAAGCCGAAGAGGCCGAGCATGCGGCGGTAGGACTGGAGCCGGTTGAAGCCGGTGAGGCGGCGCAACGGCGTGATCGCCAGAGTGGCCGTGATGATGATCAGGCCCCAGTAGCCGGTGCGATGGGTGACTTCCTTGATCCAGTCGCCGTGGATTCGGCCGGTCGCGAGATCGAATCCCGCCAGCGCCATGGGAACGAGGCAGAGGAGGAAGACGACCGGCTTGAAGACGCGCTTCAGTAGTTGCGCCTCAGATCCATCCCGGCGTACATCGCCGCGACCTGGTCGCCGTAGCCATTGAACATCAGCGTGGGCCGGCGCAGGAATTCGCCGATGCGGTGTTCGCGCGCCTGGCTCCAGCGCGGATGGTCCACGCCGGGATTCACATTGGCATAGAAGCCATATTCGTCGGGTGCCGCGACGTTCCAGGTCGTCTGCGGCTGCTCGGCGACGAAACGGATCCGCACGAGCGCCTTCCCCGACTTGAAGCCGTACTTCCACGGCACGATCAGGCGAACAGGAGCGCCGTTCTGGTTAGGCATCGGGCGGCCGTAGAGGCCGGTGCCCATGATGGTCAGCGGATTCATCGCTTCGTCCATGCGCAGCGCTTCGATGTAGGGCCACGGCAGGACCTGGCGGCGCTGGCCGGGCATCCGGTCGGGCGCCAGGAGGGTGGTGAATTCGACGAAGCGGGCGCGCGATGTCGGCTGCACCCAGTTGATCAGATCGCGCAGCGGGAAGCCCTGCCAGGGGATCACCATGCTCCAGGCTTCGACGCACCGCAGGCGGTAGGTACGGTCCTGCGAGGGGAAGCGGTGGAGAATGTCCTCGAGGTGGTAGGTCGTGGGGTGTGCGACCTCGCCGCCGATGTCCACCGTCCACGGGGAGGTCTTGAAGTCGACGGCTTCCTCGGCGGGATCCGATTTGCCGGTGCCGAACTCGTAGTAGTTGTTGTAGTGGGTGATGTCTTCGAACGAGTTCAGCTTGTCGTCGAGGCGGTTGCCCGTTGGCGGTTGGCCGTTGGCAGCGAGCGGTTTGCGGCCAGCGGACAACGGCCAGCTGCCAACCAGTCCAGCTCCCACGACTCCAGCTGCGGCAATGAACTCTCGCCGGCCGAGGTAGGCCGATTCGGGGGTGATTTCGGAAGACGGGATGTCGGCGGGCCGGCGGATCAGCATGTGCGCTCCATGGGGGACTGCTATGGATACGCACGGCATCGGAAATCGGTTCCCTACAGGTCCAGGAACTCAGTCAGTGCCCGGCGCACTTCATCCTGAATCGTCTCGGGGATTTCGCCCAGGTCCTCACTGAAGCGGTTGTTGTCCCAAGAGATGATCTGGTCTACAAGCGCGTCGCTTTCTCGCTTCAGTCGGCCCGTCCCCGCAGGGATACGGACACGGAGGGGAAAGGCATTTGCGGCGGTGACTTGCGAGGTGAGTGGTAGCACGACGGTGCTTCGAAGAACCCCCTCTCCAAACTCGTTGGGCTGGATTGCCAGGCATGGGCGTCGTTTTCCCGGTTTTGTCCCGACCTGCGGCTCCAGGTTGACGACATAGAGGTGCCAACGGCGCGGCGAGTCACTCACCACGCGCAAACCGCGAGTTCCGACGGAAGTCGCGTCCGACATCGTGATCGCGATCGCGCACCAGTTCGGCGGCGTGACGCCAACGGGCGATCCGCTCCTGGCGATCGGTGTCACGTTCCAGCAGCTCCAGACCGCGCCTCACGACATCGACCTTGGACTTGGCGTGGATGCGGCGCTTCAAGTGCTCGATCCGTTTGTCATCTTCGTCGCGCAACATGAGTGGTTTGCCCATATACCAATGCATATATGGGTTGCTATATGCTTTCAAGTCCCACACATGTTAATGGCTCGCCATCACCCTTGGGTTACCACCACCTCAACGCAGCCTGATCCGGAATCCGCCGTCGCTGGAGTCGAGGCTCCAGTCGGCAACGCCGGCCTTCAGCTCGCCTTTCAGCATGCCGGAGACCAGCGAGCGGAGCACGGGTTTGCCCGCCGAGCCTTTGCCTTTGCCGGTGATGATATGGAGGATGGCGCCGCTCTTCTGGCGCCGCAGGAAGGCGGTGACCGCTGCTCGGGCCTCGGTGGCGGGGAAGCCGTGGAGGTCCAGGATCGCCGACGGCTTGCCATCCAGAAGCGAGTCGTGCGACGAGAAGCGCGGAGATCCTACTTGGCCCGCTCCAGATACGCCCCGCTGCGCGGATCTACGCGGATCTTCGTCCCTTCCTCGAGAAACTCCGGCACGTTGACCGTCACGCCGTTGCTCAGCTTGGCCGGCTTGGTGCTCGAGGTCTTGGTCGCGCCGCGTAGCACCGGCGCGGTCTCGACGATGGTGTATTCCATCGACGCCGGCAGCTGGAGGCCGACCGCATGGCCATCCAGCAGCTCGGCCTGGAAATGCATCTCCGGCTCGAGCCACGCCGCCTGGTCACCCGCCACCTCGTTGCTGATGGTGTGCTGCTCGTAGCTGTGGGTGTCCATGACGTGCACGCCCGACTCGTCCTTGTACATCACCTGGAATTCCTTGTTGTCCAGCCGCGCCTCGTCGAGAAACTCCGTGGCGATGTAGCGGGCGTCAAAGGTGTTTCCCGAAATCAGGTTGCGCATCCGCACCTGCACGAACGCGCGCAGGTTGCCCGGCGTACGATGCTGGAAATCCTGCACCCGGCAGGGCTGCCCCCCGACCATGATCACGTGCCCTTTGCGAACATCCGATGCCTTCATAAACTCCTGCTCTGCTTGAAGTTGTGGGTGCTGAACAGCCTCGAATTATACTCCGCAACGTGACCATTTTCAACTCATGGCGTTAGGTTGAGCGCGTGAAGCACTGGCAAGAGACGTCCCTCCTCCTGGAAGAGGCCGCGCGGCAGTCCGCCACCGGCCACCAGGTCGCCCTCGCCACCGTGGTCCGCATCGCCGGCTCGGCCTATCGCCGGCCCGGCGCCAAGCTGCTGATCGCCGACGGCGGCTCCATGACCGGCGGCGTCTCCGGCGGCTGCCTCGAAGCCGATGTCCGCGAAATCGCCCTCGGCGTCATCAAGTCCGGCCAGCCGGCGCTCCGCACCTACGACACCTCCGGCGACGAACAGCAGATCTGGGGCCTCGGCCTCGGCTGCAACGGCATGGTCGAGATCTTCATCCAGCGGCTCGACCTCGACGCGCCCTGGGTCGCCCGGCTCCGCGATGCGCTGCGCCTCGACCAGATCATCGCCCTCTCGACGGTGCTCACCGGGCCCGATGCCGGGGCGACCCGCCTGTTGGATGCAGCGGGCCGCCTTACGAGTGGCATCGTTGATGAAGCCGCACAACGGGCCTTCATCGAGGTCCTCGAGCCGCCACCGCGCCTCGTGGTCTGCGGCGCCGGCGACGACGCGCGCCCCCTCGCCGCACTCGCCAACGACGCCGGCTTCCGTGTGGCCGTTGTCGATCATCGCCCCGCGTACCTCGCCGCCGATCGCTTCCCCCCGGGCGTGAGTCTCCACGATGCGCGCCCGGAATCAGGACTCAGCGCATTGTCACTCACAGCCGACAGCTGCGTCACCATCCTCACCCACTCCGAAGCCCACGATCGCGGCTGGCTGCGCGCGGCATTCGACAGCCCCGCATCGTACATCGGCCTGCTGGGCCCGCGGCGGCGCGGCGAGCGGCTCCTTGCCCAACTCGGCATGTCGGATTCCCCGCGGCTCTTTTCTCCCATTGGACTCGACGTCGCCGCCGACGGTCCCGAGCAGATCGCCGTCAGCGTGGTCGCCGAATTGCTGGCGGTGCGCGCCGCCCGCGCCCCCCGCCACCTGCGCGAGCGCGAAAGCGGCATTCATGCAAGTTGAGGGAAGCACCAACTGACCCTATCGTTGCTGGCGTGACGAACCCAGGCCGCAACGCCGGCGCAGTCAGGCTGGCGGTTCTCGTTTCCGGGCTCCTCATCGGATTCCAGGTGGCCGGCAAAGCCACCCGCGACGCCCTCTTCCTCTCGCAGTTCCCGGTCACCATGCTGCCGTCGATGGTCTTCGCGGCCGCGATCATCTCGATGCTCGCGGCGGTGATCACTTCGCGGGTGATGGGCCGGCTCGGCCCCGGCCGCGTCGTGCCGGCACTGTTAGGCGCGAGCGCCGCGCTGCAGGTCGGCGAATGGCTCCTCTACGCCGTGGCCCCGCGCTCGACCGCGGTGCTGGTCTACATCCACTTCAATGCCCTCGGCGCGCTGATGGTGTCGGCCTTCTGGTCGCTCATCAACGAGCGCTTCGACCCGCGCGCCGCCAAGCAGTCGTTCGCGTACGTCGGCGCCGCGGGAACGGTCGGCGGCGTCCTCGGCGGACTCTTCGCCGAGCGGACCGGCGCACTGCTGCCCGTCCAGGCGATGCTGCCGGCGCTGGCGGTGGTGCACTTCATCTGCGCCATGCTGGTGATCCGGATCCGCGCCGTGCCGGTGCCCGCGGGCAAGGCGACGTCCGCTCCCGCGGCGGTCAGCCCGGCCGGATTCCGCGCCCTCGCAGGCTCGCATTATCTTCGGCTCCTCGCCGCCGCGTTACTCCTGAGCACCGTCAGCGAAGGACTGCTCGACTACGTCTTCAAGGACGCCGCCAAGCACGCCTTCGGCCACGGCCCCGAGCTGCTGCGTTTCTTCGCGCTCTTTTACGCCGGCATCAACCTCGCCGGCGGACTGATGGTGGCGTTGATCGGCCGGCGCTCACTCGAGAAATTCGGCATTGCGCGCACCGTCAGCTCGCTGCCGTGGGGCGTCGCCGTCGGCGGCGTCACCGCGATCGCCTTCCCCGGCCTCGCCAGCGCCGTTTTCGCCCGCGCCTCGGAAGCGACGATGCGCAACGGCCTCTATCGCTCCGGCTTCGAGCTGCTCTTCACGCCGCTGCCGCCCGAGGAAAAACGCGCCGCCAAGCCATTGCTGGACGTCGCCGCGGTCCGCGTCGGCGACATGCTCGCCGCGGCACTGATCCAGATCGCGCTGATCGCCTGGGCCCTGCACTCATCGCAGCTGCTGCTGGTCATGGCGGTGCTCTCGGCGATCGTCGGCATCATCCTCACCTTCAGAATCCACGAGGGCTACGTCGCGGCGCTGGAGAACAGCCTGGTCAAGCGCGGCTCCCAGCTCGAGCTCGGCGATGCCGTGCTGGACCGCCGCACCCGCATGTCGCTGGCCCAGTCATCGCCCGAAATGCTCGAAGCGATCCGCGACTTCGAGTCGCGGCGCGACCAGACGCCGATCCACGAAATGCCGGTCCTGGGCAACGCGGCGATGGCGCGGCTGATGGCGCTGCATTCCAACCGGGTGACGAAGATCGAGACGGCGCTCGCCGAGGGACCGCTCGAGCCGGCGCATGTCGCGCGGGTGATCGATCTCCTGGGACGCGACGAGATCGGTGGACCCGCCCTCGAGGCGCTGAGCGCCGCCGCGCCGCGGCACATCGGCCAGCTGGTCGACGCGCTCCTCGATCCCGATACACCCTTCGCGGTGCGGCGCCGGATTCCCGCGGCCATCGTCGCCGCGCGCTCGCAGCGCGCCCTCGACGGATTGCTCGGCGGACTGGGCGATCCGCGCTTCGAGGTCCGCGCCCGCTGCGGGCGCGCGATGGTCCGGCTCGTCGCCGAGTCACCCGGGCTGCGCGTCGATCCGCCGCGCATCATCGCCGCCGTGCTCGAGGAAGTGGCGGTGGATCGCGAAGTCTGGGAGAGCCAGCAGCTGGTGGGCGAAGACGTCGAAGATCCGCTCCAGGCCGGTGCGCTGCGCGATCGCGCGTCCCGCTCCCTGGAGCATGTCTTCACCATGCTGTCACTGGTGATGCCGCGGCAGCCGCTCCAGATCGCGTTCCAGGGGCTCCACACCGACGACCCCCAGCTGCGCGGAACAGCGCTGGAGTACCTGGAGACCGCCCTTCCCGTCCCGGTACGGGTAAAGCTCTGGCCTTATATCGGCGACCGCCCGATTCGCCCCAGCACGGCGCGCCCCAAGGAGCAGGTCGTCGCCGAGCTGATGGCGGCACGCGCATCCATTATGATGACTGCCGATGAGGTGCGCCGACTCGAAAATGGCTGAGGGCCGGCTCGGTCGGTCGCATGGACTGGCGCTTCGCAATCGCCGCGCGCAGCTTCGTTTCCATGTTCGATCGCCGTGAATTCCTGGCCGCCGCCGGCACCCTCCTCGGCGCCGCCTATCTCGACGCCAGACCCGAAGACCTCTCGGCCTCGGTGCGCGCCGGAGTCGAGCGACCGCCACTCGACATCCTGACGCCGGAGCAGGCCGCCGATCTCGACGCTCTTTCCGTGCTGATCATTCCCACCGACGATCTGCCCGGCGCGCGCGAGGCGGGCGTTGTCAACTTTGTCGACAAGAGCCTCGGCACCTGGGCGGCGGGCCGCAAAGACGACCTCGTCAACGGACTGAACGACTTCAATAGCGCGGTGGCGCAGCGCTACAGCGGCAAGCAGCGATTCGCGCAGCTCACACCCGACCAGCAGCTCGAATTCGCGCGGGACAACGAACACGGCGGATTCTTCCAGGCGGCGATCTTCATGACGGTTGCCGGCACCTTCTCCTATCCCGATTGGGGTGGCAATAAGGACAAGGCCGGCTGGCGCATTCTCGGCTTCCAGGACGCCTACGTGTGGCAGCCGCCATTCGGCTGGTACGATGACAAGGCGAACGGAGGGCCGAACTGATGCCTCGGCGTGCGAGTGTACAGTCGCCACAGTCGCCGCAGACACAACGCGGCACGGCTCATCGCACTGCGAAGTTCGCGCCGTCCACCGTCGTCGATTTCGTGGTGGTTGGTTCTGGTGCAGCGGGCGGGATCATCGCGAAAGAACTGTCCACCCGCGGCTTCAAGGTCGTGGTGCTCGAGCAGGGGCCGCGGATCGAGTCGGGGGATTTCCAGCACGACGAGTTCAAGCACGGCTACCTCAACTACTACAACAACAAGTTCGACACCCAGCCACAGAGCTTCAAAGCGGGACCCGACGGCACCCCGCAGCCGCGAATCGCCGCGGCGTATCACCGCCTCGTTGGCGGTGGCTCGCTCTGCTTCACCGCGAATTACCGCCGGCTGCGGCCGCTGGATTTCGATGAAGCGAGCCGGATCGGACCGATGGCCGGAACAACCTTCGCCGACTGGCCGATCACCTACAACGATCTCGAGCCCTACTACACGAAGGCCGAGTGGGAAATCGGCGTCTCGGGAGAGCCGGGGCCGTTCGATCCGCCCCGCTCGCGGCCGTATCCGATGCCGCCGCTCCCCGTCAAATCGTCGGGTGTCCTGTTCGAGCGCGGTGCGCGCGCCATCGGCCTGCATCCACAGGCGGCGCAGATGTCGATTCTCTCGCGCCCGTATCATGGCCGGCCGCCCTGCCAGCAGTGCGGCTACTGCATCGGTTTTCCCTGCGAGCATCGCGCCAAAGGATCGAAGCACGTCGTGATTCCGATGGCGGAAGCAACGGGGCGCTGCGAGATCCGCACCGGCTGCGTCGTCGGGCGGGTCGAGATGGACAGCCGGGGCCGCGCCACCGGCGTGATGTACTTCGACGACACCAAGACGCAGCAGCTTCAGCGCGCCAGGGCGGTGGTGCTCTGCTGCAATGGCGCCGAGACGCCGCACCTGCTGCTCAATTCAGCCACGCCGCAGTTTTCCAATGGGCTGGCAAATTCGAGCGGGATGGTCGGCCACAACCTGATGTTCAACAGCAACGCGGTGGTCAACGCGCAGTTCGAGCACGAGCTCGACGACTGGAAGGGCGCGATGGTCACCCGCATCGCGCTCGACTTCTACGACAACGATCCGCTGCGCGGCTTCTACGGCGGCGGCGCGCTCGACGGACGTTTCTTCGGCAGCGCACCGTTCCAGTACGCGATGGGTGGCCCGCCGCCGGGGACGCCGCGCTGGGGCCCCGACTACAAGCGCGCGCTGCGCGACGGCTACCGGAACCAGATGAACGTGCTCGCCGAAGGAACGTCGCTGCCGCTCGACACCAACCGCATCGAGCTCGATCCCGACCTCAAGGACATCTGGGGACTGCCGGCGATGCGCGTCACCTACATGGACCACAACGACGACCTGGCGCTGATGAAGTTCCTGCAGGGTTACGCCAACGATTTGCTCAACGCCGCCGGCGCGCGGAAAGTCTGGTCGCGGCCACCGGGCCCGCAGGGGAACGGCGTCCACCTGCTCGGTACCTGCCGCATGGGCAACGATCCGGCCAAGTCGGTGGTCGACAAGTACCACCGCACCCATGACGTGAAGAATCTCTTCCTCTGCGACGGCAGCTCGATGGTCACGAGCGGCCGCGGGCAGCCAACCTGCACCATCCAGGCGCTGGCCTACCGGGCCGGCGCGAACATCGCCCGCTTCGCGCGGCGCGCGGAGATCTGAGTGTCTATCGCCCGAAGCGTGCTGCTGCGCGCCTCCCGTTCGAAGTGGCTGGCCGGCCAGATGTCGAACCGCGCCTTTGCCCGCCGCGCCGTCAAGAAGTTCATGCCCGGCGAAGACGTCGGTGCCGCGCTTGATGCCGCACCGGTGCTCGCGAAGGAAGGGATCGGCGCCGTCATCACCCAGCTCGGCGAGAACCTCACCACGCTCAAAGAAGCAGACGCCGTCCGCGACCACTACCTCGGCGTGCTCGACACCATCAAGACGCGCGGCCTCACCACCGTCGTGTCGGTCAAGCCGACCCAGCTCGGCCTCGACCTCTCCGCCGACGCCTGCCTCGCCAATGTCGACGCCCTCGCCGCCCGCGCGAAATCGGGCGGCGCGCTGCTCTGGATCGACATGGAGGATTCGTCGTACGTCGATCGGACGCTCGATCTGTATCGCAAGCTGAAGGCGAAGCACGAGAACGTCGGACTCTGCCTGCAGGCGTACCTCAAGCGCACTCCCGCCGATCTCGATTCGCTGATGCCGCTGAAACCGGCGATTCGCCTGGTGAAAGGGGCGTATGCCGAGCCGGCCCACGTCGCCTTTCCGGTCAAGCGTGACGTCGATCTCGCCTACTACGCTCTTGCCGAGACGCTGATGCAGGGCGCGGCGAAGGGTGCGGCGCTGCCGGTCTTCGGGACCCACGATATCGGATTGATCGAGCGGATCGCGGCAAAGGCGAAGCAGCTGGGCGTGAAAGCGGGCGGGTTCGAGATCCACATGCTGTACGGCATCCGCACCGCCGACCAGCGCGCCCTCGCGCGTGAGGGTCACACCGTGCGGCTTCTGATCAGCTACGGCAACGCCTGGTTCGCCTGGTACATGCGCCGGCTCGCCGAGCGTCCGGCGAATGTGTGGTTCGTGGTGAAGAGTATGCTCGGCTAGGGCCGGGCCTCCAGCAGAATCGGCAATACCTCGTTCCAGGTTCTCGGCGTGTTGCCTAACAGTGGTCCGAGATTCCCTTTCATCTTTCTGATCCGCCCGAACTGAATCGGGTCGAGACCTACCGCCGCCGAGAAGCGGCGCTCAAGTTGGCGCAGGCTGATTCCCATTCCTTCCGCGATCTCCGCGATCCCGATTTCGCCATGCGTGGCGATGAGCGCCTGCACCGCCTGACGAGCGACGGCGTCGGGCGCGGACGCCGAAGCGATCACATCGCCGAGCAGCCGGTCGGCCACCTCGGCCGCGGAGGCGGCATCGCGGCAATCGGCGAGGGCGCGGAGGAGCAGCACCGCCCACTGGGGATGGGTCAGCGGCTGAACGAAATGGCCGGCCAGGCGCTCGGGATCTTCGCCGAGGACGAGGCCGCCGCTGTCGGGCCAGAACCGGATCGCCCAGATCCGGTCGCCCGGCATCACCGCCAGCGCCAGGTCATCCGCGCGCGGACCCACGAGCGACCCCCGCGTGTCGCCGCGCGCCGAGCGGTGGGAGAAGAGTGTGATCCCCCCGTCCGGCACGAG
>DASXPG010000027.1:0-13007 GCA_036493755.1 Gemmatimonadales bacterium
GACCGCGGTGCTCTTCGGGCTGTTGCCCGCGCTGCGCGTCGCCGACGTGAACGCCAATGCCGCGATCCGCGAAGGGCCGCGCGCCGGCTCCGGACCCGGAAAGCAGCGGGTCTGGTCGATCCTGGTCGCCGTGGAAGTCGCGCTGGCGCTGGTCCTGCTGGTGGGATCGGGCCTGATGCTGCGCAGCTTCGCGGCGGTGCTCGGCGTCGATGTCGGCTTCGAGCCGCGGGGCGTTCTGACCGTCGTCACCGACTTGCCCGAGCATGCCTATCCCAACGTCGCCATGGCCGTCGCCTTCCAGGATCGCGCCCTCGACGCGGTGCGACGGATTCCCGGCGTCACCGCCGCCGGCGTGACCAACGTGCTGCCGCTCGATGGCGAGAATCCCAGCGGCGGCATCCAGGTCGCTGGACGGCCGCTGCTGCCGATCGGCCATCCCATCACCGGGTTCGCCGTGTACCGCATCGTCAGTCCCGGATACTTCGACGCGATGGGGATGAAAATCCTGAAGGGCCGCGGGATCGCGGAGAGTGACGTCGCGGGAGGCGCGCCGGTGGTCGTCGTCAACGAGGCGCTGGCGAAGGATGGCTGGCCGGGCGAGGATCCGATCGGGAAGCAGATGCGCATCGGCGGTATGGACGGCCCCGAGTTCGAGCCCTTCGCGACCGTCGTCGGCATCGTGAAGAACGTGGCCGGCAGCGGCGTGACCGCGCCGGTGCGGCCCGCCTACTACTACTCGATCAGCCAGCTGCCGTACCGCACCCGATGGATGACGATGGTCGTGAAAACCAGCCTGCCACCCACGGGCCTGGTGCCGCAGATTCGCGCCGCGCTGCGCTCGATCGATCCCGACGTGCCGGCCGAATTCGAGACGCTGGAGAGCCGCTTCGCCTCGTCCATCGCCGACCGGCGCTTCACCATGACCGTGCTCGCCACCTTCGCGATCGCGGCACTGCTGCTGGCCGGCGTCGGCATTTATGGCGTGGTGTCGTACGCGGTGGCGCAGCGCACCCGCGAGATCGGCATCCGGCTCGCGTTAGGCGCGCAGCCCGGCGACGTGGTGTTGATGGTCCAGGGCCGGGCGCTGCTGATGGTGGGCGCCGGCATCGTGGCTGGTGCGATCGGGGCGCTGGCGCTCACCCGCGTCATGCGGTCCCTGCTCTTCGAGATCAGCCCGACCGATCCGCTGACGTTCGGGGCGGTCGCGCTGGTGTTGCTGGCGGCGGGATGGCTGGCGAGCTGGCTGCCGGCGCGCCGCGGGACGCGGATCGATCCACTGCTCGCCATTCGGAGCGAGTAAGCGCGCTCAGCCTCGGATCAGCTTCGAGGCGAGCAAGTACCGCGTCCTTCCGAACGAATCCGGAAGCAATCGCACGTCGGTGAATCCCGCGGCGCGAACGATCTCGGCCGTGGCCTCGGCCCGCCGCGCATCGATCTCGAGCGCCAGCAACCCTCCCGGCTCCAGCGATTCGCGCGCCTGTTTCGCAATCACGAGATATGGCTCGAGTCCATCCGCGCCGCCGTCGAGCGCGAGACGCGGCTCGAAGTCCTTGACCGACGATTCGAGAGCCTCCCACTCATCCGTGGCGACATAGGGTGGATTGCTCACCACGACGTCCACCTTGTCATCAAGCAGCGGATCGAGGTAGTTCCCACGACGGAAGCTGACCCGCTCTTTGGCGCCGAGCGCCGCGGCGTTTTCGATGGCGAGGTTCAGCGCATCGGGCGAGACATCCGTGGCGATGACACCAGATACCGGAGCCTCGAGGGCCAGCGCGATGGCGATGGCACCCGAGCCGGTGCCGATGTCGGCGACGAGGGGGGCGAGTTGACGAGTGGATCGAGCGAGCACATCCGCTCGTGAACTCGCTCCACTGGCCCACTCGATAACCAGCTGAACCAGCCCCTCGGTCTCCGGCCGCGGAATCAGCACCCGCTGATCCACGGCGAGCCAGTGCCCGCGAAAATTGGCCCGCCCGGCGGCGTACTGCTGCGGCCAGCCCGCCAGCCGCCGCTCGGCGGCGAGCAGCAGCCGCTCCCGCACCGGCTCGGCGATGGTCTTGTCGCGGTCCAGCCATGCCGAGCTGACGCTGCCTAACGTCACGGCGGCATACAGCTCGGAGGTTTCGCGAAGCGCGTCGGGCAGATGCGAGAGGATGGCGCAGGCCTCGGAAATCGCGGCCCCGACGTTTACCTCCGTCACACCCGTCACCTCCGTCACCTCATTCACCGGTTCCGAGCGACTCCTCTTTCCGAGCCAGTCTCAGCGCTTTGACGAACTCGTCGAGGTCGCCGTCGAGGATGCCCTGGAGACTGTGCACCGAGAGACCGATGCGGTGATCGGTCACCCGGCTCTGGGGGAAATTGTAGGTGCGGATCTTGGCCGAGCGGTCGCCGGTGCCGACCATGGTGCGGCGTTCGCGGGCCCGCGCCGCTTCCTGGTCGGAGACCATCTTGTCGAGCAGCCGGGAGCGGAGCACCTCCATCGCCTTGATCTTGTTCTGGAGCTGGCTCTTCTGATCCTGCTGCTGCACCACCAGTCCGCTGGGATTGTGGGTGATGCGCACCGCCGAGTCGGTGGTGTTGACGCTCTGTCCGCCGGGTCCGCCGGAGCGGAAGACATCGATGCGAAGGTCGTTGGGATCGATCTTCACGTCGATCTCCTCGGCCTCGGGGAGCACCGCGACGGTCGCTGCCGAGGTATGGATGCGGCCCGCCGTCTCGGTTTCGGGCACGCGTTGCACCCGGTGCACCCCCGCCTCGCTGCGCAGGGCGCCGAAGGCGTCGCTGCCGCGCACGGCGAAGACGGCTTCCTTCACCCCGTTGAGCGTGCCGTAACTGAGAGAGATGGTTTCGACCTTGAACCCGTGCCGTTCGGCGTACCGGGTGTACATGCGGAAGAGATCGCCGGCGAAGAGCGCCGCTTCGTCGCCGCCGGTGCCGGCGCGTATTTCGACGATGGCGTCGCGGTCGTCGAGCGGGTCGCGTGGAGTCAGCAGGTCGTCGAGGAGGGCGTCGAGCTGTTTCACTTCGGGCTCGATCGCGGCGATTTCCTGCCGGGCGAGCGCTCCCATCTCGGCATCGGAGCCGTTGGCCAGATCCCGCGCGGACGCCAGCTCATCGGTGAGCTTGAGCCAGCGCTCCCCGGCCTTCACGACCGGCTCCAGCCGGACGCGCTCGCGGCCGATTTTCTGGCGGCTAGACGCATCGCGCGCCGCCTTGGGGTCCGCCAACTCGGCGTCCACCTGGGCGGCGCGCGACAACGCAGCCGTCACTCGGCTGCGGAGATCAGCTACGGGCTGCCTCCGCGGCGGCCTTGGCGGCAGCCTCCGACTTTACTTCCTCGGGGCTGCGGTACTTGGCCCGGAAGCGCTCGACGCGACCCGCCGTGTCCACCAGGCGCAGCTTGCCGGTGAAGTAGGGGTGGCACTTGGCGCAGATTTCCACGTGAATGGACTTCGCCGTGGAGCGCGTGACCCAGCTGTTGCCGCACGCGCATACGATAGTGATCGGGTGATACTCGGGATGAATGCCGGCTTTCACTGCCCTGCTCCTCGGTCTGAATGGTCGAATGACAGGCGCTAAATGTAACCGGGCCAGTGACTTCCCGACAAGTCAGAGAACATGTCACGATTTGACAACGAATGAGCCCGGACGGTAAACTTGCGCCGCGTATGTCCCCCACAGACGTGCTCAAAAGGGTGCCCCTCTTCAGCGATCTCGCCGAGGCCGAATTGGCGCGGTTCGGCGACGTTACCCGGGAGCGGGAGTACCCCAAGAACTCGGTCATCCTCTTCGAGGACGACCCGGGGGACGCGCTGTATATCGTATCCACCGGCCAGGTGAAGGTGGTCCTGATCGGCGAGGACGGCCGCGAGGTCATCCTCTCGGTCCTGGGGGACGGCGATTTTTTCGGCGAGATGTCGCTGATCGACGACGAGCCCCGCAGCGCCCACGTCATCGCCATGAAAGACTCGCAGCTCCTGGTGTTGCGCCGCGACGATTTCCAGGCCCGGCTGCAGGAAACGCCGACCATCGCGCTGAAGCTGTTGCGCGTCCTGGTCCAGCGGCTGCGCCGCGCCGACGAAAAAATCGGCGGGCTGGTCCTGCTCGACGTGAACGGCCGGGTGGCGCAGCTGCTCCTGGACCTCGCCGAAGAGAGCGGCGGGCCGCGCATAACGAGGCGGCTGACCCATCACACTATCGCGCAGATGATCGGCTCTTCGCGCGAAACGGTGAGCCGCGCGATGCGCGAGCTGGTCGAGCGGGGCGCCATCGAGGTCAGCCGCCGCGAAATCACCATCCGCCAGGCCGAAACGCTGCGCTCGATGACCGGCGCGCGGCAGGCGTGAGGCCGGTCACATGCGCCGGGTGACCCTGCCTCTGGCCCCGTCCGACGTGTTTTCGCTACCCTTGGCACAGTGCTGGCACCGGTGAGCGCAAAGGGCGTGGATCTCACCTTCTGGGGAACGCGCGGGACCATCCCCACGCCGGGCTCGGCGACCGCCCGTTATGGCGGCAACACCGCCTGCATCGAGGTCACCGACGGGAGCGGCAATCTCGTCATCCTCGACGCCGGCACCGGGATCCGCGGCCTCGGCAAGCGGCTCGCCGGCAAGAACGGCAAGAAGGGAATTCGCGCGGACCTGATCATTTCGCACGCGCACTGGGACCACATCCAGGGGCTGCCCTACTTCGCCCCGTTGTTCATGAAGGGCAACTCGCTGAAGGTGTGGGGTCCACAGCAGGGCGACGTGGAAATGGAAACGATCCTGCGGCAGATGATGCACCCGGCGGTGTTTCCCGTCCCGCTGGACGCTCTGGCCGCCACGATCGACGTTGCGCACGTGAAGGCCGAGGAGCCGATCGTGACCCCGGGCTTCACCATCAAGGCGATGCGGGTGCGGCACCCCGCGGTAACGATGGGCTACCGGCTGGAGCGCAAGGGCGGCCCGTCGATCGTCTACGTGACCGACGACGAGCTGGGACCGGCCGGCGACTACGACGTCGGGCCCAACTGGCGCAAGCGGTTCGTGGATTTCGTCGGCGGGTGCGACCTGCTGATCCACGACGCGATGTACACGCCGGACGAAATCGAATCACATGCCGGCTGGGGCCACTCGACCTACACCGAGGCAGTCCAGCTGGCGAAGGAAGCAGGCGCGCGGCGCATCGCGTTGTTCCATCACGAGCCGGAGCACGGCGACGAGGCGATGGACGAGGTATGCGCGCGGGCCGGCGACGCGGCGAAGGGAACGGTCGAAGTGTTCGCCGCCTGCGAAGGACAGACGCTGTCACTGTAGTGCCACCTTGCGGAGGGTGAAGGCCATGAGGCGCTTGACCACGATGACTCTGACGCTCGCGCTTACCGCGTTGGCCCTGCGGGCCGCGCCGGCGCAGACGCCGCAGTCTCCCGATGCCCGTCCGGGCATCGCGGTGCTGGATTACGACATCGGGATGGTCTTCGGGCAGGATCGCGAAGACTACGATGCGCTGCGCCGCGGACTGGCCTCGCTCACCATTACCGAGCTGTCCAGCAACCCGGCGATCCGCGTCGTGGAGCGCAGCCAGCTCCAGCAGATCCTCCAGGAGCAGAACCTGGGGCACGAAGGCCGCATCGATGAAGCGACCCAGTCGCGCATCGGCCGGCTCGTGGGCGCGCGCTACATGATCACCGGCACGCTCTTCGACAACCGCGGCGACGTGCGGGTCGATACCCGGATCTTCGACACCGAGACCGGCGTCATCCTGCGCACCCAGTCGGTACGCGGCCACATGACCGACCTCTTCGAGATGCTCCCCCGGCTGGCGCAGCAGCTGATGCACGACGCCAACCTGCCGCCCCTGGATCGCCACGCCGAGGCGGACTTCCGCCAGCAGAATCCGGCGCCCCCGACCCAGGCCGTCATGGCCTTCTCCCGCGCGGTGCTCTACGCCGACCGCGGCGAGACCTCCCGCGCCGTCGAGCAGTACAAGCGCGCGCTGGCGGTCTTCCCGCAGTACACGCAGGCGCGCACCGATTGCAACCGCTTGCAAGCAGGTGCCTGTTCGTCATAGACTCATGCCGTGACGGCGGTCGTCGCGGCAATCGGACACACCGGGGCGCGCCAGCTTTCTGTCATCGGAGGGCTGGCGCGCTTCACGTTGAGGGTGCTGCGGACGGCGGGCCGGCTTACGCGGGCTGGTCGCGTGGTGACCCTCCGCGTTCTCGTCAATCAGATCCGCTTCACTGCGCTCCAGGCGGTGGGGCTCGTGACCCTCCTCGCCGCCCTGCTCTCATTTCTCGTCATCGCCCAGTCCGCGGCGCAGCTTGGCCGCGTCGGCGCGCTCGACCAGATGGGCACGATCATGGTCGTCGCGGTGATCCGCGAGCTGGGGCCGCTGCTCACCGCGCTCATCGTGGTCAGCCGCTCCGGCACCGCCATCGCCGCCGAAATGGCGACCAACAAGGTCATGGGTGAGATCACCGCCCTCGAAGCGATGGGCATCGACCCTTACATCTATCTGGTCTTCCCCCGCGTCCTCGGCGCGATCGTGTCGGTGGCATGCCTGATGGTGCTCTTCGACGTGGTGGCGCTGATCAGCGGCTTCCTGGGAGCCTCGACCACCGGCATGAGCTACGAGGGGTACCGGCAGATCGTCCTCTCCACCCTGTCGGCCAAGGATGTGTGGATCACCGTCGCCAAGGGCATCACGTTCGGCGCCGCCGTCGCCCTCTTCTGCTCGTACCACGGCCTCGCCGTGACGGCGGGTCCGACCGAAATCCCGCAGGCGGTGACCCGCGGCGTGGTCGGTACCATCGTCGCCATCTTCATCATGTCGGCCCTCTTCGTGATCGTCCTGGCATGATCGAGCGCGAATCGTTCCTGGTCCAGGCGTATGAAATGGGAGTCGAGGGGGCGGCCCCGCTCGTCTTCAAGGATGTCGACCTGCGCGAGCGGCCCGATCACCCCGGCCACCGCCTCGACCTGGTCGTCGAGGTGGGCGCGGTGACGGCAGTACTTGGTGATGAAGACAGCGGCGTCGGCGACATGGGGCGCTTCGTGCTCGGGCTCGACCGGCCGCCGTGGGGGAAGGTGCTGGTCTACGGCACCGAGATCGCCGACCTCCCCTGGCGGAAGCTGCTGATCTTCCGCCGCCGCCTCGGCTACGTGCCGGTGGGCGACGGGTTGCTCCAGAACCTCACCCTGGCCGCGAACATCGGCCTGCCGCTTCAGTATGCCTCCGACCACCGGCAGAAGGCGGTCGACGAACGCGTCGATGAGCTGCTCACCATGTTCCATCTGGCCGACGTCGCCACCCTGCGTCCGGCGGCGGTCAACGAAGAAATCCGCCGGCGCTCCGCCGTCGCCCGGGCCATCGCCCTCGATCCCGACTTGCTGGTTCTCGAGGCGCCTTTCGACGGTCTGACCCACCGCGCGGCGCACGAGATCATCGAACATGTGCGGCACACCCGCTTCGGCACGCCGCGCACCGTCGTCATCACCGCGCAGGACCTCGGCCCGCACGTGATTCCGCTGATGAATCGCCTGGTACACGTCGAGGATGGACTCGCCATGGAGGGGCTGGAGTGAAGGTCGTTCAGCGCACGGATGTCTACGTCGGGCTCTTCGTCATCATCATCGTCGGCATCGTCGTCGCGGCGCTGATCGCCACCAGCGGCTGGGGGATCCGCCACTTCGACCTGCTCATCGTCAGCGACGACGTGAAGGATGTCGCCGTCGATACCAGGATCTATCTCCAGGGCCTGGAGATCGGCCGCGTCGCGAGCATCAACCCCAAGCGCGCCACCAAGCCCGGAAAGCTGGAGTTCGTGATCCGGGCCTCGATGCTGGCCGCATTCCCCGACAAGACGCCGCTGAAGCTCATCTGCGGAATGGACGCGGAGGTCATCGCCGGCATCTTCGGCGGCGCGACGCTGGAGCTGCACCAGGATCCCGACGCCCTCGAGCACCAGCGCGGCCGCCACTGCGCGCCCCCGGACTCGATCCGCAGCGGCGACACCCTGGTCATGCATCGCCGGGAGCCGGCGATGGAAGCCCTGGGCTCGCTCGCGACCGGTCTCAAGAGCAGCCTCGCCAACGCCATCGCCGCCGCGACCCGGGCCCTCGACGCCTACAAGCGCCTCGCCGACAGCCTTTCGATCGCCACCGGCACCGCCCGGGGCTTCGTGCAGGGAATCCGCCCCGGAACCGAGTCCACCCTGACCGAGCTGACGGCCAGCATGGCGCGGGTGCGCCAGCTGCTCGATACTATCGACACCCGTTCGGGCGGGACGATGCACCAGGTCGACATGACTCTCGAAGAAACGCGGACCACGATGCAGCAGACGCGCCGTTTGATGGGCAGCGCCGATTCACTCACCAGGCTCGTGTCCGCGATGGGCGCCGAGAACCGTCCCGAGATCCGTTCGATGATGCTCGACCTGCGCTTCCTGACCCAGCAGCTTCAATACGTGATGGAGCAGCTCTCGCGCCGCCCCATGCGCGCGATGAGCGGCATCCAGCTCCCCGACAGCCTTACCGCCGAAGGCCGCGCCCGCCGCCTCAAGGCCGACAGCATCCAGCGCGCCGACAGCATCGCCCGCGCCCCGCGTCCCGCGCCCGCCGATTCGGCGCGCAAACCGTGAAGCTCGTCCTGCTCCACGGCGGCGCCTGGGAGCCCGACGCGGCCTTCGAAAGCCTGAGCGCCGCGCTCACGCCGCTGGAGCGCCGGGTGATCAGCTCGGTCACCACGGGCACCGTGGACGAGCGGCCGACGGTGCTCCTCCTCGACGAGACCCTGCGCCGCCAGCTCGGACCCTCCGGCGTCCGCGCCGCCGCCGATGCCGGCGCCGCCGTCGTCGCCCTCGGCGCGCCTAACGAGCTGGACGTGCCCTCCGATCTTCCCGGCGCCGACGTGGTCAGCGCCTTCGTCCCCCACGGCTGCGGCCACAAGCAGCTCTTCATCGCGCTGCGCGCCGCCTTCCGCGAGGCCGCCGGCCGCATCGAATCGGCGCGGGCCCGGGCCGAGAGCGCGCAGCGCTCGCGCGAGATCGCCGAGCTGACGCGGATCGGCGTGGCGCTCTCCACTGAGCGCGATTACGACGTGCTGCTGGGGATGATCCTGAGCCAGGCGCGGCAGATCACCTCGTCCGACGGCGGATCGCTGTACCTGGTGGAAGGGCGCGAGACGCCGACCCCCAAGCTGCGCTTCAAGCTCACCCAGTCGGATACGCTGCAGAGCGCCGGCTTCGTCGAATTCACCATTCCGCTCGACCACGCCTCGATCGCCGGCTACGTCTGCTCGACCGGCGAGCCGCTGGTCATCGACGACGTCTATTTTCTCCCCCCCGACGTCGAGTACTCCTTCAACCGCAGCTTCGACGAGCGCACCGGCTACCGGTCGAAATCGATGCTGACGGTGCCGATGCGCAATCACCGCGATGAAGTGATCGGCGCGCTGCAGCTGATCAACCGCAAGCGCGATCCCGGCGTGACGCTGATGGGCCACGAAGTGGTGGACAAGCAGGTCATCCCCTTCTCGCGGCGCACCGTCGAAATCGTCAACGCCCTCGCCGGCCAGGCCGCGGTGTCGATCGAGAACAGCCTCCTCTACCAGAGCATCGAACAGCTCTTCGAAGGCTTCGTGAAGGCGTCGGTCACCGCGATCGAGCAGCGCGACCCGACCACTTTCGGCCATTCGGATCGCGTGGCCACGATGACCGTCGGACTCGCCGAAGTGGTGGACAAGTCGGCGGGAGGCCTCTACGGCAAGGTGAAGTTCACCCGCGAGCAGCTCAAGGAAATCCGCTACGCCGGCCTGCTCCACGATTTCGGCAAGGTCGGCGTACGCGAGCAGGTGCTGGTGAAGGCCAAGAAGCTCTACCCCCCGGATCTCTCGCTGATCAAGAGCCGCTACGGCTTCATCAAGCGCTCGGCGGAGTCCACATACCACAAGAAGCGCGCCGACTACCTCGCCGGCCAGGGTCGCGACGGCTATGACGCCTTCGTCGCGGGGCTCGATGCCGAGCTGCGGACCGATCTCGAAAGGCTGGACCAGTTTCTCAAGACGGTGCTCAGCTCCAATGAGCCGTCGCTGCTCCCCGAAGGCAGCTTCGAGGAGCTGATCAAGGCCGCCGAGAGCACCTACGCGGACATCGACGGGAATCCGCAGCCGTATCTGAGCGACGACGAAGTGCGCTACCTGACGATTCGCAAAGGCTCTCTCGACGAGGCCGAGCGGCTCGAGATCGAGAGCCATGTCACGCACACCTACCGGTTCCTGCTCCAGATCCCCTGGACCAAGGAGCTGTCCAGCATTCCGGTGATCGCCTACGGGCACCACGAGAAGCTCAACGGCACCGGCTATCCGCGGAAAGTCGCGGCCCCCGACATTCCGATTCAGACCCGCATGATGACCATCAGCGACATCTTCGACGCGTTGACCGCGGCCGACCGGCCGTACAAACGCGCCGTCCCGCTCCAGCGCGCTCTCGACATCATGTCGGAAGAAGTGAAGGGTGGCATGCTGGACGGAGAGCTCTTCAGGTTATTTGTCGAGGGCAAAGCCTTCGAAAAACTCACAGCCGGATAGGGGTCTCATGCCGACGTACACGCTGACCATCAACGGCTCCCGCCGAACTTTGACGGCCGCCGCCGACACGCCCCTCCTCTGGATCCTGCGCGACACTCTGGGAATGACCGGCACCAAGTTCGGGTGCGGCGGCGGCTTCTGCGGCGCCTGCACGGTGCACGTGGACGGCGTGGCGATGCGCTCCTGCCAGTGGCCCGTCTCGGCCCTCGCCGGCAAACGGATCACCACCATCGAAGGCCTCTCCACCGATGGAACGCACCCTGTCCAGCAGGCCTGGGTCGCCGAAGACGTGGTCCAGTGCGGTTACTGCCAGGTCGGCCAGATCATGAACGCCGCGGCGCTGCTGGCGGCCAAGCCGCGCCCCACCGATACCGAGATCGACAACGCGATGGCCGGCAACATCTGCCGCTGCGGCACCTACCAGCGGCTGCGCGCCGCCATCCACCGCGCCGCCGGCGAACAAACCGCCGCCGCCGGAGGTGACCGATGAGCGCCCCCACAATGGACCGTCGCGAGTTCCTCTCGGTCACGGCCGTGGCCGGCGCCGGGCTCACGCTCGGCGTCCGCACGCTCGCTCCCACGTTCCAACGTTCCCCGTTCCCCGTTCCCACGGATTTCGCGCCTAACGCTTTTGTGCGGGTCGGGACCGACGGCGTCGTCACCATCGTCGTGGGCTACTCGGAGATGGGACAAGGCATCCTGACGTCGCTGCCCATGCTGGTCGCCGAGGAGCTGGAGGTGGACCCGGCGACAGTGAAAATCGAGCAGGCCCCGGCGGATCCCGCCTACAACAATCCGAGTTTCGGCATGCAGGGCACCGGCGGCAGCACCACCGTTTCCGCCGCCTTCGATCCGATGCGCCAGGCCGGCGCCGCCGCGCGCGAAATGCTCGCCGCCGCCGCGGCCACGTCGCTCGGCGTGCCGCGTGAGAGCCTGACGATCGCGAACGGCGTCGTGACCCATGCGGCCTCGTCGCGACGCATGACCTACGGGGAGCTGGCGAACGCGGCGGCGCAGATCCCGGTCCCGCATCACGTCGCGCTCAAGCCGGCGTCGGAGTGGAAGGTCATCGGCAAGCGCACCAGGCGGCTCGACGCACCGAGCAAGGTGATGGGCCGCGCGACCTTCGGTATCGACGTGAAGCTGCCGGGGATGTTGACGGCGGTGGTCGCGCGATGCCCGGTCTTCGGCGGAAAAGTGAAGAGCTTCACCGCCACCGCCGCGCGCGCCGTTCCCGGGGTGCGTCAGGTGGTCGAGATTCCCTCCGGCGTGGCGGTGCTGGCGGACGGCTACTGGGCCGCGAAAAAAGGGCGCGAGGCGCTGCGCATCGAGTGGGACGAGGGCGCCAACGCATCGCTCTCCAGCGCCTCGCTGCGCGCCCGCTGGGCCGAGCTCGCGAAACAGCCGGGCGTCGTGGCAAGGCACGAGGGCGACAGCGCCGCCGCACTCGCGTCGGCCGCTCGGCGCATCGACGCGGTGTACGAGACGCCGTTCCTGGCCCATGCAACGATGGAGCCGATGAACTGCACCGCCCACGTGCAGGCGGCGTCCTGCGAAGTCTGGGCGCCGACCCAGGCGCAGACCATGGCGAAAGCCACCGCGGCTCGCGCCAGCGGCCTGCCGGACGCGGCGATCCAGATCCACACCACGATGCTCGGCGGCGGATTCGGGCGTCGCTTCGAGCAGGACTTCCTGTCCGAAGCGGTCACGCTGTCGAAAATGGCCCATGTCCCGGTGAAGGTCGTCTTCTCGCGCGAAGACGACATCCAGCACGACTGCTATCGACCCGCGACCTACAACGTTCTCGCCGCCGGGCTCGATGCGTCGGGCAATCTGACGACCTGCACCTATCGCTCGGTGAGTCCGTCCGTCCAGGCCCACATGTTCCCGCTCCAGAACGGACTCGACGACAATGCCATCGAGGGTGCGCTCGGCGAATACGCGATCCCCAACGTCCAGGTGGAGTGGGTCCGAGACGAACCCGGCGTGCCGATAGGCTTCTGGCGCTCGGTGGGCAATTCGCACACCGCGTTCGTGAAAGAATCGTTCATCGATGAAATCGCCGCCGCCACGCATACCGATCCGCTTGCACTCAGGCGCCGGCTGCTCGCCAACTCGCCGCGGCTCCTCGGCGTGCTGAACCTGGCCGCTGAACGGGCCGGGTGGGATTCGCCGCTGCCGGCCGGGCGGTTTCGCGGCATCGCGGCGCACAAGTCGTTCAACAGCTATGTGGCCGAGGTGGCGGAAGTCTCGGTCGGCGCCGACGGGACGCCGACAGTGCACCGCGTCTGCTGCGCCGTGGACATCGGCCGGGTCGTGAATCCGCTGACCGTCGAAGCCCAGGTACAGGGCTCGATCGTCTACGGACTCTCGGCGGCGCTGCGCGGCGCCATCACGCTCGATCGCGGCCGGGTGCAGCAGGAGAATTTCAA
>DASXPG010000028.1:0-67984 GCA_036493755.1 Gemmatimonadales bacterium
ACCAGCGACCTCGCGGGTGACGGCACCACCACCGCGACCGTGCTGGCGCAGGCGATTTTCCGCGAAGGCCTGAAGAACGTCACCGCCGGCATCAACCCGATGGCGATCAAGCGCGGCATCGACCAGGCGGTGGAGACGGTCGTCGCGGAGCTGAAGAAGATGTCGGTGCCGAGCAAGGGCAAGAAGGCGATCGCCCAGGTCGGCTCGATTTCGGCGAACAACGACAAGGAGATCGGCGACCTGATCGCCGAGGCGATGGAAAAGGTCGGCAACGACGGCGTGATCACGGTCGAGGAGGCCAAGGGCCTGGCGACCGAGTTGGAGACCGTGGACGGCATGCAGTTCGACCGCGGCTATCTCTCGCCCTACTTCGTCACCGATCCCGACAAGATGGAAGGCATCCTCGAGGACGCCCTGATCCTGATCCACGACAAGAAGATCAGCGCGATGAAGGACCTGCTCCCGGTCCTCGAGAAGGTCGCCCAGTCGGGCAAGCCTCTCCTCATCATCGCCGAAGACGTCGAGGGTGAGGCGCTGGCCACGCTGGTCGTCAACAAGCTGCGTGGCACGCTGAAGGTCTGCGCAGTGAAGGCGCCCGGCTTCGGCGACCGCCGCAAGGAAATGCTGCGCGACATCTCGGTGCTGACCGGCGGCAACGTCATCAGCGAGGAAGTCGGCTTCAAGCTCGAGAACGCGGTCCTCGCCGATCTCGGCAAGGCCAAGCGTGTGGTGGTGGACAAGGACAACACGACGATCGTCGACGGAGCCGGCAAGCGGCAGGCGATCGAAGGCCGCATCGGCGAAATCCGCTCGGCCATCGACAAGTCCACCTCGGACTACGACAAGGAGAAGCTGCAGGAGCGTCTGGCGAAGCTCGCCGGCGGCGTGGCGATCATCAACGTCGGTGCCGCGACCGAGACCGAGATGAAGGAAAAGAAGGCCCGTGTCGAGGACGCGCTGCACGCGACCCGCGCGGCCGTTGAAGAGGGCATCGTCCCCGGCGGCGGCGTCGCGCTGCTCCGGGCCCAGGCGGTGCTCGGCAAGTTCAAGGGCGACAGCGACGAGAAGATCGGCGTCGACATCGTCCGCCGCGCGCTCGAAGAGCCGATCCGCATCATCACGTTCAATGCGGGTGCCGAAGGCTCGATCATCATCGAGAAGGTGCGCGAGTCGAAGGAAAAGAACTTCGGCTACAACGCGCTGACCGGGGAGTTCGAAGACCTGGTTGCCGCGGGCGTCATCGACCCGACCAAGGTGACCCGCACCGCGCTGCAGAACGCGGCGTCGATCGCGGGCCTCCTGCTGACGACCGAGTGCGTCGTGGTCGAGCGGAAGGAAGAGAAGTCCTCCGCTCCGGCTGGTGGTGGCCCGGGCGCCGGCATGGGCGGGATGTACTAGGAGCGTTGGCCGTTAACTGTTGACCGTTAACGGTTGACGGTGACCGTAGAATGCAGGCGGCCCCGGAGAGTTCCGGGGCCGTTCTGCTTGTGGGACACCACGGGCGCGCCTATCCTCTATTGAGTACTTCCATCCGGAGGTATGCATGCGCGCCGCCTGCCTGACGATTCTCGTTTCCTCTCTGGTCGCCGCCGCGCCCGCATCGGCGCAGTCGTTCGGAGACACCACCCGCTTCGGCGCTCACATCATGCATCTGCGGGAGCAGGGGAGAACTCTCCGGCTCGAGCTGAGCAGCCCGGCCTACGGCGCGCTCTTTCGTCTCGTGGACGGCGAGCCGGCGCGCCTCGTGGATACGCGCGACTACGCGGCGGGAACGGCGATCTTGCGCGTGCCGATGGTGCTGCTCGAGGGCCAGACCGAACATCGGTACACACCTGGCGGAATCACCCGGACCGGAGCGGACGCGGGCTCGGAAGGCACCCGCGATGCCCGGGCCGCGGCGACCTGCATGAAGACGAGCGAGGTTCCCGCCACCACCGACGCCAGACCCGGTCAGTCGCAGACACCCGCTCCGGTCTGTGCCACGTCCGGTCCGGCGATGCACTCGCACTCGACCACGGTGCAGTCCACACCCGAGTACCAGCGCGATCGCTTGCTCCTGGTGCTCTCGGATCATCCGATCGACGGCGCCGCGCTCGCCCATCGGCTCGGCCAGGCTCCGTTCGCATCGGCCAATGCCGCGATGCGCGAGCTGCCCGCGCTGGTGAGCGGCGACTCCTCGACGGCCTGGGCCGCCTACCTGGTGCGCCGCTGAGCACGAAGTACGCCCCGGAGTGACCCGCGTCACGCCTTTCCCGCTGGCGGGCCCCGGCGCGGCTTCTATCTTTTAGCCAGTGACCGAACCATCGGCTTCTCCCGGTCCCGCCCCTTCCGCACCTCCCGGGGCGGCTGGCGGTGCGCGCGCGAGTGAGAAGCGTGCGACACTGCCGCGTGAGCTGGCCGATTTCCTGATCGAATTCTCGATCGCGCTCCACAAGCACGCGATGTACCCCGGCGGTCACCCGACGCTGGGCCCGGCGGCCGAGGGGGTGGCGCGGCGCCTCGACAGCCTGCTGCTCGAGCGCGGGACGCTGTCCCTGGGCGTCGCCCGCGAGCAGCTGATCATCGAAGGTGTCGCCACCGATCCGCGCAACCCGGTGCTGAAGGACCTCGCGGACCGGCTCCATCGCCACCACCTCGGCGCGATTTCCTTCCATCGCGGCGTGTCGCCGTTCGAGCTCGAGGAGGCGCTGAAGGTCGTCGCCACCGATGCCGACCGCGGCGCCGACCCGATCGGCCTGCGCCAGTCGGGCAACATTCCCAGCTGGAAACACCTCCAGCTCTTCCCGCTGACCTTCGACCGGCTGGAGCTGGTCGGCGGGCCGGATGAGGATGACGGTGGCGGTTCCACGGTCACCGGTGGGCGCGGCGCGCAGCTGTGGGTCGGGTTGGCGCGCGCGGCGCTCGCCTCCGAAGACGTGGGCAGCGGCACCGCGAGGAAGCCCAGGGCGCAGGTCAAGCCGCCCGAGCCCCACGCCTTCCGCGCCAACCTGGGGCCCGCGGAGCCGATGAGCGACGCCGAAATCGCGGAGACGTTAGGCGCCGCCGCCGGGCCCGATGAAGTCGAAGCCGGCGCCGCCGAGCCCGCGGCGGTGGCGCGGGCGATCGAACAGCACGAGCGCGGCACGGCCTACGACCAGGTGATCGTGGGCTACCTGCTCCAGAGCGCCGAGCTGCTCAAGCAGGGCGGCCAGGGCTCGCTCGCCCTCAAGAAGAAGATGAGCAAGCTGATTTCGTCGCTCGACGACAACACCCGGTCGCGGCTGCTGGAAATGTCCGGCGACAAGCGCCAGCGCAACCGTTTCATTCTCGACGCCTCGCAGGGAATGTCGATGGACGCCGTGGTGGACCTGGTCAACGCCGCGGCGTCGGGAAACGGTTCGCCCATCTCTTCGTCCATGCTGCGCATGCTGCAGAAGCTCAGCCTGCACGCCGAGCGCGGCTCGGCGCCCCGGCGCACCATGGCCGAATCGGCGATCCGCGAGCAGATCTCCGAGCTGGTGCAAGGCTGGGAGCTGGCCGACCCGAACCCCGACGGCTATTCGGCGGCGCTCCAGAAGATGTCGATGTCGGCGCCGACGCTGGTGGTCGCCGAAGAAGCGGCGTTCGCTCCCGAGGCCGAGCGGATGGTGAAGATGTCGATCGAGACCGGCGGCGTGGGCGACCCGCTGGAGCGCGCCATTGGTGACATCGTGGCGTCGGGGAAGATTCTGAACCTGGTGGCGATGCTCGATGGCGCGCCGAGGCAGAATGACGCGACGAAGCGCATTCGCGACCGTGTCGAGGATCCCTCGATGATGCGCGCCGCCCTGGCGGCGCAGCCGGTGGACTTCGACCTGGTGGACCAGCTGATCTCGGCCAACCGCGACCGTGCCACCGGGCCGATGCTCGATGTGCTGACCGAATCGGAGTCGCGAACCCTGCGCCGCGCCCTGATCGATCGCCTCATCCGCATGCCCGATCTGGTGCGTCCGCACCTCGCGTCCCGGGTGAACGACGAGCGCTGGTACGTCACCCGCAACATTCTCTTCATCGCCGCCGAGCTGCCGGGGACGCCGCTCGCCGTCGACGCCACCCCTTTCCGCCAGCACCCCGACTGGCGGGTCCGCCGCGAGGCGCTGCGGGTCCTCTTCCGCCACGCCGAGGAGCGAACCCGGGCCATCTGCACCGCGCTCTCCGACGAAGACCCGCGGCTCAAGCAGCTCGCCCTCAATGCCGTGGTCGAGGGCGGTTGCCCCGAGCCGGCGGTGCCGATCCTGGTGTCGATCGCCTCCGACGAAGAGAACGACAGCGAGCTGCGCGTCGGCGCCATCAAGGCCCTGGGCACCAAGGGCGGAACGTTGCCCCTCGAAGCGCTGCTCAAGCTGACCGAGATCAAGCGGCGGAGCATCATCGACGTCGTCTCCGGCAGCAGCGCCAGCGCCGAATTTCTCGCCGCCATCACCGCGTTAGGCGCCTTGCGCGCCGAGACGCGGGCCCGCGAGCGGCTCGACCTCATTGCCAGAGGCCGGGATCCCGGTGCGGCCAGGGCCGCCGCCGACGCCTTGAGGGGTGCATGACCGGCACCGAGCTGGCTCCCCTCGCGGTTCGATTCCTCAACGCCTTCGCCCGCGCCCTCTCGACCATGACGCTCTATCCCGAGGGCCATCCGGAGCGGGAAGGGATCATCGATACCGCGCACGAAGCGCTGCGCGCCGTCCAGGCCATGGATCGGCGGGCCTCCTTCTCCTTCCTCGGCGACGAGGTCATTCTCGGCCAGCGCCCCATCCGAGAATTGCGCGGCTGGGACTGGAGCCAGCGGCTGGCGTCGGCGGGGATTCAGCGGCTCGAGTTCGAGACCGAGGTGACGCGCGAGGAATTCGAAAGCTTCATGAGCGAGGCGCTCGCGCGTCTGACCCTGTCGGCGCTCCAGCAGCAGGCGCCCGCCAGCAGCGCCGGCATCTCGGGTCCCATCAAGTTCGGCTCGGTCGGCATCCGCGAGCAGTACAGCGACGAAGAGATCGCCACCGCGAGCATCGATCTGTCGCTCGACGAGGAAGCGGAGACGGTGCGCTGGCTCCACGACGAGGCCCAGCGGGACAATGGCCTGCAGCTGGCCGAGGTCAGCGCCGTGGTCAGCTCGCTGGCGTCCGCGATGCACGGCGACCAGGCCATCGTGCTGCCGCTGCTCCAGATTCGCCGCTACGACCAGTACACCACCACGCACTCGCTGAACGTCTGCGTCCTGGCGATGGGTCTCGCCGAATGGATGGGCCTGGGCGCGCGCGACGTGCGCGCCTTCGGCACCTCGGGGCTGCTCCACGACATCGGCAAGATCCGGATTCCCAGCGAAATCCTGAACAAGGCGGGCCGCCTAGAGCCTAACGAGCGCCAGATCATGAACGCCCACCCAGTCGAGGGGGCGAAGATCATCATCAGCTCGGCGGAGAAGCTCGACCTGGCGGCGGTGGTGGCCTACGAGCACCACATCATGCTCAACGGCGGCGGTTATCCGACCTTCGATTATCCCCGCGATTGCCACCAGGCCAGCAAGCTGGTACACGTCTGCGATGTGTACGACGCGTTGCGCACCAACCGTCCCTACCGCGCCGCCTGGCATTCATCGAAGGTGCTGGCCTATCTCGAAGAGCGGTCGGGAACCGAGTTCGATCCCGACGCCACCCGCGCCTTCGTCAAGATGATGGGGGAATGGGAACCAAAGGTGGCGTCACTGGCGGGCGAAGAAAGTGCACCCGATTCTATCCTTGTCTCTCCTGTCTCTCCTGTCTCTCCCGTCTCTCCTGCCTCTCCTGTTTCTCCCGTCTCACCTCAGGGGTAGAACGAGCTGCTGGAGCGAGGCGCCGACATCGAATGAGTCGGTCGGCTGATCCTGCGTAGCGACGACGACGATTCCCGAGAAGGCGGTGCCGCGAAGCGCCGCCTTCGTGGTTTCCAGCGCCAGCGTCGGCATGTTGCAATGCTCGGAGAGATGCGCGAGCACCACCACGGCGAGCCCGGGATGGGCCACATCACTGATGAGGCGCGCCGCTTCGTTATTGCTCAAGTGTCCGGCGCGGCCGGCGATGCGCGCCCGCACGCTCGGCGGATAATCGCTGGAGCGCAGCAGCACCTCGTCATGGTTCGATTCGATGATCAGCGCGTCGAGGCCGCGGAAGGCGTGGCGCAGCGCGGCGGTCGGCGAGCCGACGTCGTAGGCGACGCCCAGCCGGCGGCCGTCGGGATCTTCGACGATGAGCATCACCGGCTCGCGCGCATCGTGCGCCGTGGGGAACGCGGTCAGCCGCCACGAACCCATCAGCATCGGCCGCGCCGGAAACAGCGGCATCCGTGTCGTGGATTCGTGCAGGTGAACGCCGACCGCGGCGAGCGTCCCGGCGCTGGCCGCCACGGGGATTCCCCAGGTGCGCGAGGCCCGCGCCACGCCGCGGCAGTGATCGCCGTGCTCGTGGGTCAGCGCGATTCCCTGGATCCTGTCTGTGGCGCACCCGGCCCGCTCCAGCCGGCCGGCCAGCTCCTTCAGATGAAAGCCGGCGTCGATGAGCAGCGCGGCATTGCCCGACTCGACCAGCACCGCGTTGCCGCGGCTTCCCGACCCGAGCACCGTCAGGCGCATGGCTTCCCCGTGCAGTGAGCCCAGATCGAGGCGAGATAGCGCTTCATGCGGTCGTCGAATTCCACGTTGCGCCGCGACAGCACCTTGGCGGCGGTCTGGGCGAAGATCTGGCAATCGACCACCTTGCCGGCTTCGTCGGTTCCCCACGCAAACGGTTTGACCGCGCTCTCGGGGCGCTTGCTCCCGAAGATATTCGCCCCGGTTCCGATCACGCAGCCCGTCGGCAGCATCGTGCCGATCGCCGTCTTCACGTGATCGCCGACCAGCGCGCCGAGAAACTGCATCCCGGTGTCGATGCGCTGGCCGCCGAGCTGGAGGCGGACGCTGCCGTAGGTGTTCTTGAGGTTCGAGTTGATCGTGCCGGCACCGAGATTCGCCCAGCGTCCGACGATCGTGTGCCCCAGGAATCCGTCGTGCGCCTTGTTGGAGTAGCCGAGAAAGATCGAGTTCGACACCTCACCGTGGACCACGCACCTCGGCCCGATGCTCGCTTCCCGCAGCTGTCCCCCGACGATCCTCGTCCCGCGGCCGATGACCAGCGGTCCCGCGAGCCTCACGAAGGTCCGGATCTCGGCGCCTTCCTGGATCCAGATCGGTCCGTTGCGGGTGTCGAAGACCACCATCGGCTCGACCAGCGCGCCGTCGGCGACGAGCAGGCTCTCGGGCGGGCCAAGGACGGTGCAGCCGGCGGGAATCCGTCCGCCCTCGTGATCGTCGAGCACGGCGTTGACGTCGGCGCGGAGGGTCTCGAGGAGATCGGCGACGATTTCCCACACCCCGGTGAGCCGCTTGCCGGGCAGAACCAGCGCCGGCCAGCTCGCGGGAATGTTTTTCGGTCCCTTCCAGTCGGCACCGGAGCGGACCTGGGCGCCGATGACCTCGCCGGCGCTGTCGGTGAGCCTGACGCCCGGCGCATCGGCGAGACTCGTGAGATCCGGCCGCTCCTGGCCGGGCACGAATGTCGAGCGCAGGATGAGAGAGCTGCGCGCCTCGGGCGCCGAGACGACGGGCGGCGCACCAGGATCCGAGAAATCGGCCAGGTGCGGCGCCGCGAGATGCCCGGCGACGGCGCCGCAGACCTGCTCGACCCGCTCACGCAGCAGCCATGCGCCATGGCGCAGCTCGCCGATGGGACGCGACTCGGTGAAAGGCAGAAAGCGCGGGACGTCGGCGGGGTCGTCGTAGAGATAGACCGGCATCAGGCTCCGCGCTCTCCGGCGAGATCCCGCGGCAGCTTGTCGAGAAGCTTCTTGAGATCGGGGGCCTTCGCCGCCGTCGTCACCAGGGTGACGCCGTGCGCGCGCACCACCACCGCGCCTTCGATGCCGAACACGACCGTCGGGCCATCCTCACTCCAGACCACGCAGTCCTTCGCATCGACCAGGTGCGCCATCCCCACGGCGATGTTGCCCGCGGCATCGGCGTTACGCACGCGGCGGAGCGCGGCCCACGAGCCGACGTCGTCCCAGAGGAAGCTTCCTTCGATCACGGCGCCGCGGCTGGTCCGTTCGAAAAGCCCGACGTCGATGCTGACCGGCTTCAGCGCCTTGAAGGCCGCCGCGGCGTCGCCCTTCTCGAAGAGCGGGAGGGCCGGCGCCAGCTCCGGCGTGTGCGCCACCAGCTCGGCCTTGAGCCGCGCCGCGGTCCAGGCGAAGAGGCCGGTGTTCCAGAGCGCTCCCTCGGTGATCAGCCTGCGCGCGGCGTCCTCCGTCGGTTTCTCGACGAAGCGGGCGATGCGCTTGCCGGTGCCTAACGGCTTGCCGGGGACGATGTAGCCGTAGCCGGTCTCGGGACGCACCGGCGTGGCGCCGACGGTCACCAGCACATCCTCGCTCTCGGCCAGCTCGATCGCGCGGGTCGCGGCGGCACGGAATCGCTCGGCATCGCCGACCGCCCAGTCGGCGTGCATCGACAGCACCGACGCGGCGCTGTCGGCCTGCGCGGCGTGCGCCGTGGCCCAGGCAAGCGCCGGCGCGGTGGACGCGGCCCGCGGCTCGGCCAGCACATTTTCGGGCGGCAGCATCGGCAGCGCGTTACGGGTCGTCGCCTGGAGCGTCTTCGACGTGACGATCAGCACCCGTTGCGCGGGAATGAGCGGCAGAATGCGGCGCACCGCGTCGAGCAGGAGCGATTCGGAGCCGGCGAGATTGAGGAACTGCTTGGGTGCGGTCGCGCTCGAAAGAGGCCAGAAGCGGGAGCCGACGCCGCCGGCCAGGACGACGGCCCAGCGCATCTCAGCCCTCTCCGCCGATTTCGGCGTCGGGATCGTCGCCCAGCAGTCCGGCGATCTGGCGGTAAAGCTTCTTGGGCGAGAACGGCTTGGTGATGATCGCCGCGGCGCCCTTCTCGCGCGCTTCTTCGACCTGGCCGATCTGGCCGGCCGCGGTGAGCACGACCATCGGAATCTTCGCCAGCCGCGCGTCCTTGCGGGCCTGAACGAGAAACTCGACGCCGGTCATGCCGGGCATGTTGAGATCCACGAGGACGCAGTCGATGTCGGTGTGCTGGCCGAGCGCGACGAGCCCCGCGGCGCCGTCGGGCGCCAGCGAGACCTTGTAGGGCCCGCGCTCGAATTGCATCCGCACGATTCGGCCGATGTGGGGTTCGTCATCGACGACGAGCAAATGGTGGGACGGTCCAGCCACCTAGAGCAGTCCGGCGATCTCCGCGCGGTGGCGGCTCAGATCGTAGAGCAGGGGACCGGCGTTGGTGCGCGGCCGCAGCATCACCAGCAGCTTGGCGTCGCTGGACAGATTGGTGAGGATCGCGAGCCCCGAGGCGAATTCGATCACCCCGGTGGTCATCGCGCCGCGCCCCGCATGGTGACCGAGCTGCTCGGTGGCCTGAACCACGTTCGGCACGAGCGCCGACAGTACCTCGGCATCCACGCCGTTGGCGGAGTGGCTGGCGATCGGCAGACCATCGTTGCCGAGGAGAATCACCGCCTCGACGCCCTCGCGGCGACCCAGGGCGTCAACGACGTCACGAATGCTGGCCATGATCCCCATCGTAGGAGGCCCCGGGGGCTCTGTCAAGCATTGTGACGACATTGCATGCAGGCTCTAACTCGTCTATTCTTCGAATCTTGCGCCATGTCTGACCTTATGCGACGGTACCCGTGGCTGACGGCCCTCGCCGCCAGCGCCTGCCTCGTGGGCTGCGGCAGCGGCATCGACGTGCCGCCGGCCACCACGGCGGTTACCCAGCAGCAGATCCACCTCTATGCCATCGCTGGTACGCCGGTCGGAACGCCGTCGGCCTACGACATGGTCCAGCTCGGCGAGGTGCAGATTTTCCGCAGCAACAGCTGGGACTATGTCTTCGATCTCGGTCCCGACAGCAGCTACGGCCTCGGCACCACCGGCGACACCATCGCGGTCATTCTGCCGCGAGGCTACTTCGGCTTCGCCGAGGACGGCGGCGTGATCTGGACGCTGTCGTCGTTCGACTCGGTGCTGGTCGCCCCGATCATCGGCTACGAGCAAAAGAAGGCGACCCGCGTGCGCGCGGGGGACACCTTCCTTGTTTCCTCGCGTGCCCAGGCCTGCAACTTCGGCGTCAGCCGGCCGCTCTACGCCAAGGGCCTGATCCAGTCCATCGACCTGGTCACCCGCAGCGCGGTGATCCTCATGGAAGTCGATACCAACTGCGGATTCATCGGCCTCGGCATAGGCATTCCAACTCACTGACGGATGATTGACGCGCGCGTCTTCAAGGACGCGGACGCCTACGCGGCAGCCCGGCAGGGGCTGACTCGCCGCGGCGACGCGGCCCTCGGAGCGCTGCTCGATGAGCTGCGCGCCGAAGATGAAAAGCGCCGCCGAGCCATCGCCGAGGGCGAGGCGCTCAAGGCCGAGCAGAACACCAAGAGCAAGCTCGTTGCCGAGACCAAGAAGAAGGGCGGGGACGCCAGCGCGCTCCTCGCCGAGCTGGGCGATCTGTCCCGGCGCGCGAGCGAGAGGCAGTCGGCCGCCGATGCCGCCGATGCCGCTTTTCGCGCGCGCCTCCTCAACGTTCCCAACACCCCGGCTCCCGATGTCCAGGCCGGCGACGCCAGCCACAATACCGTGGTCCGCAATTGGGGCGATGTGCCGGCAGCGGCCGAGTGGCGCAAGCCGCACTGGGATCTTGCCAAAGAGCTGGGCATTCTGGATTTCGAGCGCGCCGCCAAGCTTGCCGGGGCAGGCTTCCCGCTCTACGTCGGACTGGGGGCGCGGCTGGAGCGCGCGCTGATCACCTATCTGCTCCAGCTTCAGGCGCAGACCCACGGCTATACCGAAATCGCGCCGCCCTTTGTGGTGAATCGCGCCACGATGACCGGCACGGGCCAGCTGCCCAAATTCGAAGACGATCTCTATCGCACCAGCACCGATGATCTCTTTCTGATCCCGACCGCCGAGGTGCCGGTCACCAACCTGCATCGCGATGAGATACTCGCCGCGAGCGACCTCCCCCGCCGGTATACCGCGTACACGCCCTGCTGGCGGCGCGAGGCCGGTGCGGCCGGCGCCGATACCCGCGGCATCTTGCGGGTGCATCAGTTCGACAAGGTCGAAATCGTCTGGTTCACCGAGCCGTCGAAGTCAGACGAGGCGCTCGAACAGCTCACGTCGCATGCCGAGATGGCGCTGCAGAACCTGGGCCTCCCGTATCGCGTGCTGAAACTCGCGACCGGTGATCTCGGGTTCGCCAACTATCGGACCTACGATCTGGAGACCTGGGCGCCGGGTGTCGGCAAGTGGCTCGAGGTGTCGAGTTGCTCCAGCTACGGCGATTTCCAGGCGCGCCGGATGAACATCCGGTATCGCGCGGCCGCGGGCGCCAAACCCGAGTTCGTGCACACCCTCAACGGCTCGGCGCTCGGATTGGCGCGGACCTTCATCGCGGTGCTGGAGAACTACCAGGAGCCCGACGGCTCGATTCGCATTCCCGATGTCCTCGTTCCGCTCATGGGCGTGGACCGCATCGGACCTGGTCGTGCGTGATTCGGTCCGCCTCGCATCGCGGCCGGTGACGCTCTGGTCGCTGCTCGGGGTCGCTTCCTTCCTCATTGTGGTGTTCGCGGTGATGGTCGCGCGCCACCTGACGCGCGATGCCCGGCGCGCCTCGCAGAGCTATGCCGAGGTGTTCCGCGGACTGGCCAGCGCCAGCGAGGGCGGCGCCACCGACGCCCTCTTCCAGCAGATGACCGAAATCCGCGAGCAGGGCATCCCTATCGTCGTGACCGACTCGGCCGGCGTCGCGACCGATACCTCGAACATGCCCGAGCCGATGGCGCTCGACTCGCCCGCGATGCGCACCTTCATCGGCACCCTCGACCGCTTCAACGCGCCGCTGGTCGAGCCGCAGATCGGCATCATCCATTTCGGCGCGCCGCCGGTGCGCCGCGCGCTGCGCTGGATTCTGGCATCGATGGTCGCGTCACTGCTGGCGCTCCTGGGTACGGGCGTGCTGGCCAGGCGGGTGCAGGTGAGGGCGGGGCAGGACCGGGTCTTCGTCGCCATGGCGCGCGAGTCGGCGCACCAGCTCGGGACACCGCTTACGTCGCTCGCGGGCTGGATCGAGCAGCTGCGGGGCAGCGGCGATGAAGCGACGCGCGAAGTCGCCGAACATCTCGCTGCCGATTACCGGCGGCTGGAGCGGGTGTCGCGCCGCTTCGAGCGCATCGGCCAGCCGCCGCGGGAAGAGCGGGTGGATGTCGGCGCCCTGGCGACGGCCGCCGCCGCCTATTTCCGCCCCCGGATGCCGCGGCTCGCCAATGCGGTGCAGATCGACGTCTCGGTGGATAGCCAGGCGCCGGTGGTGAGCGGCGATCCGCTATTGCTGGAGTGGGCGCTGGAGGCGCTGGTCAAGAATGCCGTCGACGCTCTGCGCGGGCGCAGCGGAACGATTCACCTCACCGTTGGCGACGAGCCCGATAGCGTCGTGCTCACCGTGGAAGACGACGGCCCCGGCGTGCCGCAGCCCATCGCCACCGATCTGTTCGAGCCGGGGATCACGACCAAGACCGGCGGCTGGGGTCTGGGTCTCGCGCTGACGCGGCGCATCGTCGAAGAAGGATTTCACGGCCGCGTGCAGCTCGAGCCGTCGGCGATGGGTGGGGCGCGGTTCGCGATGCGGTTGCCGCGCGCGGCGGGGTCGGCGTGAGCGTCGCGCTCAACGAGCCGCAGCGCGCCGCGGTCGAGCACGTCAGCGGGCCGATCCTGGTGCTGGCCGGCGCCGGCTCGGGAAAGACGCGGGTGCTGACGGCACGCATCGCGCGGCTGATCACCGAGCATGGTGTGGATCCGCGCCGCGTCCTCGCGGTGACCTTCACCAACAAGGCCGCGGCCGAGATGAAGCATCGCGTCGGCACGCTGCTGGGAAAGGAGCCGTCGGGGCTGTGGATCGGCACTTTCCATTCGATCTGCGGCCGGCTGCTGCGCCGCGAGGCCCCACACCTCGGCTTCACCCGATCCTTCACGATCTACGACCAGGACGACTCGGAGGCGCTGGTGCGCCGCGTGGTGGACGACCTCGGCCTGCCGCCCAAGCTGTACACCGCGCGCAGCATGCAGCACGAGATTTCGCGGGCCAAGAATGCGATGCAGACGCCGGAGCAGTACGCCGCCGATTCGTACGACCCGTATCACGCCAACATCGCGCGGGTCTACGGCGAGACGGTCAAGGCGCTGCGCCGGGCCAACGCCATGGACTTCGACGATCTGCTGCTGCATCCGCTCGAGCTCTTCACCAATCATCCCGAGCGGCTGGCGGAGTACCGGGCGCGCTTCCAGTTCATCCTGGTCGATGAGTACCAGGACACCAACCGCGCCCAGTACAAGCTGCTCCAGATGCTGGCCGGCGAGCGCGCCAACATTTTCGTGGTCGGCGACGACGACCAGTCCATCTATGGATGGCGCGGGGCCGATCTGCGGAACATCCTGGAATTCCAGAAGGATTTTTCCGGCGCGACCCTGGTGCGGCTCGAGGAGAATTACCGTTCCACGCGGCCGATCCTCGAGGTGGCCAACAGCGTCATCGCCGCCAATCGCGGCCGCATCGGCAAGACGTTGCACACCCGGCGGCCGGGTGGCGAGCGCGTCACCGTGGTGCGCGCCGCCGACGAGCGCGACGAAGCCGAGTGGCTGGTGCGCGAGTTCGGCCAGCGGGTCCGCACCGGCGACCTCCAGTACGAGGATATCGCCGTCCTGGTCCGCACCAACGCGCAGACCCGGGCCTTCGAGGAAGAGCTGCGCCGCAACGGCATACCGTATCGGGTGGTGGGCGCGGTCAGTTTCTACGAGCGCCGCGAAGTGAAGGACCTGATGGCGTATCTGCGGCTCATCGTCAATCGCGATGACGACGAGGCCTTCAACCGGGCGGTGTCGGTGCCGCGCCGCGGCATCGGCGAGACCAGTCTCGTGGCGTTAGGCGCCGCGGCGAAGCAGTGGTCGTGGTCGATGCACAAGGCGGCGTCGGCGGCGGGACGGGTCAGCGACCTGAAGCCGAGGGCGCGTGAAGCGCTGATCCAGTTCGCCGCCGACATCGACGCGATCGGCGCCGAGCTGGGCGCGCTGCAGCCATCGGAGGCGCTGCGCGGCATCATCCAGCGGCTGAGTTACGACAAGTACCTGCTGGAAGAAGACGAGACCGGTCCGGAGCGGGTCGAAAACGTGAACGAGCTGGTGAACGCCGCGGCCGCCTGGTCGGAGGAGTGGGGCGTGCCCGCCGCCGACGAAGAGGGGACGCCGCTGGAGCGTTTCGTGGCGCAGGCCGCGCTCACCTCGCGAGCCGAGGTTGGCGGCGACAAGCGGGGCCTCACGTTGATGACGCTGCACGCGGCCAAGGGGCTCGAGTTCAACCTCGTCGCCGTCGCCGGAATGGAAGAGGGACTTTTCCCGTTGTCGCGCGCCGAATCGCAGGAAGACATCGAGGAGGAGCGGCGCCTGGCGTACGTCGGCATCACCCGGGCGCGAGACAAGTTGTTTCTCTCCTACGCCGTCGCCCGGCGGCGCACCGGTCAGCTCTTGCCGGCATTTCCGTCGCGGTTCCTCGCCGACGTCCCGCCGTCGCTGGTGGAGGATCGCGTGACGCGGCCGTCGTGGGGCATGGCCCGTGAGCCGCGCCGCCAGCCGGTGGTACGCCGCGCCGCGCCGATGGCACTGGGGAGCGACATCGAGGACGCCTATCCCGACGTGAACGACGACACGCCGCTGTTCGTGAAAGGGGAGCGGGTGAAGCATCGCCGCTTCGGATCGGGCACGATCGAGTCGGTGGCCGGCCGCGGACGCGATCTCAAGGTCGCCGTGACCTTCGACGATGATACCGTGGGCCTCAAGCAGCTGCTGGCTGTCTATGCCGGCCTGGAAAGGGAGATCGAATGACGACGCACGACATACGACGCACGACGCACGACCTTCCATGAGCGTGACCAGAGAGCAGATCCGGCGGATTGCCGAGCTTGCCGAGCTGGCGGTGGACGACGCCGCCGCCGCCGAGCTCGAGGTGCAGCTCAACCGGATTCTTGGCTATGTCGAGCAGCTGGGCGAGCTGCCCAAGGACGACACCGCCCACGACGAGCGCGCCGTGACGCTGCGCCGCGACGAGCCCTCGGCGGACACGCTCCTCGATCGCCCCAATCACTGGGCGCCGGCGATGAAAGGCGATCTCTTCGTGGTGCCGCGGCTCGGCGAAGGCGAAGGCCCCGAGGAAGAAGAATGATTCCCTCGCGTGACATCGCCACCACCGCGGCAAAGCGAATCAAGGCCTGCGAGGACAAGGGACTTCATGCCTTCCTGGACTGGTCCGAGGCCGCGATGCTGGCGCAGGTCGAGCGGCTGCATCCGGCCGATGATGCGCTGCTGGGCGGCCGGGCGGTGGCGCTGAAGTCCAACATCTGCGAGGCCGACTACCAGACCAACTGTGGCTCGAAGATTCTCGAGGGATGGCATTCGCCGTTCGAAGCGACCGCGGTGAAGCGGCTGCGCGAGCACGGCGCCATCGTCGCGGGGAAGACCACCTGCGACGAGTTCGCCATGGGCTCCTCGACCGAGCACTGTGCGTTCGGCCCGGCGAAGAATCCGATCGATCCGGAGCGGGTGCCTGGCGGTTCCTCGGGCGGCTCGGCCGTCGCGGTGGCCGCGGGGGCGGTGGACATGGCCCTGGGCTCCGAGACCGGCGGATCGGTCCGCCAGCCGGCGGCCTTCTGCGGCGTGGTGGGCATCAAGCCTACTTATGGAAGGGTCAGCCGCTACGGCCTGGTCGCCTTCGGCAGCTCGCTCGACCAGATCGGCACCTTCGGCCGCGACGTAAAGAGCGCCGCGCTGCTGCTGTCGGCCATCAGCGGCCGCGATCCGCGGGACGCGACCACCCTGGATCGCGTGCCGCTCACGCCTCCGGGACCGGCGCCGGCATCGCTCGCAGGAACGGTGATCGGCGTGCCGCGGGAATATTTTCCCGAGGGGCTCCATCCCGGGGTGAAAGCGGCCTGCGACCGGTCCCTCGCCACGCTCAAGTCGTTAGGCGCCCAGCTGCGCGACGTGTCGCTGCCACATACGAAGTACGCCATTCCGACCTACTACATCATCGCGCCGGCCGAAGCCAGCTCGAACCTGGCCCGCTACGACGGCGTGCGGTACGGGTTGCGCGCGCCGGGCCCCGACGTGCGGACGATGTACCGCGCGAGCCGCGGCGCGGGATTCGGCGCCGAGGTGCGGCGGCGCGTGCTGCTCGGCACCTACGTGCTGAGCGCCGGTTACTACGACGCTTACTACCGCCAGGCGCAGCGGACGCGGGCGAGAATCCGCGGCGATTTCGAGCAGGTGTTTGCTTCCGGCGTCCACGCACTCTTCACGCCGACCACGCCGACCCCCGCCTTCAAGTTCGGCGAGAACACCGCGGACCCGCTGGCCATGTACCTGAGCGACATCTTCGTCTGCACCGCCAACCTGGCCTGGGTGCCGGCATTGTCGTTGCCCATCGGGCGGGACCAGGGGTTGCCGATCGGCGGACAGTTCATCGGCGCCGAGGAAGGGGAAGGGACGATCATCCGCATCGCCCAGGCCCTGGAAGCCGCGACCAATGCGACCGCGGAGGTCCGGTGAGCGGCGCCTGGGAGACGGTGGTCGGGCTGGAGGTCCACGTCCAGCTGCTGACCCGGACCAAGATGTTCTGCGGTTGCTCGGCGGCCTACGGCGACCCGCCCAACACCAACGTCTGCCCCGTCTGCCTGGGGTTGCCGGGGGCGCTGCCGGTGCCTAACGAGTACGCCATCCGGCTGGCGGCGCGCGCCGCCTATGCGCTGGGGTGCACGGTACATCCGCGGTCGGTCTTCGCGCGCAAGAACTATTTCTATCCCGATCTTCCCAAGGGCTACCAGATCTCCCAGTTCGACGAGCCCCTGGCCACCGCCGGACAGCTCGAGATCGTGTCGGAGACGCGGGGCCCGCTGACGGTGGGAATCACCCGGCTGCACCTGGAAGAAGACGCCGGGAAGAGCTTCCATGACCGCTTTCCCGGGCTCACCGCGGTGGACTTCAACCGGTCCGGCGTGCCGCTCATCGAAATCGTCAGCCAGCCCGATCTGCGCTCACCCGCCGAGGCGCGGGCCTATCTCGTGGCGCTCAAGCAGGTATTGCGCTGGCTCGGCGTGAGCGACTGCAACATGGAGGAGGGGTCGCTGCGGGTGGACGCGAACCTGTCGATCCGCCGACTCGGCGATCCGTTAGGCACGCGCACCGAAGTCAAGAACATGAACTCCTTCAGCGGCGTCGAGCGTGCGCTCACCGTGGAGCGGGAGCGCCAGGTCGCCTTGGTGGAGTCGGGCGGAAAGGTGGTGCAGGCCACGCTCACCTTCGATGCCGCGAAGGGCGAGGTGCGGGCGATGCGCACGAAGGAAGAGAGCCACGATTACCGCTACTTCCCCGAGCCGGATCTTCCGCCGCTGGTGCTGGCGCCGGCGTGGCTCACGAGCGAGGAGAACAGCTTGCCCGAGCTGCCGGCGGCGCTGCGCCGCAGATTCCAGGATTCCTACGGCATCGGCGCGGGCGAAGCGGCGGTCGTCGCGGCCACGGCCGGTGTGGCCTCGCACTTCGAGCGACTCGCCCAACTCCTGGGCGAGGGGGCGGGGAAGGAAGCCTGGAACTGGGAAGCAAATGAGGTGCTGACCCATAGCGACGGCGAGATCGTCCCCGAGGCGCTGACGCCCGAACGGATTGCCGAGGTCGTGGTCCTGGTTCGCGCCGGGACCGTCAGTCGCCAGGCGGCGAAGAAGGTTCTCGCCGAGATGCTGGCAAACCCGGCACCGGCCGCGGAGATCGCGTCGGCCCTCGGCCTGGTGCAGGTGCAAGACAGTTCGGCGATCGACAGCTGGGTCGCGGAGACATTGGCGGCGCATCAGAACGAAGTCGCGCGCTACAAGGCCGGCGAAACGAAGGTCCTGGGATTCCTCACCGGGCAGGTGATGAAGCGATCGAAGGGCAAGGCCGACCCCAAGGCGGTCGGAGCCGCCCTGGCGAAGGCCCTGGCCGGCTTAAGCGACGGACCCGCGACCGCCTAACGCCAGGGCCGCTCCAGCGGATTTTGCGCCCAGTAGCCCAGGTCCTGTCTCGGCACGCCGAAGTGCTCCTCGGCCACATGCACCACGCGCTCCGGCTCGCGGCGCCCGCCGGTTTCGAGCGCCAGCCGCCGCATCCGCTTGGCCGCGTTGAGGGCGTCGTGCCCCGACGGATCCGACCGGCGCGCCAGCGCGGTGTCGCCTTTGATCAGCAGGTCCATCACGTAGTCGAAGCTCACCGCCATGTGCCGCTCCACCACGGTGTCTTCGAGTCCCCAACGGCTCGCCTCGGCCGCTATCTGCACCACACGATTCCAGCTCGCCAGGTCGCCCAGCTGCACCATGCCGCGGAACAGCCGCCGGTTGGTGCGGAGGCTGAAGATCGTCGGCGAGAGGATGCGGTCGAGGTGCGCGTCGTTTTCGCGATGGTCGAACTGGATCACTTCATACGCGCGGCGGCCGTAGGTCTCGCCGATGTACATGTCGAAGCGCGCTTCCCAGTACGAGTGCCCCAGCGCCTTGGTGCTCGAGGTCACGACGAGCTGGCGCGGCACATAGTGGTTGTGCGCGACCACGTCGGCGGCGAGGTGCGCCAGGTAGCCGAGGCCGAAGGCGCGCAACCGCTCGCTGCCGGCGAGGTCGTAGATCTCCTGGCCGACGTGCCACGAGTGGCTGTGCCGTCCGACCGGGACGTACTTCTTGGCGAACGAGGTGTCGGCGGCGATGGAGCCGTACAGAAAATCGACCGGGTAGGCCCGCAGCAGCTCGGCGACGGAACCGGGAAGGAGCGGGATGTTGGCGAGGACCGACTGGCCGAGGAAAATGTGCGTGCCCGGCGACCATGCCCACGCGTGGGATGGATGCAACACGATCAGCAGCGTAACGACGGCGGCGATGACCAGCGTCCGTCGCACCGGGTTCCTCAGTCGCCCGCGCCGCGCCGCCGCTGGAAAGCCCTGCGGGCCACGCCGAGGACGCCGCCCGCCTGGCGCGCCGTGCGCATGAATGCGGCGACTTCGAGCGCGGTGTCCTGCGCTTCCTCCTGGAGCACTTCGACGAGGGCGTCGAGATCCTGGAGCCGGCCCTCAACGGAATCGATGCCGCGCTGGAGCTTCATCCGCGTCTCGGCGCTGAGCGTGGCGAAGCCTTCGATCTCGCCTTTGACCCGGCCGGTGATCTGGTGCGCATCGTCGGTGATCTTGTGGAGCTTCTGCTGGAGCCTCTCGAGCTGGCGGTGCGCGGAGAGGACGACGTAGACCATGGTGCCGCCCAGCGTCGCGCAGCTGAAAGCGATGACGACCAGCGACAATGCAATCGTCGGACCAATCCAGGTCGGCATGGGTGCAAGGTAATCGGCTTGCTGAGGGCTCCGCCACCGCGTAACGTCCGGCGCATGCCCAGCTTCATCGTCGAAGGCGGCCACCGCCTGCACGGCACCGTGCGCCCCGCCGGCAACAAGAATGCGGCGCTGCCGATCCTCGCCGCGACGCTCCTCGCCGATGGTCCGGTGACCATCCATAACGTCCCGCGGATTCGCGATGTGGACGCGATGATCGCGCTGATGGCGGCGCAGGGCGTCATCTTCAGCTGGGCCGACGACCACACCCTCATCGCCGACGCGCGGCAGGCGCGCCCCGGCGATCCGGATCCGGCGCTCTGCGCTTCGATCCGCGCCTCGATCCTCCTGGCCGGGCCGATGCTGGGGCGGTTTGGCCGAGTGCGGCTGCCGCCTCCGGGCGGCGACGTCATCGGCCGGCGGCGCGTCGATACGCATCTGCTCGCCCTCCAGCGCCTGGGCGCGGAGGTGACGGTCGGCGCGACCTACGACTTCGCGGCGAAGAAGCTCGTCGGGGACGACATCTTCCTCGACGAGGCCAGCGTCACCGGCACCGAGAATGCGCTCATGGCCGCGGCCATGGCGAAGGGCCGGACGATCCTTCGTAACGCGGCGAGCGAGCCGCATGTGCAGGATCTCGCCAACCTGCTGGTGCGGATGGGCGCGCAGATCGAAGGCATCGGCTCCAACACCTTGACCATCGAGGGCGGGCGCCCGCTGGGCGGCGCCGAATTCGCGATCGGCCCCGATCACATCGAGATCGGCTCCTTCATCGGACTCGCGGCGGTCACCGATTCGGCGATCACCATCGAAGGCGTGCGCGCGCCCGATCTGCGCGCCACGCTGCTGGGTTTCGAGCGGCTCGGCATCGTGGCGCGGGTCGATGGTGACCGGCTCATCGTCGACAAGGGCCAGCCCCGCCGGATCAGCGAGGACATGGGCGGCCACGTCCCCAAGCTCGAAGACGCCATCTGGCCGGGCTTCCCGGCGGATCTGATGAGCATCGCGATCGTCACGGCGACCCAGTGCGCCGGGACGATTCTCTTTTTCGAGAAGCTCTTCGAGTCGCGGCTCTTCTTCGTGGACAAGCTGATCGGCATGGGCGCGCGCATCGTGCTCTGCGATCCGCATCGCTGCGTCGTCGGCGGGCCCTCGCGGCTGCGCGGCCAGAAGGTCGAGAGCCCCGACATCCGCGCCGGGATGGCGATGCTTCTCGCCGCGCTGGCGGCCGAAGGAACGAGCACCATCCACAACATCGGACAGATCGAGCGGGGCTACGAGCGAATCCATGAACGGCTCAGTGCGCTCGGAGCCCATATTGAACGCAAAGACTAGAACACGGCAAGTGTGCAGACGCCACCGACGCCGCAGACGCCGCAGTGAAGACAGCAACCGAAGCCGGTGTGTGGGGTGAGCGATTCGGGCTGGCTGCCGGAGTCTCGGATCGCTCGAACGGCTCGTTAGGCCTCTCGCTTCCCGAACCCGCCGCAACCGTCATGGCGCGTTTCCGCGCCTTCCGTGATTCCCTGCGGCCGGGCTTCAGTGCCCTTCAGATCGCGCACCAGGTTCACGGCACGACCATCGCGCGGCATGCGGGCGTCGCCGAGGGATTCCATGTGCGCGACGACACCGACGGGCACCTCACGGCACAGCGCGGGCTGCTGGTGGCGGTCACGATCGCCGATTGCGTGCCCGTCTACCTCGCCCGTGATGACGGCAGCGCCATCGCCCTGCTGCACTGCGGCTGGCGCGGCACGGCGGCTGGAATGCTGGAGGCCGGGATTGCTGCGCTGAGCGGTTCTGGCCATGGACTGCCCGTGTGCCCTTCCGCCCGTCTGTCGGTTTTTCTCGGTGTCTCGATCTGCGGCGACTGCTATGAGGTCGGACCCGAGGTCGTGCAGGCCGTGGAAGGTCGGCCGGTCACCGGCAAGACCCGCTTCGACCTGCGCGGCGCGCTCCTTCGACGGGCCGAGGCAGCGGGGGTGAAGGAAATCTCCGTCTCGTCGCTCTGCACCGCGCATCACGGCGAGCGCTTCTTTTCACATCGCGGAAGCAGTGGGGATGGCGGGCGGCAGATCGCCTGGCTCGGGATCCCATCCTGAGTCGCAGTACCTCGTTCCGCCCGGACATCGAGGGCCTGCGAGGCGTCGCGGTATTCATGGTTGTCGCCTACCACTGCGGCATACCCGGCTTCGGCAGCGGCCTCATCGGTGTGGATGTGTTCTTTGTCCTCTCGGGCTACCTGATCACCGGACTGCTGGCGGCCGAGGTCGAGCGAGCGGGACGAGTGGAGCTTCTCCAGTTCTATGCGCGCCGGATCCGGAGGCTGCTGCCGGCGGCGTCACTTCTGCTGGTGGTGACCATGGCCGCGGCGGCGGTGTTGCAGTCCCCGGCCGAGATGGAAGCGGTGGGACACGCCGCTCGCGCCACCGCCGTCTACGCCGGCAATTTCTATTTCCGCACTGCCGCCGCCGATTATTTTGCCCGCAGCGAAAGAGTCAATCCGCTCCTCCATACCTGGACCCTGGGAGTCGAGGAGCAGTTCTACCTCTTCTGGCCGATCCTGGTCATGCTGGGACTACAGGTCTGGCGCTCGCGGCGCGCGCTGCTGACGCTGCTATTCGGCCTGACGGCGTTGTCGCTCGCGTTCTGCATCCGCACCTCGTCAATCCACGCGTCGGTTGCCTTCTACATGTTGCCTGCCCGGGCGTGGGAGTTCGGCGTGGGCGGGCTCGCGGCGCTGGCCCAGCCATCGCTCCGGTTTTCCGCCAGGGTCCGCGTCGTCGTCGGTTGGGGTGCGCTGGCGGCGTTGGCGGCATCGGCCTGGTTGTTGCCCGCGGTGTCCCACGCCTTCCCTGGCTGGGTCGCGGCCATTCCGGTCCTGGCGACCGCGCTGGCGCTCGTATCGGGAGTGCCCGAGACGGCCGGGGGTGCAGGGATGATGCTCGGATCGCGGCTGCTGCAGCTGCTGGGACGGCTCTCGTACTCCTGGTACCTGTGGCACTGGCCCTTCCTGGTGCTCGCGGCCGACATCGTCCTCATCCCGTCCATCTGGCTGAAGTCGGGTGTGGCGCTGGCGGCACTCGGCGTCGCGGCAATCACCCAGCGGCTGGTCGAAAATCCCATCCGCTCTCACCCCCGTCTCGTCGCCAGCCTGCGCGCCACTTTCGCGATGGCCGCGGTGCTCACGTTCGGCAGCGCCGCCCTGGGCACGGCACTCATCCGTCATGCGGCAGCCCGTGGTCGGTTGCCCACACTGGCGGCGATTGCCACCGCTCGCGACGACAGGGGGCGTTTCCCGCGCGATGCGTGCCTGCCGACCACCGACCATCCTGCCCAGGCCCGTTTCTGCGTACTGGGCGACACGGCTTCGGCCATTTCGCTGGTCCTCTTCGGGGATTCGCACGCCATGCAATGGTTCAACGCGCTGGATGATGTCGCGCTCCAGCGCCGGTGGAGATTGATCGTCCTGGCCAAACCCGGTTGTCATGCCGCCGGGACGCCCTCGTGGGACGCCGTCTATGGCGATTGTCTGCGTTGGCGCGAGAATGCGCTGGCGACCATCGATTCGATTCATCCGGAGATGGTGGTCATCGCGAACTCGACCGCACAGCTTCCATCGAGGGATATAGCAGGCTTGCGCGCCGCGACCGCCGGAACGCTGCGCCGGATTGCTGCGCACTCGCGCGTCATGCTGATCCGCGACAATCCATTTTTTTCCTATGACGTGTCGGACTGCCTGGGCCGGCACGGAGGACTGAGTGGCGGCGCCAGTTGTTCGCAGCCTGCGTCCCGGGTGGTACGGCCCGACGTCTTCGCCGCTGAATCGAGCGCCGCGCGGGATGTGCCCGGCGTCGGGCTGCTGGATCTGACGGGCCGGCTCTGTGCCGGGAATTACTGCTCGGTGGTGCAGGGTGGCAGAATGGTTTACCGCGACGCGGGGCATCTCACGGCCGGGTTCGCCGAACGCCTCGCCCCGGTTCTCGACTCGGCTCTGACCGCGCTGACAGGGCAGGCACGCATGAGCGGGCCGACGCCGCGCTAAGAGAGGCGGCGCCGGAGTCGCGCATCGCCGGACGCCTGCATACATTCGCCGCGTGCGCTATCCGGTATTTCTGATTCCTCTCCTCACCGCCGCGCGTCTTGCTGCCCAGTGCCCCGACGGCTCGCCGCCACCCTGTAATCGCGCGCGCCCTCGGCCCGCGGCCCCGGTGCTCAGCGTCGCCATCCTCGATTTCCAGAATCTCTCCCACGATACCAGCGACGCTTATCTCGCCGACGGTGTCGCGGAAGAGGTTGCCGAGCGGCTGGTCCGGGTGCAACGTCTCACCGTGGTGTCCCGGACGGCCGTCGAGCGCCTGCCCAACGCGTCCACCATGCCCACCTCGGACCTTGGTCGGGCGCTGAACGTGTCCTTCCTGGTGACCGGTTCGGTGCGCCGGGCCGGGGGCCGCGTGCGGGTGGGTGTCGCGCTGCTGCGCGCTGCGACCGGGGTGCAGGGATGGGCCGACCAATACGATCGCGACCAGGGCGACCTGCTCGAGATGCAGGACGAGATCGCGTCGAGCGTGGCAAGCGAAATCACCGGGCGCCTGCTGCCCGCCGAGTCGCACGCGCTGGAGCGCCGGCCCGCACCGAACCCGGGGGCATACGACGCCTATCTCAAGGGTCTTGCGGTTCTCAAGGTGCACCCGGTCGCCGGACACAGCGAGGCGCTGCCGTGGTTCGCTCGCGCCGTCAGCCTCGATTCGTCGTTCGCCGACGCCTGGGGGATGATCGGGCTCTGCGACGCGCTGATTCACGACCTCACCGCTCCCGCCACCGATACGGTGATCATCCAGGGCCGGGCCGCGGCCGATCGTGCCATCACGCTCGCCCCCGAAGGCAGCATCGGACACGTGGCGCTCGGCTTCGTGCTGTACCGCGCCGGGTACGACTATGCCGGAGCCGAACGCGAGTTTCGGCTGGCGATCGCGCATGATCCCAACAGCCGGGATGCCTACAGCGGGCTGGCGACGATCTACAAGCGACAGGGGCGCTGGGAAGAGTCGATTGCCGCGCGGATGCGTGCCATCACGCTGGACCCGCTCGATCCCGCCCAACCCGGCGAAATGGCGGTCGTCATGCAATACCGGCATCGCTGGGCGGAGACGCAGGCATGGATGGAGCGAGTCGAGCTGCTGGCGCCGGGGGAGTCGCTCACGGTTCGCTATTTCAGGATTGCTGATCTGCTCCTGGAGGGTCGCCTCGACTCGATCCAGGCAGAAATCTCACGCCACCCGTCGTCCGACGCGCTCATCTACGGGCCCATTGTTGCCGTGAACCTGCTCGACACCGCCCGGATTCGCGCCGCGGTGCACGGCGCGCGAGTCGAAGGCGACCCTGTGTATCAATACCTTAACATGCAGGACATCGCGCAGCTCGCGGGCCTGCGTGACCTGCATCGGGAGATGGTCGATTCGCTCCGAGCCGCGCTCGCTCGCGCCCCGGCGGCGGATACTTCGACCAACTCCGTCGAAGGGGCGCTTCACATGGCCTTTGTGCTGGCCGCCTTCGGCGACAGCGCGGCAGCCGGGCGACTCCTCGCGCGGGCCGAGGCCGGGCTGGGTGCCCTGAACGACGTCCTCCGGCGGGGCGATGCGGAAGAGAACATCACCGAGCTGCTGATGCGCCTGGGTCGCACGTCCGAGGTCCTCGAGCGGCTGCCGCGCCAGCTCTCCGGAACCGGACCGCTGACTGCCGCGGTGCTGCGCATCGACCCGGTTTACAAGCCCCTCTGGGACGACTCGCGCTTCGAGGCCATCCTGGCGGCGCACCCCAATTGATGCATCTGTCCGGTCGATCGATCGTGGCGCTCATCGCCTTGCTGGCCGGCGCGCGTTCGTTGCGCGCCCAGTGCCCCGATGGCACGCCGCCACCGTGCACCCGCGCCGCGCCCCGCGCGACGGCTCCGAGCGGCAACAGCGTCGCGGTCCTGGCATTCGAGAATCTCAGCCGTGATACCGGCGATGCCTACATCGCCGAAGGATTGACCGAAGAGATCACGGCCCGCCTGGGACAGGTAAATCGGCTCGCCGTCACCTCGCGCACTTCGGTGCGCCGGCTGCGCAACGCGGCCGACTTGCAGACGCCGGAACTGGGCCGCGCGTTGAATGCCGTCTACCTCCTGAACGGCAGCGTGCGCCACGCCGGCGAGCGGCTGCGGGTGACGGTCGAGCTGGTCCGCGCGACGTCGGGCGCGCGCGTCTGGGGCGACCAGTTCGATCGCAACACCGGCGATTTGTTGACCATTGAAGAAGATATCGCCCGCGCCGTGGCGACCGACATCGCCGGACAGTTGCTGCCGGCCGAGCGAGTCACCCTGGCCGCGCGGCCGACGCAGAGCACCGAGGCATACGACCACTACCTTCGCGGGCTCCGTGCCTTGCGATCATTCAGCCCCGCGACGCTGGGAACGGCGGTGCAGGAGAACGAGGCGGCGTTGCGCCTGGATTCCGCGTTTGCGAGTGCGCGGGGCAATCTGTCGCTGGCCTATGCGCTTTCGCTCAACTGGGGATACGCCCTGCCGGGTATTGCCTTCCAGCAGCTGCTGCCGTTGGCAATGCGGGAATCGGGGCGTGCGCTGCGCGACAGCCCGAACTCGGCGCAGGCGTGGCTTGCACGCGGCGTCCTGTTGATATTTCTTCGGCCACGAACCTTCGACGGTGCGGAGGAGGCGATCCGGCACGCCCTCAGCCTCGACCCGGACAACGCCCAGATCTACCAGTGGCTCGCGCTGCTCAGGCGGCGGCTCGGCGACTTCGAGCACTCGCGGCAGTACTATGCTCGGTGTAGCGATCTGGACCCCAGCCAGGTCATCTGCGTCGCCGACCGAGGTTTCCTCGCCTACCAGCTTCGCCAGTACGAGGAGGCTCGGCGATGGTATGACAGCGCGCTGGTGATCGACACGGTCGCGTGGCAGAACTTCCTGTTCGCCGCACGCGCCTCCTGGGGCGCGGGGGACAGCGCGGGCGCGCTGAGGCAGGCGCGGCTTGGCGCGGTACGCAGCGGCGGCCAGCTCATCGCGCTCGCCACCCTGGCGCAACTGGAGGGACTCACCGGAGCGGTCGGCGCGGGGCACGCGATGATCGATACCATCGCCACGCGGCTGGAAGCACTCGACAGCGTCAGCGTGCGCGACGGATACGAAGCGGCGCTGGCGCTGATCGGCACCGGGCAGAACGAGCGCGCGCTCGCGCTGCTCGCGAAGACCCGGCCGGTCGGGGCGTGGCTCTGGACCTACCTGGTGTTTCCGGGATTCGATCCGGTGAGAAACGACCCGCGCTTCCAGCGAATCTTCGCCGAGGCGCGTCCGCCTAACGCACCAACTCTGCCCTGAGCGGTTCTAGCGCGTCGTCAGGACGATCGCGCCGCCCAGATTGTCGAGTCCCAGCTCACCCTGCGCTTCCGACGGCGACAGATAGCGGATTCCCGTCAGGCCGCTGAGGTTCATCTGCGACAGCACGGTCAGCGTCCCCATCAGATGAATGTCCATATAGACATTGGGCTGGACCGGAAAGCCGTTCACGTTGTTGAGTGAGCGCAGCCACTCGGGATGAACGCGCTGGATGAGATCGTAGACGTTGCCCGTCCCCTGAGCCATCGCCTCCTGGATCTCGATGATGCTGATGCGGTTGCGCTGGGGCGCACCCGGCGTGGGACCGGAGCCAGGGTGGTGGCCGGCGCAGCCCGCACCGAGGGCGAGAGTGACGATCGCAAGTTGTTTGATCAGGACGCGCATAACGAGAAGCTCCGGCAGGAGGATCCGGTCCAAAGATACACGCCTGTGCCCGGGGTGTTTCGCTGAGGTAGCATGGGCCCGGGACCTCCGCGCCGGGCGACGCTTGACGGCAAGCGGCGCCCCGGGGTACGTTTCTTCGCTGTCCGGCAGAGGGGCTGAGCCGGATCGGCAGTTGGATGTGGGGGAGGTCAGCCCCACATTTTCTTTTTTTGGGACTCCATTGGACCGGCACGAGCTCGAAGCGCGATTGGCCGAGTTGCTGGCGGCGCTTGGTTTCGAGCTGGTGGACCTGCGCCATGGCGGCTCGGCCCGCCGCCCGCATCTCTCCGTCCGCATCGATTGGGCCGAAGCTGTGCCCGGCCGCACGGTGACCGTGGACGACTGCGCCGTCGTGAGCCGCGCGCTGGAAGCGTGGCTCGACGAAACGGGCGTGGGCGAGGGTCGGTACATCCTCGAGGTTTCGAGCCCCGGTATGGACCGGCCGCTGCGGCGGCTGCAGGACTGGCGGCGCTTCACGGGCCGCAAAGTGGACGTGCTGATCCCGCAGTGGGGCGGGCGATTCAGGGTCACCCACATCGGTGTTGTCGACGGTCCGGAGCCCTCGGTGGAGCTGGAAATGCCCAAGGGTGATCGACGGACCATTACGCTGGCGGAAATCAAGGAAGCGCGCCTCGCCGTCGACTGGTAGGCGCCGGAGTCAATCGCACATGGCAAGCAGTTCGGAAGTTCTGAGCGCGTTCAAGGAGCTGGCCCAGCTCAAGCAGCTGGACCGGACGGAATTGCGCGACCTGATCCGGGATGGCGTGCTCGCGGCGCTGGCCAAGAAATACGGCCCCAACGTGCGGGCCGAAATCGAGATCGACGAAATGACCGGCACCATCAAGATCACGGTGCTGAAGGAAGTCGTCGCCGAAATCGAGGATTCGAGCCGGCAGGTCTCGCTCGAGGAAGCGCGCTACGACGATCCCGATTTCCAGGTCGGCGACGTCCTGGAGACCGACGTCGATTTCGCCGAGTTCGGCCGCTCCGCGGTGCAGGCGGCGAAGCAGCGCATCATCCAGCGGGTCCGCGAGGGCGAGCGCTCCCGCATCCGCGAAGAATTCGCCGGACGCGAGGGCGAGCTGCTCTCCGGCGAGGTCCAGCAGATCGAGCGTGGCAAGCTGGTGATGATGCTGGCCAAGTTCCGCGAGGCCGAAGCGATCATCCCCTACCGCGAGCAGAATCACCGCGAGCATTTCCACCAGGGCGACACCATCCGCGCCTGCCTCAAGCGGCTGGAAGAGACACCCAAGGGTCCGCGGCTGATCCTCTCCCGCGCCGACCCGATGTTCGTGAAGGCGCTCTTCCGCCTCGAGGTGCCGGAAATCCAGCAGCAGATCGTGGATATCCGCGCCGCGGCGCGCGAAGTCGGCAGCCGCACCAAGATCGCGGTCTTCTCGCGCGACGACGGGATCGATCCGGTCGGCGCCTGCGTCGGCCTCAAGGGCTCGCGGGTGCAGGCGGTCGTCAACGAGCTGGGCGGCGAGCGTATCGACATCGTGCCCTGGAGCCCCGACCCCGAGCGGTTCGCCCGGCTGGCGCTGGCCCCGGCGCGCGTGGCGCGCGTCTTTTCTGATCCCGAGACCAAGACCATCCAGGCGATCGTCGACGAAGACCAGCTGAGCCTCGCGATCGGCCGCAACGGCCAGAACGTGCGGCTCGCCTCCGAGCTGACCGGCTGGAAGATCGATCTCTATTCCAGCCGCGAATGGCTGGAACGCGGTGGCGAGGGCGGACTCTTCGCGCCGCTGCCGCTCAAGCAGGACGAGGACGCGGCCGCCGTGGCGGTGTCGCTGGCCGAGCTTCAAGGGATCACGCAGGATCTGCTCTCGGTGCTGACCTCCGCCGGCTACAAGACGCTCGGCGACATCATCGATCTCGAAGGCGATGAGATCAAGGCGCTGCCGGGAATCACCGAAGAGATGGCCGGCCGGCTCATCGCGCTGATCGACGAGCTGACCATGGGCGATGAAACCGACGCCGCGGTCGGAGCGCCGTGAGCGATGACGAACGCCGGGCCCTGGGACTCCTGGGGCTGGGCGCGAAGGCCGGACGGATCGCCATCGGTGTCGAAGCGGCCCACTCGGCCCTCCGCGCCGGCAAGGCCGAAGCGATCGTGATGCCGGCGGACGCGAGCCCCCGCTCGAAGGAGCAGCTCGTGGCGCTCGCCGGACACAAGAAGGTCCCGCTGTTCACCTTCTCCCAGGCGGAGAAGCTGGGCGCGGCGTTGGGCCGGCCGGCGGTGCACGGTGTCGCGGTACTCGACCGGCAGCTGGCGAAGGGATTGAAGAGCTACGCAGTCGCGCATGAACTGAAGGAGAAGGCGGCAGGATGAGTATCCGGGTACACGATCTGGCAGCCGAGCTGGCGATGTCCAGCGACGAGCTGATGGGAATGCTCCGCGAGATGGAAATCTCGGTGCGGAGCCACATGAGTGCGCTCGAGGACGACAAGGTCGCCCGGGTGCGCACGCGTATCGAGCGCAAGCGGCTCGAGGAGCGCAAGAAGGCGCGTGGCGTCGACGAGACGCCCAAGTCGCGGCGTCGCGCCGTGGCAAAGGCCGCGCCCGCTGCTGCTGCGTCCGCCGAGGGCGCTGTCGTGGTTGCCGCCGCGCCCGCCGCGCCGAAGGTCGCGCGCAAGAAGGCGGCGGCGCCGCCGCCGCCCGAGCCCATCGTCGCGATCGATCTCAAGCCCAAGCGTCGTCGCCGTACCGCGGCCGAAGTGGCCGAGGTCGAAGCCGCCGCCGCCGCGGTGCTCGCGGCTGAAGCCGCGGCGAAGGAGCCGGAGGTCGAGGAGCTCTTCGTCGAGGAGCTCGAACCCGCCGAGGCATTGCCGCCCAAGCCCAGCGCCGACGAGCTGTTCCCGCCGGAGCTGGCGCCGCCTCCATCGGAGCCCGCCGAGCGGATGCCGACCGAGCTGCCGGCACCGGTGGCATCGGCCGCACCATCCGTTCCATCTCCGTCCGTGCCGTCGCGCGCGTCGGATGCCGCGCCGCAGTCGGGCTCGCGGCCGCCCTTCATCCCGCGCCCGGTCGATCGGGGCATGACGTCGCGTCCCCGTCCCGTGGCATCCGCCGCGCCGGGCACCGGCGTGCCGCCGCGTCCCATCGCGTCGGCCGCTCCAGGTGGTGCCGGCGGGGCCGGCGGCGCGGTCGACGATCGTCGCCGCGGCACGACGGGCAAGGGGAAGAAAGGGAAGAAAGGCGGAAAAAAGGGTTGGGTGGACCAGGAGGCGGTGGCCGAGAACGTCGCGCGCACCTTGGCATCCATTACCCGCGGTACCGCCATCAAGAAGGGTCCGCGCCGCCGCGATGACGGCTCCCGCGAGCTCGAAGCCGCGATGGAGGCCGAGGAGAAGGAGAAAGAGCGGACCCTGGTCCGGGTCAACGAGTTCATCTCGGTGGCCGAGCTGGCGCAGACGCTGAAGATGCCGGCCTCGCAGATCGTGACCTTCGCCTTCAAGGAAATGGGGATGATGGTCACGGTGAACCAGCGGCTCGACTTCGATCAGATCGAGCTGATCTGCTCGGCGTTCGGGTTCCAGGCGGTGAAGGAATCGGAGTACGCCGCCGAGCAGAATGAGGCTCCCGCGGCCGATGCGCCCGAGACACTCGTGACGCGTCCGCCGGTCGTCACCATCATGGGCCACGTCGACCACGGCAAGACCTCGCTCCTCGACTTCATCCGCAAGGCGAACGTCGTCGCGGGCGAGTCGGGCGGGATCACGCAGCACATCGGCGCGTACGAAGTCGCGCTGCCCAGCGGCCGGCACATCACCTTCCTCGACACGCCGGGCCACGAGGCCTTCACGGCGATGCGCGCCCGCGGGGCGCAAGTCACCGACATCGTGGTACTGGTCGTCGCGGCCGACGATGCCATCATGCCCCAGACCATCGAAGCGATCAGCCACGCCAAGAACGCCGGCGTGCCGATGATCGTCGCCATCAACAAGATCGATCTGCCTTCGGCCGACGTCGAAAAGGTCAAGCGCGACCTGCTCCAGCATCAGGTCGTTCTCGAAGAGTTCGGCGGCAACGTCCTCTACACCGCCATTTCGGCGAAAACGGGAGCGGGCGTTCCGCAACTCCTCGACCAGGTGCTGCTCCAGGCCGACATCCTCGAGCTGAAGGCCAACCCGGAGCGTGCGGCGATCGGCAGCGTCATCGAAGCCCAGCTCGATCCGGGGAAGGGACCGGTCGCCACGGTGCTGGTCACCAACGGCACGCTGCGAACCGGCGACAACTTCATCTGCGGCGCCTTCTCGGGCCGGGTGCGCGCGCTGCAGGATGAGCGCGGCCGCACCGTGAAGGAAGCAGGTCCCTCCGAGCCGGTGCAGGTCCTCGGTTTCGAAGGCGTCCCCCAGGCGGGCGACACCTTCAGCGTCGTCGCCGATGCGACGGCGGCGCGCGAAATCGCCCAGAAGCGCCAGCGGCTCGACCGCGAGGCGCAGAACCGGCGCACCAGCCGCGCCGGCGTCACGCTGGAAGAATTCTTCGCGCAGCGCGCCGAGGGTGAAGTCGGCAAGCTCGCGCTCATCATCAAGGCCGACCAGGGCGGCCCGGCGGAAGCGCTCGCCGACTCGCTGGCCCAGCTCTCGACCGCCGAAGTAAAGGTCGAGGTCGTCCATCGCGGCGTCGGCGCCATCACCGACAGCGACGTGCTGCTCGCCAAGGCGTCGAACGCCATCATCATCGGCTTCCACGTCCGGCCCGACAGCAACGCCCGCGCCTCCGCGGCGCGCGAGCACGTGGACATCAAGCTCTACCGCGTGATCTACGAAGCGGTCGAGGATGTGAGAGCGGCGCTCGAAGGCCTCCTCAAGCCCGAAGAGAAAGAGACCATTCTCGGCGAGGCCGAGGTGCGGCAGCTGTTCAAAATCTCGGGCGTCGGCGTCATCGCCGGCTGCTTTGTCCGCAGCGGCGTGATCCAGCGGGCCGCGAAGGTGCGCGTGATCCGCGACGGGACGCAGGTCTACCAGGGCGGTCTCAGCTCGCTGAAGCGCTTCAAGGACGATGTGAAGGAAGTAAAGGACGGCCTGGAGTGCGGCATCGGGATCGAGAATTACAACGACCTCAAGAACGGCGACGTGATCGAGTCGTTCAAGATCGAGTCGATCGCCCGGACGCTGCAGGGCCAGGCGAGCGGCGGAGGCCGGGCGCAGGAGTAGGCCATGATCGTCGGCGTTCGGCGCTGGGAGCTGCACCTGGCGGGCTGCCAGTCGCTGAAGGACAAGCGGCGGATCGTGAAGTCGCTGAAGGACCGCATGCACGCCCGGTTCAACGTGTCGGCGGCCGAAGTCGATCATCAGGACGTGTGGCAGCGCGCTTCCCTCGCCGCTGCGGTCGTCAGCGGCGACGCGCGCCATGCCGAGGAGGTGCTCACCTCCTGCGACAACCTCGTGCAGGATGAGCCGCTGGCCCACATCATTTCGAGCGAGATGTTCCTCCAATGAAACATCGCCGCGCCGGCCCGCCCGGCCGCCGTCCCCGCCGCGTCGCCGAGCAGGTGCGCCAGGTGGTGACGACGTTTCTCCAGGAAGAAGCGCGCGATCCGCGCATCGGCCTTGTGACCGTGACCAATGTCGAGATCTCCGGCGACCTCCAGCATGCCACGGTGCAATACGTGGTACACGGCGGTTCCGAGCAGCAGGCCCAGACCGAAGAGGGTCTCGCCGCGGCGGCGGCCGCGGTGCGCCGGCGTATCGGCGCCGAGATGGCGCTGCGCGTCGTCCCCGAGGTGGTGTTCGTCCTCGACAAGGGGACCGAGCACGCGGCGCATATTGCGCGGTTGCTCGCCGGGATACCAAAGACAGAAAGTGACGGAAGTGACGGAAGTGACGGAAGTGACGGAAGTGACCGAAGTGACGGAAGTGACGGAGGTGACGGAGGTGACGGAGGTGATGCGGGAGAGCTGAAGTCTGATTGACGGGATTCTGCTTATCGACAAACCTGCCGGCCCGACGTCGCACGATATCGTGGCCATGGTTCGCCATGCGCTGGGTGAAGGACGGGTCGGGCACGCGGGCACGCTCGATCCACCGGCGACGGGATTGCTGGTGGTGCTCACGGGGCGCGCGACGCGGCTCGCCCAGTTTGTCTCGATGCTCCCCAAGCGCTACAGCGGCGTGGTCCGCTTCGGTACCGAGACGTCGACCGACGACGCAACCGGCGCAGTGGTCGGCGAGTCAGATGATTCCTGGCGCGGCCGGCTTCAGCCGGAACTCGATGCGGCGCTGCGCAATGTGCAGGGTCGCACCCGCCAGATGCCTCCGGCGGTCAGCGCCAAGAAAATCGGCGGCGAACGGGCGTATCGGCAGGTTCGGCGCGGCGAGAAGCCGGCCCTCGAGCCGGCGAGCGTCGTCATCGAGCGGCTGCGCTGCGAGTGGTTCGACCGCCAGAGCGGCGAAGTCCATGTCGACGTCGTCTGCTCGTCGGGGACCTACGTGCGCGCCATCGCGCGCGACGTCGGCCGCGAGCTGGGGACGAAGGCGCATCTCGCGTCGCTGAGGCGGACGGAGATCGGGAGCTGGAAAGTCGATGACAGTCTGCCGTTGACCGTCGACGGTCCACCGTTGACGGTTGACGGCAAACATTTCCGCCCCATGTCCGAAGCCGTCGCCCATCTTCCCGCCGTCCTGCTGCCGGCCGAGGAGGCGAAGCGGTTCACCCAGGGCCGGAAAATTCCTTCGCCGCTGCCCGATGGGCCCGTCGCGGTCTTCAGCGCCGCCGAGCTGCTCGGAGTCGCGAAGCAGTCCCTCGGGCTGCTGCACCCCGACGTCGTGCTGATCGGATGAGCGACGATCGCACCGTCGTCACCGTCGGGACCTTCGACGGTGTGCACCGCGGGCATGGCGCAGTGCTCGATGAAATCGCTCGGCGCGCCAGGGCATCGGGCCGCCGCAGCGTCCTCGTCACCTTCGATCCCCATCCCCTCGAAATCGTGAATCCGCAGGCCGCGCCGCAGCTGCTCACGCTGGCGGATGAGAAGCGGCAGATCCTGTCGCAGTCACCGGTGGATGAAGTCGCCTTCGTGCCGTTCACGCCCGTACTGCGTGACCTCTCGCCCGACGCATTCGTGCGCGAGGTCCTCGAGGCCCGGTTTCGCATCGCGGAGCTGGTGATCGGACACGATCACGGCTTCGGTCGTGACCGTTCCGGTGACGTCGAGTTTCTCCGCAGGCTGGGCGCGACGGATGGGTTCGCCGTAGACGTCGTCCCGGCGGTCTTGCTTCCCGACGGCCGGCCGATTTCGTCGACGCTGATCCGGCGCGCCATCGCGGGCGGTGACCTCGACACCGCGGCCCGGGCCCTGGGTCGCCGGTACAGCGTCTCGGGTCAGGTGGAGCAGGGCGCGGGGCGGGGCAAAACCATCGGCATCCCGACCATCAACCTGGCGTTGCCCAGTCCCCGGAAGCTGCTCCCGCCCGACGGCGTTTACGCCTGCCAGGTCGTATGGGACGGGAATACCTGGGGCGCCATGGCAAATCTGGGCCCTCGGCCGACCTTCGGTGAGCACGCCCGGGGGCTCGAGGCGCACCTCTTCGAGTTCAGCGGCGATCTCTATGGCAAGGCGGTCACCGTGGAATTCGTGAAGCGGCTGCGCGACGTGATCAAGTTCGCCTCGGTCGATGCGCTCAAGCTGCAACTCGGCGCGGACCGACAAGCGGCACTGGCCGCTTTGAGAAAGCCCGAGAAACCGGTTACCTTCCAAGGCTCCCAGAACCCCGCTCAACCTTAACCACGACAACATGTTCGACAGCGTCAGAACCCGGCTCATCATCATCGGCTTGCTGGTCGTCGCCTCGATTGGGGCGCTCTGGCCCCGTTCCGTCACGACCCGCATCGAAGGCCGCGATCAGGTCATGCACGACACCGTCGTGCGTGAGGTCAATCTGAAGTACGGCCTCGACCTCCAGGGCGGCATTCACATGGCGCTGGAGCTCGACGAGAGCGGCGGCAAGGTCGCCAACTGTTCCGACGCCATCGATCGCGCGCTGAAGGTGATACGCACCCGCGTCGACGAGTTCGGCGTTTCCGAGCCGCTCATTCAGAAGCAGGGTGCCTGCCGGATCGTCGTCGAGCTGGCCGGCATCACCGATCCCGAACGCGCCCGCGCGATCGTCAAGCGGTCGGCGTTCCTCGAATTCGAAATGACCGATAAGGACGGCCTCTTCGCGCAGGCGCTGCGCCCGATGGATCGCGCGCTCTCGGCTGCGGGAATCAACGAGACTACCGTCGGCCGCCAGCTGTCGGACAGCGCCGGCGGCGCGGCGCGGCGTGCGCCCGCAACACCCGCGCCCACCACGGTCGAGAACCTCCTGAGCCAGTCGCATCCCGACACCGCCAAGCTGGCGGTTCGCGATACCGCCAAGGCGGGGCGCGCTGCGCGGGGCGCGAGGGCCGACACGACCAAGCACGACACCGCCGCCACCGACACCACGGCGATGCTGAACGGTCCGCTCACATCGTTGCTGAATGCCGGCGGGATGCCCGGTGAGTACATGGTGCTGGAAGAGAAGTACCCGATCGTCGACCGCATGCTGCACGATCCGGTGGTCCAGCGGCTGATCCCGCGCGGAATCATTTTCCACTGGGCCGCCGACCCGACGTCGCGCGGCGCGCGGGCCTACCGCGGTCTCTATGCGTTGCAGGAAAAGCCGATCATGACCGGCGAGTACCTCACCGACGCGACGGCGCGGCTCGATCCCAACAACCAGGCGATCGTCGAATTCCAGCTGTCGCGGCGCGGCGGCCGCACCTTCGAGCGCGAGACGGGTCGCCACGTCAACGACTTCATGGCGATCGTGCTCGACCACAAGGTCCAGAGCCGTCCGCCGGTCATCAAGGGACAGATCGGTGCGCGCGGCGAAATCGAGCTGGGAAGCGCCAGCCTCCAGGAGGCGCAGGACCTCGCCCTGGTGCTGAAGGCCGGCTCGCTGCCGGCGCCGCTCATGATCGTCGAGGATCGCACCGTCGGCGCGAGTCTGGGCAAGGACTCGATCCGCGATGCGGAAATTGCCGGCCTCGTCGGCATCGGACTGGTCATCATCATCATGATCGGCTACTACCACTTCGCCGGCGTGCTGTCGATCATCGCACTCGGCTTCTACGTCCTCTTTACCATGGGCGGGCTCGCGGCCTTCGACACCACGCTGACGTTGCCGGGGCTGGCGGGCTTCATCCTGTCGATCGGTATCGCAGTAGACGCCAACGTGCTGATCTTCGAGCGTATCCGCGAAGAGCTGGTGCACGGCAAGTCGGTGCGGCTGGCAATCGACGCGGGCTTCGCCATGGCGATGAACGCCATCGTCGACTCCAACGTCTCCACCATTTTGACGGCCGCCTGCCTCTTCTGGTTCGGCACTGGCCCGGTCAAAGGCTTCGCGGTCACCCTCATCGTGGGCATTCTTGCCTCGATGATCACTTCGATCTTCGTCGTCCGGACGTTCTTCATGATGTATCTGGCGAAGAAGACCCAGCTCCAGACGCTGAGTATCTGACATGAGACGACTCTTCGCCAACGCTAACTACGACTTCATCGGCCTGCGGCGCATCGCCTACCTGCTGACGGGGCTAATCATCATCCCCGGGATGCTGATGGTCCTGTTCAAGGGCCTCAACTACAGCATCGAGTTCACCGGCGGGACGCTGGTGCAGGTCAAGGCCAGGACGCCGGCCATGACCGTCGGCGCGCTGCGTTCTGCGCTGGACAAAGTAGGCCTCAACGGCGCCCAGATCTCGCAGTTCGGCGGCAACGACGAATTCGTGATCCGCGCCCGCCTGGCTGCGTCATCCAGCACGATCGATGAGCACACGGCGGAGCGGACCCGGGCCCTCGTGGACTCGACCCTCACGAAGACCTTCGGCGCGAACACCTACACCGCGGGTCGCGGCGAAGCGGTGGGTCCCAAGGTCGGCGGTGAGCTGCGCCGGCTGGCCCTGCTCGCCATTCTCGTCTCTTTCGCGCTGACCATGGTGTACCTGGCCTTCCGCTTCGAGTGGCGCTTCGGCGTCGCGGCGACGCTGGCCACGGCCCACGACATCCTGGCGACGCTCGCCTTCATCATGTACATGAGGCTCGAGGTGTCGCTGATCGTGGTCTCGGCGATCCTGACGGTGGTGGGTTATTCGCTCAACGACACCATCATCATCTTCGACCGCACCCGCGAGAACCTGCACAAGTACAAGCGCCAGGATCTCGCCGGCATCCTCAACCGGTCGATCAATGAGACGCTGCCGCGCTCGATCCTGACCCACGGGACGGCGCTGGCCACCACGCTGGCGATGCTGATCTTCGCCGGCGAAGTGATCCGGCCCTTCGCCTGGGTGATGGCGTTCGGAATCTTCACCGGAACCTTCTCGTCGATCTACATCGCCTCGCCGATGCTGCTGCTCATCGAGCAGAAGTGGCCGGGGAAGGATGCCCGCGGCGTGAAGGCCCGGGTGATGCCCGCCGGCCCTCCGGCCGGGGGAATGCCGTCGGGACTTGGCATCCAGGTTCCGTCAGGACGATAGGGTTAACGGTCCGTCAACCGTCAACGGTTGACCGTCAACCATGATCGACTCGCATTGCCACCTTGCCGACCCCGCCTTCGCCGCCGACCTCGAAGCGGTGATCGGCCGGGCCCGGGAGGCCGGTGTCGAAGGAGTCGTCGTTGTCGCTGAAGGACTCGAGTCCTCTCTTGCGGCCCGCGCGTTGTGCGCGGGCCGCGATGGTTTCTGGCCCACCGCGGGCATTCATCCTCACCGGGCATCCGAATTTTCTGATACCGTTGCTCGCCAGCTGCAACTTCTGATTGCCGATTCTGCCACGGCGGGCGTCGGGGAGACTGGTCTCGACTACCACTACGACCACAGCCCGCGCGATCAGCAGCGCGCCTCGTTCTCGTGGCACCTGGTGATGGCATCGGCGACGGGAAAGCCGGCGATCGTGCATGCCCGCGACGCCGACCACGATGCCGCCGAGCTGATCGGCCAGGCACCGGCCGGTGCCAAGGGCGTGCTTCACTGTTTCGCGTCGGGGCCGGAGCTGCTCGAGGCGGGACTGGCCCGGGGTTGGAGCGTCTCTTTCAGCGGGATGATCACCTTCAAGAACTGGACCGAGCGGTGGGCGGTCGACCGGCTCGCCGACGACCAGATCCTGATCGAGACCGATGCCCCGTTCCTGGCACCGATGCCGCATCGCGGCAAACGCAACGAACCGGCCTTCGTCGCCCATACCGCGGCGAAACTGGCCGAGCTGCGCGGCACGACCCTTGAGCACATCGCGTCGATCACCAGAGCTAACGCTGAGCGACTCTTTCGCGTAAAATCTCCGACCGCGAAGACCTGATCCCGGACCCTCAAACCCGGATTTCTGCTGTCATGAACGTTCCCTCCGATATCGCCATCGCCCAGGCCGCCAAGCTGCGGCCCATCGCCGACATCGCCCGCGAGCTGGGGCTCACCGACGACGAGCTCGAGCTCTACGGCAAGTACAAGGCGAAGGTGCGCCTCGACGCGATCGAGAAGCGACAGCCCAAGGGGCGGTTGATCCTGGTCAGCGGCATCACTCCCACCGCCGCCGGCGAAGGAAAGTCCACGGTCTCGGTCGGACTGACCCAGGCGCTGCGGAAGCTGGGCAAGAATGCCGTGGTGTGTCTGAGGGAGCCCTCGCTGGGACCGGTCTTCGGCGTGAAGGGCGGGGCGGCCGGCGGCGGCTATTCGCAGGTGGTGCCGATGGAGGACATCAACCTCCACTTCACCGGTGACTTCCACGCGATTTCCTCGTCCCACAACCTTCTCTCGGCCCTGATCGACAACCACATCCACCAGGGCAACGCCCTCGCCATCGACAGCCGCCGCATCACCTGGCCGCGGACGATGGACATGAACGACCGGGCGCTGCGGCAGATCGTGGTCGGGCTGGGCGGCACCGGCAACGGGCCGACCCGCGAAGAGCGCTTCGTGATTACGCCGGCCAGCGAGATCATGGCGATCCTCTGCCTCGCGACCGACCGTGCCGATCTCGAGGAGCGGCTGGGGCGCATCATCATCGGTACGACGTCGGACAAGAAGCCGATCCGGGCCGCCGATCTCAAGGGCACCGGGGCGATGGCGCTGCTGCTGCGTGACGCGCTACAACCCAACCTGGTGCAGACGCTGGAAGGCGGTCCCGCGATCGTCCACGGCGGCCCCTTCGCCAACATCGCCCACGGCTGCAACACGGTGATGGCAACCAAGCTGGGGCTGCGCCTGGGCGATTACGTGGTGACCGAGGCCGGCTTCGGCGCCGACCTGGGGGCCGAGAAATTCCTCGATATCAAGTGCCGCTTCGCGGGACTGAATCCCGAGGCCTGCGTGATCGTGGCGACGGTGCGGGCGCTCAAGATGCACGGCGGCGCCGACAAGAAGAATCTCAGCGTCCCCGATGTGGGGCAGGTCGAGAAGGGCTTCGCCAACCTGGCGCGACACGTCGAGAACGTCCGCAAGTTCGGCGTCCCGCCGGTGGTGGCGCTCAACCGATTCAGCGCCGACACCGACGACGAGCTGGCCAAAGTCCAGGCGCTGGCGTCCGCGCTCGGCGTGCCGGTGGCGTTGAGCGAGGTCTGGGCGAAGGGTGGCGAAGGCGGCAAGGCGGTGGCGGAGGCGGTGCTCAAGACACTGGACGCGAAGAAGGGCTCGTATCATCCGCTGTACGAGGTGAACAAGCCCATCAAGGAAAAGATCGAGACCATCGCGCGCGAGATTTATCGCGCCGACGGCGTGAACTTCACGGCCTCGGCGTCGAAGAGCATCGAGCAGATGGAGGCGATCGGCCTGGGGCAGACGCCGGTCTGCATGGCCAAGACCCAGTATTCCTTCTCCGACGATGCCACCAAGCTCTGCGCCCCGACCGGCTTCCGGATTACGGTGCGCGACGTCTATCCGTCGGCGGGAGCGGGATTCGTGGTGGCGCTCGCCGGGGACATCATGACCATGCCGGGGCTCTCGAAGACGCCCTCGGCGGAGAAGATTCGCGAGAAGGATGGCGTCATCGAGGGACTCTTCTAAACGAGGGCATCACATGGCAGATCTCAAGTTCGTCTCCACCGATCGCGCTCCCAAGGCCATCGGCCCGTACAGCCAGGGCGTCATTGCCAACGGTTTCCTGTTTACCGCGGGCCAGGTCGCGTTCGATCCGGCCACGATGGAAATCGTCGCCGGAGACGTAAAGGTCCAGACAGCGCGGGTAATGGAAAATCTGCAGGCTGTGCTCACCGCCGCGGGCACCAGCTTCGAGCGGGTGGTGAAGTGCACCGTCTTCCTGGCGACGATGGATGACTTCCCGGCCATGAACGAGGTCTATGCCCGGGCCTTCGGCGGCCACAAGCCGGCCCGCTCCACGGTGGCGGTAAAAACCCTCCCCAAGAACGCGCTGGTCGAAATCGACGTCGTCGCCGCCCTCTAGGCGGTGCCTTCCGCATGGTCCGGCGAAATCCTATCTTAGCGGCCGTCCTTATGCCGCTTTCGAGGGGAGAACGCATGCGTCGTTCGATCACGCTGTCGGTCATCGCCGCCCTGGCCGCCGTACCACTACAGGCCCAGGGGATGCGCGAGCAGCTCCAGCAGCTCTTCGTGTTCGGGAGCTGCGGACTCCCGCTCTGTCTCGACCTGAGCAGCGCGCACGGAAATCACTTCATCCCCTCGGTGCAGGCCGGCAACCAGACGGTGATCGGGTTCGTCACCGGCGCCGTGGAGAAGAGCGCGGCCAACGCACCCATCAGCTCCACCAGCAGCGGCGCCACCTACTCGATCGTCAACGGTCTGCCGGTGCGCACCTCGACCTCGGCGGGGCCGATTTTCGCGGAGCGCTCCCAGACCCTGGGGCGGGGCCGGCTCTTCATCGGCACCAACGTCAGCACCATCCACTACTCGACGCTCAATGGCACGCCGACCGATAACATGGAGTTCACCTTCTCGCACCAGGACGTCCCCCCCGCCGGGCTGGGGAATCCCTTGTTCGAGAACGACGTCATCCGGCTGAATCTGGCGCTCGACATCAACGCCACGATCGCTTCGGTCTTCATGACGTACGGAGTCGCCGACTTCATCGACATCGGTATCGCGCTCCCCTTCGAGCGGCTCAGCCTCCACGGCGCGAGCACCGCGCGCATCGATCCCTTCAGCTTCCCCACGCCGCACCATTTCGCCGGCACCGATTCGGCCCCGGTCCTGAACGCGTCCAAGACCGTCAACAGCGACGCCTCCGGAATCGGCGACGCCGTGGTACGGGTCAAGGTGAACCTGAGCCAGAACAACAAAGCGGGGGTCGCGCTGCTCGGTGAAGTGCACTTGCCGAGCGGCAGCACCGACAACCTGCTCGGCTCCGGCAACACCAGCGTGCGCGCCCTCGCGGTGTATGCCGAGCAGTTCGGCGCCTTCGCGATACACATGAACGGTGGGTACGCGCTGCGTAGCGGTTCGCTGGAGAACGACGCGGTGCTGGCGACGGCGGGATTCGACAACCTGATGACGCCCTGGTCGACGCTGGCCTTCGATCTCATTACCGAGTGGCCTATCGGTCCGCCGAAGGTCCAGCTCCCCGGGCCGATCGACTTCGTGTCTCCGGTGCAGCGCGAGGTTCCTTCGACGTCGATCCCGACTCGCGCGGAGAACCGGTTCGATGCATCATTGGGGCTGAAATTCAACATGCGGCGCGGCGCGGTGATCATGACCAACGTGATCGTGCCGCTGCATCACGGCAGCCTGCAGCCCGATTTTATCTGGACTGGTGGATTGGAGTTCAGCTTCTAAGCGGCTGGACTGCTTGACTGCCTGAGGGCTCGACAAGTACTTGGAGCGGGCGGGGGCCTGCTCGGGCCGGACCTTCGGGTTCGGCCCTTTTCTTTCTAGTTGTTCGGCGCGCCCTGCAGAATCCAGTCGCGGACCAGGTGGATCTGGTTCGCCGACATCAGCCCCGACGTCGGCATCACGGCGCCGCACGATGGCGTGGCGGTCTTGATCTTGGCGTAGGCGAAGCTGTTCAGCGTGTCGTTGGCCACGATGCGCACCAGTCCCGGACAGGAGAACCCGCCGGTCGTCGACGCGTTCACCAGGGTGCCATAGTTGAAGCTGTGGCAGGTATTGCAGTTCCGGGTGACGATATCGGCGATGTTGTAGCTGAACGACACACCCACCTGCACGGTGTCGGTCACCGATGTGAACCCGGGTGAAGAGAACTGCAGGATCTGCATCCCGGCGCCGAGGGTATCGGTCGAAACTCGAGTCCCTTTGATCAGCAGGCCGCTGAAGGTGGCGCGTCCGGCAACCGCATTGACCGTGGTCGGCGAGCCGCTCAGCGTCCCATTCCCCGAAATCAGCGTAACCGTCACCGGGTTGGTCGCACCCGGCACCCGGTTGCCGAATCCGTCGCGGATGTCGACAGTCGGCTGGGTCGAGAAGCTCGCATTCGCCACGGCGACGGTGTGCGTGCTGACGCCGATCTGGGTCGCGGTCGCGTTCGAGACGTTGACGGTGTCTTTCTGGACCAGGATGACCGTTCCGTTGACCTTGGCCGTGATCACCTTCCCCTCGGCGAAGGTCGAGCTGATCGCGCCGGTCGCCTGGCCGCCGGTGTCGGTGGTGTCGGGCGGCTGGCTCAAGGTATTGCCCGTCCCAGTCGCGGTCAGGGTCACGGTCGCGCCGCTGATGGTGCTGCCGGCCGAATCGCGCACCGTCACCGTGATGGTCGCGATGGATGAACCGCTGCTCGGCGCGATCGCCGAGGGTGAGGCAGTGACGGTCGACATCGAGGCGCTCGGCGCGCCGACAGTGCCGGTCGCGGTGAAGACGGCGGGATTCCCGGTGACGCCGCTTCCGGCGATCGTCGCCGTCATCGAGTCGGCGCCATGGAAGGGCCCGAGGGTCCAGGCGGTCGACGCCTTGCCGTCGAAGCCGGTCACGGCGGTCGGCGGATTGACCTGCCCGCCATTGCCGGTCACCGCGAAGGTCACGGTAACGTTCGCTACCGGATTGCTCTGCGCGTCCAGAACCTCCACCGTCGGGGCTGCCGCGACGGCCGAGTTGACGGCCGCGCTCTGGGTGTTGCCGCCGGTGATGGTGAGCGTCGCCGGCGCGCCGGTCACGATGATGACCGAATGGCCCGAGACAGTGCCCACCGCGGCACCGATGGTCGTGGTCCCCGGTGCGACCGCGTGCACCAGGCCACCGGTGTCGACCGTTGCGACCCCTGATGCGGACGAGGTCCACGTGACCAGACGCTGGCTCTCGAGGGTCGAGAGAGAATCGAGCGGGGCCGCCTTCACCCGGACGGTATCGCCGACGCGCAGCGCGACGGTGTCGGGGGAGACCAGGACGCTTTTCACCGCGGCGAGCTGCGGGATGCTGAGATCGGCGCAACCGGCGATGAGGAGAACAGCGGCGAGGGCGCCCAGGATCGATCGCGTGGTCTGCGAAAAATTTGTCGTCATCATCGCATCGATTTGATGAGCCAGCCGGCTGCGCTGTGCTCGAATGAGGCCTGGAAGTGCACCGGCAGATGCTCGGTGCGGCGATTCTCCTGGCTGTAGAACTGGTATTCGCCGCTTACCGTGGCGTTCGCGGCATCGCCCTGGATATCGAGGCCCGATACCGCCAGCTGTACGTGAAGTTGCTCGAGGGTTCGCAGCGTGCCGGCGACCTGGTCTTCCTGCGCCGACGACATGCCGGGATACACCTTCCGCACCTCGGAAACCTGACGGGACTCGAGGGCTCGCGCGTAGGCCTGCACTACCGACGCGATGGCATCGCGGGGATTCACCGCCGCGGCGGCCGGCGGGGGCGGCGGCGGCGCGGGAGCCGGGGCCGGCGCGGCGAGTGGGGCGGCAGCCGGTGCGGGTGCTGATGTCGGCGCCGCGGCGACGACCTGCGCCTGGGGCGCGGGCGGCGGATTCGCCGCCGCGGCCGCGACCACCTGGATGTTCGACTGTTGGCTGATCGAGCCGGCCCGCGCGGTGATGATCACGCTTCCCGGCGCGTGGGCGGTAATCAGGCCCGCCCGCGTGACCGTTGCCACGTTCGGCGCGCTGCTCGACCAGTTCACGTTGCCGTCGCTGGAGCGCGCGCCGCGGGTATCCACCGGCGTACCGCGCAGCTGCGCCGAGCCGCCAACGGTGAGCGAAGGAGGCGCACCCTGGACGAGAATCCGCGACGCGGGGCCGGCGGGGGCGCTGCCGGCGACGGGAAGGGGCGCGGTGACGGTGATCTGCGTATTGGTCTGGAGACCGCCCGAGGCGACCATGATGCGCGCGATTCCCGGCGCCTTGCCGCTGACCAGGCCGGCGCCGTTGATGGTCGCGATGGCGGGATCGGCGCTGATCCACGTCACGGGCGTGCTCACGGAGCCGCCGGCCGAATCGCGAGGGGTGGCGCTGAGCTGGAGCGTGGCGCCGACGTCGAGGGCGCCGGCGGCCGGGTCCACCAGGATGGCCGACACGTGCGCCGTGCTCGCCGCCGCAGGGGGTGCCGTGACGGCGCCGCGCGACCAGGGATGCCACGCCACAACACCGATGGCGGCGATCACCACCGCCGCAACAGCGCCGTACATCGCGGTGGGCGACTTCTTTGACTGGCCCGCCGCGAGGGCTTTTGACGCGCTGGTACGAATCGTGGCCGCTCCGGCGGCCGCGGCGGCGGCCGAGCGGGAAGCCGCGGCCGTCTTTTTCATGGTCCGGGAGCGAATGGGCGTCGGACTGAGCGGCGTGCTGATCCGCTTGAGGATCAGCGGATTCACGCCTTCCCTGGCCATTTTCATCAGCCGCATCCGCAGCGGATCGTCGAACGCCAGGTTTACCGTACCGATGGCCTCGACCGCGGCTTCCAGGGTGGGGAAGCGGTCTTCCGGCTCCTTGGCCAGCATCTTCATGACCGCGTCGTGCAGCTCGGCCGGGACCTCGGGATGCTGGTCACGGAAGGGTGGCGGCGGCTCGTGGACGTGCTTGTAGAGCAGGCTGACGATGCTGTCGCCCTGGAAGGGCAGGTGCCCGCTCAGCATTTCGTAGGTCACGACGCCTAACGAGTACTGGTCGGAGGCGCCGGTGATCTTGCCGGCGGTGCACTGCTCGGGACTCATGTAATGGGGCGTCCCCACCGTCGCGCCGGTCATGGTGAGGCCGCGCGCCTCGGAGACCTTGGCGATGCCGAAGTCGGTGACCACCGGCTGGCCTTCGACGTCGATCATCAGGTTGGCGGGCTTGATGTCGCGGTGGACCACGCCGCGGCGGTGGGCGTAGCCCAGCGCGTCGCCAACCTTGGAGATGATCGACTGCACCATCCGGGGCGGCAGCGGGCCGAGCTCCTTGACGATCGAATCGAGGGGCCGCCCCTCGACGAACTTCATGATGAAAAAGAGCAGGTCTTCGGTATCGCGGACCGCGAAGATCGGGATGATGTGCGGGTGGCTGAGCTGCGCGGCGGTGCGGGCTTCGAGCTTGAAGCGGTCGATCATCCCTTCGCCTTCGAGGAGCGAGGGGAGCATGACCTTGATGGCGACTTTGCGGGAGAGCTGGAGCTCGTGGCCGAGGTAGACGGTGGCCATGCCGCCGCGGCCCAGCTCGGTCAGGATCTCGTATTCGCCGGCGGTGGCATCCCGGAGGCGTTCCAGGAGGGCGTCATGCATCGCCTGGGTGGCGCTGGGAGCGACCTGCTTCGTTTCGAGGTGGTCCTGGATCCGGGACACGTTGTTGCCGCAGGTTGCGCAAAACTTGGCCCCCGGATCGACGGGGTGGCCACACTGCGCGCAGGCGACGGTCTGGGTCGTCACGAAACGATTCCTGGAATCGCGGCCTCAATCATTAAAGTAAGCGGATCAACCGTACAGATTATCGTGACGGGCGGCCATCGGCAATGGTCGGCCATTTGACATTCCTTGCCGCTGCCGGGAGACTAAGCGGTGATGGATCGGCTCTCGGATCTGGCGCATCGGGCGGGCCTGGCGGTGCTGGCACAGGCCACCGGCTACGCGTTCCTCATGTACCTGGTCTTCTCGCTGCTGGTACTGTGGCTGGAGACCCGCCGAGGTGGGCGCGCCGGCCTGCTGCGCTCCCGCGCCTTCATGAACGATGTGCTGTACGCGCTCTTCTACCGGGGCGGTCTTTACGCCGTGTTCGTGTGGGCGTTGCTCGTCAATCTGTTCCAGCGGCAGCTCGCATTTCTGCAATTGGGGCTGCTACGTGACGTGCCGATGATTGTCTCGGTCCCTTTATACTGGCTGGTCGGTGACTTCCTTTTTTACTGGTTTCACCGGCTGCAGCACCGCGTACCGGCATTGTGGGCATTTCATCGTGTTCACCACGCCGCGCAATCGCTGAACACCTTCAGCCAGAATCGCCGACATCCGGTCGAATACACGCTCAACAGCCTGGTGTTCTATCTGCCGCTGGCATTCGTGCTGGGCCTCTCGACCAAGTCGTGGGTCCCCTGGTTCATGACGGCACAGCTGCTCGAGTCGCTTCAGCATGCCCAGCTGGATTGGGGATTCGGGCCGTTGTACCGGCTGGTCGTAAGCCCGGTGTTCCACTCCATCCACCACTCCAGCGATCCCCGGCATTTCAACCGCAATTTCGGTCCGATGCTGAGCGTCTGGGACTATATCTTCGGGACCGCCGCGGCCGATGCCGTCAGACCTGCGCAGTACGGTATCGAGGGGACGGTGATGCCGGAATCGTTGGCCGCGCAAACGGTTGGTCCGTTCCTGGTGCTCGCGCGATCCGGCCTGCGGCTCGATGCCCCCACGTCGGCCGCGGCTGTAGAGCCTGCGCCGCCGCTATAACCTGGAGCATTGACGCATCGAGCCCCGCGCATCACCTTCTTGTTGCCGCGCACAGTCATCCGTCCTGTTTCCAGGGAGAGCCATGCGTCCCGACGCCCAGAAGCGCCCGTACGAGCCGCCAACAGTCAAAGTGCTCGATGAGAGCGAAATGCTGGCCCAGTTCCAGATCACCAGTGCCGGCACCAGCTGGTGGGGCTGATCCGGCCGTCCACGCTGTAATTCCTTCGCACGATGAGCTGGCGTGCTTTGCGCGTCAGGCAGTCGGGCGCCGCTGGTATCGGTTTGCGGACGCGTTTCTCGCTCTGTCCGCGGATGACCCACCTTTTCTCGAACGGTTCCACGAGTTGTATGGCGCGCTGGCGTCGGATTCCCCGCCGCCCGGCGCGACGGTGCTCGATTGTGTCCTCATCTCCGGTCAATCGGACCTGCCGGTAATCGTAGGGATCTCGTCACTCGGGAAGCCAGTGAACTCTCTGGCCGCACTGGTGACACGCACGGGCTATCAAGAGGCAGTCCCCGCGGAGCAATGGCAGCGGTTTCGCGCACCACTCGCAACTCTCCCAGGGGTATCGATCAGTTGCGACTGGGTGCTTGCCGATCGCCATTCGAGCTGGCAGTGGCAGGTGGCGAACCTGGTGGTCAACCTCGTCCTCGCCCTCCAGCCTGAGTTCCTCTTCTTCCATGCGGGCGCCGTGAACCTCGGCGGTCGCGGGGTGCTGTTGCTGGGGGCAAGCGGCCGGGGGAAGACCAGTGTGGCGCTGGCGCTTGCCGGGCGGGGACATGTCTACTACGGAGACGAGATCGGTGCCGTGCGCGCCGCGACACGTGAACTGGTGCCGATACCGCGCTCGGCCATGGTGCGAGCGCCGGAAGTGCTCGGGGCGGATCCGGCGGCGCGGATTCGCGTGACCGTCGACCGTCATCCGCGGTATCCGGTCGCACTGGCGGGCCTGATTTGTCTGCGCGCATTCGCGGACCGGACGGTCCTTACACGGTCTCGACCCACTTCCGATATGCTCGGTTTGATTACTCCGATGTCCTGCTCACTGGCATCTCGCGGGCCCGCACAGCTGGCCCTCGATCTGCTCCGACTCATCGAGGACATTCCCTGTTACGTGCTGGACTCCGCATCGCCGGCCAGCGCCGCCGAAGCTATTGAGGCCGCATTGATGTCCTGACGCCCCCCCCGGACGTTTCCAGGCCCGAAGCCTCTGCGCCAATCGATCGACATCCAGAAACGTCAATACCAGCCATGTCTCCCCGACGTGGATGCTGAGAATGAGCATGATGCCCACCGCGAAAGCGAGCAGCACCGGCAGCAGGATTGCGCGGGCGATTTTCGAGAACACCGCCAGCACGACCGACCATTCCAGCACTACCGTCACGATCCCGATGATCAGGCACAGCGTTGGGTGCGCTGCGAGCCAGAATGCCAGCGAGTGGAAACGCCACCTCGGGTCCAGCGCGAAAACAAGTAGCCAGCGACGAATGCTTTCGGCGCTGCTCCACCGCCAGCCACTTGCCTCGGCCTTCGCGAATGCGGCGAAGAGGTAGATCTGGGCAACGAAGAGCCAGGTGAGCCGGAGCGGCCAGCCATATCGCCACGACGGCTCATGATCTGAAGCCGGCGAACGCGGCCAGAGCTGGTAGCCGCCGGCGCCCGGTGCGCAGGCCAGAACCACCAGGATGAGCGGCGTGAGCGTCAGCCCGCGCGCAAAGGGCGTAGGTGTCCAGATGAAGGTTTCCAGCGGCGCGAGGTGATAGACGAGAAGGCTCGCGACCACGCAGGCCACGCGCGGGAGTACGCCGAGCGCCACGCATACCAGGGCGATGATCGCTATCGTTTGCAGGCTCTGCTCGAATACCGGGTGACCCGGGAAGAGCAGGTAGCGCCACCGGAGACCCGAAGGAATGCTTATCCAGAAGATCGGCAGCCCGGACACCGCCGCGTAGTTGCGGGAGAACATCATCCACAACGCGTGGAGCGCCACGAGCGACCGCACCCAGGTGAGATTCAGTGGCGACGCGGGCTCGAACCAGAATTCATCCCACAGCCGGCGCATCCGTTCTACCAGCCGATTCATCATTGTTGCGCTGGGAATGTGTAGAGGATAGTCCGCCGCATCGCAGCTGGATCGCGCGCCCGCGTCTCGACGTTCCAGTGCTCCCAATAGAGGCGAATGCCGACGAACGCGGTATTGGGAACGTCGTCGCGGTTTTGCCAGCGTCGGGCGAGGAGAAGGTGACTGGGCGCCGCGAGATCGCGGAGTCTCCGGGTCACCACGCCGGGCCACTGCCCGGCGCGAGCCGCGAGCCGCGCCGATTCGGTTTTTTTAAGCAGGAACGCGCCGACGCTGTCGCGCGCGGGACCGCTCAGCGAGTTGACGTTTCGCATGAGCCACGTGAGCAGCTCTTCGTAGGTGAATGGCTCCCAGGCGCGATAGTCGATGGGGTATTCGTCGCCATTGCTGGTGACGGCGACGGCCTGAACCACGGCGTATGCTGAATCGGATACCTCGGTCGGACCGACGCGCTGCATGAGGCGCCAGTAAGAAAACGGCCAGAGATCGCGCTGAGAAATGCCCGCCAGGAATGAGACGCCCAGGATATAGGCGATGAAGCAATTGATCCAGCGGCGGCTTACAGCTTCGCCGCGACCGCCCGCGATGATCACGATCAGACCGAGTATGACGAAGCCGGCGAAGCCGAGTGCGGCAATGAGGTAGGTCACGCCGGGGCGGCCCGCCCGGCAGCCACGGCCGAAAGGTGCACCCGTCCATCGCGACACCAGAGTTCCCAGCCGTGGTCTCCACGGGTCACGATCCCCGGCCGTTCCAACGGATCCATGACATCGTATCCATGCACCGATCGGTACTGCACTGGGCGACCGCGTTCATCCAGCAGCGGCTCATGAAAGCGTCCACACATCCCGGCGAGGAAATGCCAGACCCGCTCGGCACTCCAGCTGTCGAACGCCACCATTGCCATGCCGGGGCGCACCGATGGCGCGCGCGTCGCGCTGGTCTCGTCTTGCTCCACCGGTGAGATTCCGTTCGCGAGCGCAATCAGTCCGATGCGGAAGAGATCGCCTCCGGCGGCCGAGGCCTGGAGGTACGCTTGCTCAACGGGGAGGCCTCGTGCCAGCGGCCAGCGACGCTGCGCCAGGATCGGACCGCTGTCGGCGCGCGCGGTCGCCACATGGAGTGTGATGCCTGTCTCGCGGTCGTCGTGGTAATAGGTCCAGAAAAACGGATTCGCGCCGCGATGCCGCGGCAGCAACGAGGGATGCAGATTCACCACGCCTCGCGCCGGAAACTGAAGCACCTCGGCAGGAAGAACCCACGGAAAGAGTGCCACGCAGAGCAAATCCGGAGCGAGACGCGCCAGGCCCTGAAGAAGGCGCGGATCGCGGCGCGATGCGCAGCGAATCACCGGGATGCCTCGCTGCGCGGACCAGGCCGCTGCATCGTCGCCCAGCGCCGGACGACGGCGTACCATGCCAGCCGCGCGTGCGCGCCACCCGCCCTCGGGAAGCACCACCGCGGCGATCTGGTGATCGCACGCGAGTGCCGTCAGCGAGTCGAGTGCAAGGGGTCCGCCGGTTGTGGCGAAGATGATCCGCACGATACGTTCCTGCACGGCCGGAGGCGTGGCGGGTCTGACCGAGCAGCGAAGATGGGTGCAGTGCTTCGTGCCGTCAATCCAGAACAGGTGCCGGTGTGAGAGCTGACGCGGCACGAATCGAGGACCCTCGGCTGCTGACCACAGCGGCCGAACTGTTCGCGCGCGCCGAGCGCACCATTGAGTGCTCGGTGCGCGGGACCAGCATGTCGCCCACGCTTCCGGACGGTTGCCGCATCCGGGTGCGGTGCGGGGTTCCGGCCCGCGTGCCCGTCGGCGAGATCGTGGTTCTCGCCGTCGCTCCGGGAATCCTCATCACCCATCGGGTGCTGAAGGCGCGAGGGTGGAATGGCGGCCGGGGCCATCTCCTGACGCAAGGCGATGGGGCGGTGCTTTGCGACGAGCCGATCCCGATGCGCGCGTTCGTCGGCTGCGTGATTGCCTTCGATGACGGCGCGGGCTGGATCGTCCCAGGGAATCGGCCACGACGGACGCTCGCGGCGCGATGGGGCGCCGCATCGCATCGGCTGCTCATCGCGGCCCTGATGGCCGTACATCCCGAGCTGGCGCGGCAGATCGCGCGCTTGTCGTACTTCCTTTGCGGGATTGATCCGCCGGCATCGGCTTGACGATGCCTTCACGGGCACGGAACTTGGATGCTCATGAACAATGGAGAAGCCACGATGCGTTACCATCGCGCGCCCGGTATCGAGGCGGCACCGATGCAGGACGAGACCGTCCTCTTCGATCCGAATACGAAGAAGTTCTGCATCCTGAACGCGACCGCTGCGCACCTGTGGGAGTCCCTCGAACGGCCGTGTTCCGCCGCCGAGCTGGCCGCGTCGATCGTGGGAGCCTTCGACGGGGTCGACCCGAAGATCGCGGAGCGTGACGTCCAGGTCGCGCTGAAGGACCTGGTGGGCCTGGGCATCGTCGGCGCCAGCGGCGCGGACGCCTAACGCTGATCCGGGGGTCAATCATGGAGTTGTCCGTTCGCGGGCGCGGCGATGCCGTCGCGACATTCCGTTTCATCAATGTCCATCTCATGGAAACACTGGCGGGCTGGGTCCCGACGACGCCGGAGCTGGAGGTCAAGGTCCTGTTCGGCCGCCATCTCTGGGATTTCGCGCAGCACGCCGACGCGTTCGGCAAGCGCGCGGCGGAGCTTCGTCTCCAGCTCCACGCTTCTCGCGCGCCGACCGCCGAATTGCAAGGCGTCCTCGATGATCTGCGGAGGACAACGCGCACGGCGCAGCGGCTGGGGCGACTCTACCACGGCGTTGTCCCGGGTGTCGAACGGCTCTACACCGCGTACCTCGCGCAGGTCGACGAGCTGATGGACGAGCCGACCGTCCGCATCATCGGGCACGGGCTGCTCGACACCGGTCGCATGGGGCGCGAAGCCGAAAGCCTGAGTGCTCAAGGCGGGCCGTCGCTGGAGAACGGCGCCGGATCCACGGCATCCGGCGGACCGTTCGGGTCACTCGATCGCGTGATCGACTTCCGGCCTGCGGTCGCCGCCGAGGCCGAGGCCTGAGCGTCGCCACGGCGTTCGCCACCAGGGAAGTGCGAGGGGTCACGCTCCAGGAGGACCCCGCGCGCGAGCCCTGCTTCCACTGCGTTACGCTGGACTCGGAGATGCAGGAGTGGCCCGGGATGTCGGATATTTCCCGCCGCGAGCGCCTGCATCGCCACATGAACAACGAGTGCGGCGCGCTCGAGATCGCGGCCCAGGCCCTGGTCGATTTTGCCGACGCGCCGTGGGACCTGAAGCTTCGTCTCGCGCGCCAGGCGGCGGACGAAGCGCGGCACACCGCGCTCCTCTACCGGCGGTTGCGGGAGTTGGGCGGCACCAAGGGTGAATTCCCGGTCGCGAATATCGAGTGGGGCATTACCGGGATGATCGAAAACCTCGCGGGCCGGCTGGCGATCCAGAACCGGACTTTCGAGGCGGGACTCATCGACCTGCTGGGCAATCTGCGAAATACCTGGCGCGAAGCCGGTGATCACGCCACCGCCGACCTGCTCGACGGCATCCTCGCGGACGAGATCGTGCACGTCCGGTACGGCAATCGCTGGATTCGCCGCCTCACCGAGCAACGGCCGGCCGTATTGCTCCAGGTCGCGATGGCGGTGCGTCTGCTGCGCCAGGCTCTGCGAGGGCTCGCGCCGGCGGACGGCGATGTCAATCGCTCCGGCCTGGTGCTCACGACCAAGCTACCGCCGGCGGTCTACGTATCCGGGCGGCTCGAAGCCGAATTCACGGAGGCCGAGGTCGAAGAGGTTCTGCGTCAGGCCGGATTCCGATCCATCCTTCCGCACCCACTCGTGGAGCAGGCCCGTGGCTGAAGCCGTCGTCCCCCTCGATCCGGCCTTGTTCGGTCCCGGCCAGGCGCGTGACGCGCGCTTTACCGTGCGCGAACGCTGGGGCGAGATGGCCAATAACCCGCCGCGCACGCCCGCCTACCAACGGGAGTTTCTCCATCGCCAGGCCAATGAAGAGGCCAACGTCATGGAGCAGGCCGCGCAGAGTCTCGTGGACTTCCCGGACGAGCCATGGGAGATCCGCCTCTGCCTGGCACGCCAATGCGCCGATGAGGGCCGTCACGTCCTGCTCTACCTGCGCCTGCTGCGCGAGCGTGGCATCGGCATCGGCGAATATCCGGTGCTGAACTTCCAGTACCGCGTGCTGAGCCGCATCGACTCGCTGGTGGGCCGGCTCGCCGTGGAGAACCGGACCTTCGAGGCAGATGGGCTGGATGCCGCGACGTTCGGCGTCGCGGAGGCAAGGAAGGACGGCGACCATGCTCTCGCCGACGTACTCGACGCCCAGCAAGCGGACGAAATCGTGCATGTCGGGTTTGCCAACGCCTGGATCCGGCGCGAGGTCGAGCGCGATCCGCGCACCGTGTTGCGCATGGCAGCGGCGATCACCCGGGCCGCGCGCGCGTTCGCCACGGTGTTCGAAGGCGGCATGCAGGTGCGCTACCCGGTGGCGCAGGACGAGCGCCGAGAGGCCGGTTTTCAGGATCGGGAAATCCGGGTCGCCGCGGACCTGTCCGCTGCCCGGCGTCGCGGGGAGTCGTGATGCCGTGTGCGGAATAGCGGGTTTCGCGAGCGCATCGCCCGATGCCGATGATGTAAATCGGCTCCGACGCGCGCTGGGAGTTCTCCAGCACCGCGGACCCGACGATGAAGGTTGGCTGACCCACCCCACCACCCCTGACCGCGGCCCGCTCGTCGGGCTCGGCAATCGCAGGCTCCGCATCATCGATCTCTCGCCTGGTGGCCATCAGCCCATGACGACGGCTGACGGCCGGTACTCCATCACGTACAACGGCGAGATCTACAACTACCGCGAGCTACGCTCCGACCTCGAAACGGCCGGGCATCGCTTCGTGTCGAGCAGCGACACCGAAGTTCTGCTCCACGCCTGGGCCGCGTGGGGTACGGATGCCTTGCCGCGCCTGGACGGGATGTTTGCTTTTGCCATACTCGATCGTGTCGAGCAACGGCTGACGCTGGCACGCGACCCCGCCGGGATCAAGCCGTTGTTCTTTCACGTCACGCTCCCGGACGCCATCGTGTTCGCTTCCGAGATCAAGGCGATTCGCGAGTTGCGGACCGTCGGCTCGCGCGTCAATCCAACACGCTTGAGAGATTACCTGGTCGAGCGCTTTACCGGTCGCGGCGACGCGACACTGCTGGAGGACGTTCAGCAGGTGCCGCCGGGTCACTATCTCACCGTCTCGCTGCGGCAGCCGGGCGTTCCTGCGCTAACGCGTTACTGGGAGTACGGCACCGAAGAAAGCCGCCCCGTGAGTTTCGCGTCGGCCGTGGACGAGCTTCGGGATCTGCTGACGGACAGCGTTCGCAGTCACCTGCGCAGCGACGTGCCGCTCGGCTTCTTGCTGTCCGGCGGCCTGGATTCATCCTCGGTCCTGACGATCGCGCGCCAGGTGCTCGGTGCCGATGCCGATCTGCGAACGTACAGCTATATCGACGATGACCCGATGCTCAACGAGAGCATCTATCAGGTGTGCGTGACGGCAGCGAATCGCGCGACACGTCATGCTGTCCGTGTCGAACCGGAAGAGCTGGTGCGGGACTGGGACCAGTTCATGGACATCCAGCAGGAGCCGTTCTTCAGCCCGGTCGTGTACGTGCAGTACCGGGTATTGGAGCGCGCCCGCGAGGACGGCGTCAAGGTGATCCTCGGGGGCCAGGGCGCGGACGAGCTCTTCGCGGGGTACCAGCGGTTCGCGACCGCCCGCGCCGCCTCGCTCTGGCGCCAGGGCCGCTGGATGGACGCGGGCCGCCTCATCGGCTCGGCAGCGCAACGATGGCAAACGCCGCGGCTCTCGTTGATGCGAACCAGCCTTGCGCTCGCGCTGCCGCCGCTGGTGGCCGACGCCTATCGGGCGGTCCGCCATGCCGGGCGGGCGACCAGTGTGCCCGACTGGCTCAACACCGGTTGGTTCACGGGGCAGGGCGTGCCGCCCGTCAGGCAATGGTCTCCGGCCGGCGATGACGTGCTGCGGGAATTCCTGGAATACACCCTGACGAGCACGCACCTTCAGGATCTCATGCGCTTCGAGGATCGCAGCGGGATGGCCCTGTCCATGGAGAGCCGCGTACCGTTTCTCGCGCCGCGCCTGCTGCGCTTCGCCTCGGCGTTGCCGGAGGAATTCCTCGTTTCGGAGAGCGGGAAGTCCAAGTTCATCTTGCGCGAGGCAATGCGCGGCTTGGTACCGGACGCGATCCTCGACCGGCGTGTGAAGGTCGGCTTCTCGGTGCCGGTTGTACGGTGGCTGGTGCAGTCCTCGTCGTGGGTTGAGGGCAAACTGGCGATGGCCGAGGATTGTCCCGCGGTGTTCGCGCCGGCTCTTCGCAGGCGCTGGCAACAGGTCCAGCAGGGTGACGTCGTCGGCGCATACGAGCTGTGGGGTATCTTCTCGCTGTTGACGTGGGCCGAGCGGGGGGCCATGCAATGGCAGTAACGGTGTTTCCCGGGACGCCCGACACGGCCTGGATCAACGAGCTCAGCGACGAGGAGTGCATGGAGGTGTTCTGGCTCTACGTCGATCCGCCCGAACCATTCCTGAATGCGCACCCGGCCCCCTTGCTGGGCGCGGCGATGCGGCATGCGCTCCGGCTCATCGTGGCCGATCAGCGGGGACCGGCGTGAACGACACCTCGACCGACCGCGCCTTCTGCGAGCGCATGTTGCCCGGTGTGTCGCGCACCTTCGCGCTCACCATCCGGCTGCTGCCGCCGGGCCTCGAGTATCCGGTGCTGGTCGCGTACCTCCTGTGCCGCGTCGCCGACACCATCGAAGACTCGACCCTCTTGCCGGTGGCGTTGAAGGTGTCGTTGCTCGAACACTTCCGGACTTGCCTCGACGACGACGGTCCCGATGCCGCGGCGCTGCACGCGGCATTCGCCGGTACGTCCGACGAAGAGACGCTGGCCCGCGAAGCCGACATCGTGCTGCGCGAATTTCGTCGTCTGCCTGGAGCGCAACGCGCGGCGATCCGGCCCTGGGTGCAGGAGATGTGCACCGGCATGGCATCGTTCGTCGCCGCGGGCGGCAGCGAAGGCTCGGGCCGGCTCCAGATGCTGGCCAGCGTCGAGGAGCTGGAGCGCTACTGCTATTTCGTCGCCGGGACCGTGGGTCACCTGCTGACGGCGCTCTTCCGGCTGCACGATGGCGAGATGACCGAGGCGCAGTACCAGCGCCTTGAATCCCTCGCAACCAGCTTCGGCCTCGGTCTCCAGATGACCAACATCGTGAAGGACGTGGCCGATGACCGCGGGCGGGGCGTGAGCTTCGTGCCGCGCGAGCTGTTCGAGACCAGCGGCATCAAGCCGGAGGATCTGCCGGCGGCGGCGCGCGATGGATTGGCGGGGCGGGTGATGCAGCCGCTGATCGCGCGGGCCCGGCGGCACCTCGCGTCGGCCCTCGACTACTGCACCACGCTGCCGCGCCGGCAGTATCGCATCCGGCTCTTCTGCCTGACGTCGCTCTACTTCGCGGCGCGCACCCTGCGGCTGGCGCGGCGCGAACCGGCGCTGCTGGGCGGCGAGCGCAAGATCAAGATCAGCCGTGGCGCGGTGTATCGGACCCTGGCGATGACCTATCTCGTCGCGCCCGTCGATGCTTTGGTCCGCGCGTATTTCGTTCGGCTCGAAGGAGCCGGCTAGGTGACTTCGCCGAACGTCGCGATCGACGTGCTCGGCAGCCTGAAGGAGTCGCTCGCGGGCCGCTACCAGGTCGAGAAGGAATTGGGGAGCGGCGGGATGGCGTGGGTCTACCGCGCCAAGGACATGCGCCACCACCGGCCGGTCGCGGTGAAAGTACTGCGGCCCGATATCGCCGCCGCGATGGGAGCCGATCTCTTCCTGCGCGAGATCGAAATCCTCGCGGCGCTGACCCATCCACACATCCTTCCGCTGCACGACTCGGGCGCCGCCGGCGCGCTGCTGTATTACGTGATGCCCTTCGTCGAGGGGGAATCGCTGCGCGACCGGCTGGTGCGCGAGCGCCGGCTCCCGTTAGGCGAGGCGCTGCGGCTGGCCCGCGGCGTGGCCATGGCGCTGGACTATGCCCACCGGCGCGGCATCATCCACCGCGACATCAAGCCCGAGAACATCCTCATCCTCGAGAACGAGCCGATGCTGGCCGACTTCGGCATCGCACTGGCCCAGCGTGATGGCCGGCCGGCCGAAGCGGCGGGAGTGTCGATCGGCACGCCGGTCTACATGAGTCCCGAGCAGGCGCTGGCCGATGGGCGCATCGACGGACGCACCGACCAGTACTCGATCGGTATCGTGCTGTACGAAATGCTCGCCGGCCAGCCGCCCTACGTCGGCGGCGACATGCTGGCCATCACCGCGCAGAAGCTGGTCGATCCGCTCCCCGAAATCGCCGAGATCATCGGCGGCGTGGTGTCGCCGGCGCTGACGACGCTGCTTGCCAAAGTTCTGGACCACAGTCCCGATGCGCGCTACGGCAGCGCCGCGGAGCTGGCGGAGGCGCTGGATGAAATCGAAGCGGCGCGGCATGGGCGGAGCACCGTGCCGGTGCGCGTCACCCGCCGGGCGTCGGTCGCGGTCATGCCCCTTGCAAACGTCAGCGGCGATCCGGCCGACGAATTCTTCAGCGACGGCATCAGCGAAGAGCTAACCAATATCCTGGCCGCGGTGGATGGACTCGACGTCGTGGCACGCGCGTCGGCGTTCGCCTTCAAGGGCCGCACCGACAGCCGCGAAATCGGCCGCAAGCTCGGCGTGACCCACCTCCTGCGGGGCGAGGCGCAGCGCATCGGCGAGAAGGTGCGCATTTCGGCCGAGCTGCTGTCGGCCGGCGACGGCGGCACAATCTGGTCGGACGACTTCGACCGGCGGCTCGACGAGGTGGGCAGCGTCCGCGACGAGATCATTCGGAACGTCACCGTTCGCCTGGTGCAGGGCGACACTCCCGAAGAAATCCACGGGCGGGTGTCGGTCAGCTCCGAGGCCTACGACCAGTTTCTGAAGGGTCGCTTCCACTGGAATCGCCGGACGGCGAGCGAGCTGGAGAAGAGCATCGACTGCTTTCATCGCGCCATCGAGGGCGAGCCGTCGTTCGCGCGGGCCCATGCTGGTCTCGCCGATAGCTATCTCATCCTCGGCGTGTACGGGATGCGCTCGACCGCGACGGTGATGCGTGAGGCCGAGCATGCGGCGCGGGTCGCCTTGGCTCTCGACGCGACGCTCGCCGAGGCGCTGACGACGCGCGGTTGCGTGCGGGCGATGTATGGCTGGGAGTGGGATGCTTCGGATGCCGACTTCCGCCGCGCCATCGCGCTCAATCCGCAGTACCCGACGGCCAAGCAGTGGTATGCGATGAACTGTCTCGCGCCGCGGGGCCGCTTCCAGGATGCGCTGGAGCAGCTCGAAAATGCGCGCAAGCTTGACCCGTTGTCGCTGGCGGTGCGGATCAGCGTGGGGCTGGTCTGGCTCTTCGCGCGCGACGCCGAGCGGGCGGAAGAGGTGCTGCGCGAAGCGATCGAGCTCGACAAGAGTTTTGGCGTCGCGCATTTCTTCCTGGGGCGCGTCCTCGAGTATGCCGGCCGCCTCGGCGAAGCCGCCGATGCGTTCGAGCTGGCCATTGCGCACACCGAGCGCAGCACCGAAGCGGTGGCCGCGCTGGCGCGGGCCAGGGCGTTGATCGGACGTCGCAAGGACGCCGACGATTTGCGCGAAGAGCTGGAGCGTCGCGCGCTCGCCGGGGAATACGTCTCACCGGCGCTCTTTGGGCAGATTCAACTGGGCCTGGGCAACAAGGACCAAGCGATCACGTGGCTGGAGCGCGCGGTCGATGCACGCTCCGCCGACGCGGCTTGGCTCGCGGTGAATCCCACCTTCGACGGACTGCGCGACGACGAACGCTTTGCCGCTATTCTTCAGAGAATCGGCTTAAAGTAGCCCGGGGGCGGATCGGGCCTGGTGGTCTGACCAGTCTTCAAAACTGGCTGGACTTCGCTCCGCGAAGTTTGGTGGGTTCGATTCCCACACGCTCCCGCCATAACCGATTTGCGGCCCCCAATCGCTCGCAATGCACCAATTCTGGGCAATGAGCCTCATTCGCTAGCGAAGACTTCCGGCGCAGTATTTGCCGACCTGACGGCCTGTGATGGGCCGTCCCCTCTTTCGTTTCCTCGGTGCCGCGGGTCTCGCGCTGGCAGGTCTTTCCGGATGCCGGCCGGCGACGGATGCGACGCCAATCGGGCCTCCGGGATTTCCCGCCAAGCTCGAGTTCCAGGTCCAGCCGGCTGATGCCCAGTCCGGCGTGTCCATCGCACCTTCGATTCAGGTGGCGATTGTCGACGCCGGTGGAGCGGTGGTCACCGCAGCCACCAATCGCGTTACCCTCGGCATTGCGGCGTCCAGCGGCGCCAGCTTGTCGGGGGACCGCAGCGCGGATGCTGTCGGCGGGATCGCGACCTTCACGAATCTGGATCTGGACGGCAAAGCGGGTGCGTACGCGCTCATCGCCACGAGCGACAACCTGTCTGATGCGACGAGCACCGCTTTCACCCTGGCTCCGGGACCCTTGTCGCGACTGGTCTTCGACTCATTTCCCGGCGGTGCCAGCACCGGTGCCGCGCTCCCCAGTGTGATCGTACGCGAAGAGGACGGCTGGGGGAATGTCGTTGCAACGGCGAGCGACACGGTGACGATGACGCTCGCTTACAACCCGCAGGCCGCTCTCTTCTCCGGCGGCACCACGGTGGTCGCCGTCGCGGGTGTGGCGACGTTCACCAACCTCCACATCGACAAACCCGACAGCAACTATCACCTGATCGCCTCCGTGACCCGCAAGTTCGTGACGACCAGCGATCGGCTGATCGTCGTTCCGTACGTCGGCACCGCTTCGCGGCTGGCATTCCAGGCCATGCCGCTGCGCGCCGCGACCGGCTTCGCCCTCGCGCCGGTCCAGGTCGCGTTGCTCGATCCATCGGGGTCATTGGTGTACGCCAACGACACCGTGCAAGTCACCGTGCATGACGCCTCAGGCAGTTCCATCGCGACGGCGAGCGCCGTCGCGGCTCTCGGCGTGGCCAGCTTCAGCGATCTGCGCATCAACCAGGCCGGCGCTGGCTACACTCTGAGCGCGACAGCGACCGGCCGCACCTCCGCGACGAGCGCCGCGTTTCCCGTGATCGCACCAATGAGCGCGCAACCGCCGGCGGCTCTGGCCGCGGGAGAATTCGTGACCTGCGCCGCCAGCACCTCCGGCCCGCGCTGCTGGGGCGATGATCTGGCGGGCATGCTCGGCGATAACCGTCCCTTCTCCAGCCTCTCGCCGATCGCGGTGAGCGGCGGGCTGCACTTCGCCTCCATCGAGACCGCGCGCCTGATGGAGATCAGCCAGGAGGACGGCATCACCGGCAACGTCCAGTCGTGCGGCCTGACGAGCGCGGGAGCGGCGTGGTGCTGGGGAGAGCCACTGGCGGGTTCCAGCGATCGGTTCACCTCCGCGCCGGTGCTGGTTCCGGGCGGGCTCTCATTTTCATCGCTGACGCTGGCGCGATCCGACGCCTGCGGCCTGACGGTGAGCGGCGCCGCGTACTGCTGGGGCACGAACGACGACAATGAATTGGGCAACGGCCGCACCTATACCGGGAGCTCGACTCCCGTGGCCGTGAACGGTGGCATCACCTTCAGTGCCCTGGGGGCGGGCGCCAAGCATGTTTGCGGACTCGATACGGCCGGCGCCGCCTGGTGCTGGGGAATTCTCGGCGACACCACGGGCCGGCCCGTGCGCGTGACTGGCGCGCCGGTATTCACCAGCCTCGCATCCGGCGGCTGGCACAGCTGCGGACTCACGGCCGCGGGCGCGGCGTGGTGCTGGGGAAGCAACTTTGTCGGTCAGCTCGGCGATGGGTCCACCACCGATCGCCCCCAGCCGGTCGCGGTCAGCGGCGGACACCAGTTCACGATCATCAGCGGCGGGATGAATCAGACCTGCGCGCTGGATGCTGGTGGTGCGGCGTGGTGTTGGGGAAGCGGCAGCGGCCCCACGCCGGCTGCCGTGCCGGGCGGTCTTGCTTTCGCGAGCATCGATGCCGGCAACCGAGGCACCTGCGGCCTGACGAGCGCCGGCAAGGCGTTTTGCTGGGGCGACAATTCTTCGGGCGAGCTGGGCGACGGCACCACCACGTCGAGCGCGACGCCGGTGCCGGTCAGCGGAAGCATCACCTTCGCGGCGATCCAGGCCGGCGCATTGTCAGGGTGCGGCCTCGCCAATGATGGCGCAGCATGGTGCTGGGGAGACAACGGAGACGGTGAGCTCGGCGACGGTCATCCGCTCAGCAGTTACATCCCGACGTCCGTCAGCGGGGGCATGGCCTTCAATCAATTTGCCGCCGGGACCTGGCACAGCTGCGCGCTCACGGCGGCTGGTGCGGCGTGGTGCTGGGGCATTGGCCCATATCTCGGCAGCGGATCGAGCGGGATCTCGGGCGCCGTTCCCGTCGCTGTCGCCGGTGGCCAGACCTTCAGCCAGCTGACCATTGACCAGACGCGGAGCTGCGGACTGACGCCGGCCGGCAGCGTCTGGTGCTGGGGCTTTACCTCCGGACAATCCGCGGCGGCCCAGCCGATACACGAGGCGAACGGTTTCAGCTTTGCCGCGATCGCGACCGCAAGTGAGCACACCTGCGGCCTCGAGGCGGACGGCTCCGCCTGGTGCTGGGGTGCGCGCAACGATTACGGTCAGCTCGGCAATGCCGGCGCCGCGAGTCTGAGTCCGGTCGCGGTCAGTGGCGGGTTCTCATTCATCAGCATCGTGGCCGGCCAGAGTCACACCTGCGGTCTCACGCCGGCTGGAGAAGCGTTCTGCTGGGGGCTCAACTACGCGCAAGACGGTGCCGGCTTCCTGGGGGCTGGCCTCGCCAGTTACTTCAGCACCATGCCGGTACGCGTGAGCGGCAATCACGTCTTCGCGGCGCTGAGCGCCGCGGGGGATCATACCTGCGGCCTCACCACAGCCGGTGAAGGGTGGTGCTGGGGATACAACTGGGGCGGCCTCCTCGGCGACGGGACTACGGCCAATTCGAATGTGCCGGTGATGGTCGCGGGATCGGTGCGATTTGCCAGCATCAACGCCGGGAGCAGTCACACTTGCGGCGTCACGGCCGGTGGAGAGGCCTGGTGCTGGGGCGACAACGACTGGAAGGAACTCGGCGCCGCGACGACGGGCGTCTCGGGCGGCAGCACCATCAGCGCGACGCCGGTGCTGGTATCCGGTGGATTCCAGTTCAGCCCCACCGCGCCCGCTTCAGTTCGCGCCATCGTCGCCGCGCCGCGGGCGAGGCCGGTTGCGGCGCCGCATGCCGGTCCCGCGGTCCTGGCTTCGATGAACAGCGCTGCGTGCGCAGCGAATCTTCCCATTGCGCTCAAGGCGCGATATCGGGCGACGATCACCCGGCTGTGCGGGCCGCGCCGCTGACGCGCGGTTTTGAGGGACAGCGCGAAGCACTTTCACTCGCCAAGTCGGCCGAATATCTCCTCGACGAGTGCCGGATGGTGCTTCCCGGCATCCAGGCACTCTTCGGGTTTCAGCTTATCGCAGTTTTTTCTGACGGTTTCAACGCCCGCGTAACGCCCGCCGAGCAGCGATTGCATCTGGCGGCGATCACTCTGGTGGCGGTAGCCATCGCGTTGATCATGACGCCGGCGGCGTACCACCGGATCCACGGTACCCGGGAAATCACCGAGATCTTCGTCAAACTCAGCAACCGGCTGGTGCTCTGGAGCATGGCGCCGCTCGCCGCCGGCATCGCCATGGACCTGTACATCGTGGCGCGGTTGATCTCTGGCCGCGGGATCGCCGCCGCCCTCGCTGCCATTGCCCTCATCGTCTTCGTCTTCCTCTGGGGTGTACTGCCGCGGATCAGCCGGCTGCAGCGGATGATTGCCGGCCCTTGATCGCCCCGACGGTCTGCTGTTGACTGTCGACCGTGAACAGTCGACTGTGTTTCGTGTCCACGCTGGTGATTCTCAATCCCTGGTCGGGCCGGGGCTACGGCGCGAAGGCCCGCAGCCGCGTTGAGCGCGGGCTCCGCGATACCGGCGTAACGTTCGACCTGGTCGAGACGACAGGACCCGGTCACGCGACCGGCCTGGCGCGCGAGGCGGCGGCGGCCGGCATCGAGCGGGTGATCGTGGCGGGCGGCGACGGCGCGATCCACGAAGCCGTGAACGGGCTGATGCAGGCGCCTCCGGCCGCCGACGGCGCGACCGGCCCGGCGCTCGGCGTCATCCCCCTCGGCACCGGCAACGACTTCGCCAAGCTGGTCGGGATCTACCAGCAGCCTCCCGAGGTTGCGGCGGCGCGGATGATGCGCGCCACCGGCGAGCTTTTCGACGTCGGCCTATGCCTCGGCGAGTACTTCGACAACATGATGGGCGCGGGATTCGATGCCGAGACGGTGCGGCATGCCAACGCGATCAAGTGGCTCCGGGGCGTCGCGGTCTATCTCGCGGCGATCTACCGGACCTTCGCGACCTTCAAGGCGCCGCGACTCGAAATCGTCAGCCAGGAACACCGCGAGTCGGGGGAGATGATGATGCTCGCCGCCTCCATCGGTGTATCAGGTGGCGGCTCCTTCTACCTTACGCCACAGGCCGATCCGCGCGACGGCCGGCTCGACATCTGCTTGATCCGCAAAGTCGGGCTGATGACCTTTCTCAGGGCCGTGCCCCGGGTCATGAAGGGGACGCACACCGATCTCGACGAGGTCACGCTGTTCCGAACCACGAAGGTGACGATCCGCTCCACCGATGGACGGCCGCTCCTGCTGCAACTCGACGGCGAGCTGCGGGAGACGGGCGTGCCGGAGGTCGAGATCACGATCGTGCCGGCGCGCCTGCGCGTACTGGTTGCCCGGTGAGGCGCCTTCTGTTCGTGACGCTGTTCGGGCTTTCAGCCGCGTTGCCCCTGCGCGCGCAGAATCCCGTGACGCCGGCCGACTCCGCCGCGGAAATTCGGCGCGACAGCATCATCGCCAACCGGCCCAAGGGCGACTCGATCCGTCCCCGGCCGCCCATCACCCCGACCACGGCGTTTCTCCGTTCCCTCGCGATTCCCGGCTGGGGGCAGTCGGCGTTAGGCAGGAACGTCACCGGCGGCGTCTTCGCCGCCTTCGAGGGGATAGCGATCGTGATGGTGTGGAAGGCGACCTGGCAGCTCAACTTCGCCCGGACCCGCGGCAAGTACGTCAACAGCCACCGCCAGGAATTGCAGGACTGGACCGTGCTGCTGGTCTTCAATCACCTGATGGCCGGGGCCGAGGCGTACGTCTCGGCGCATCTGTATGATTTTCCGGTGGGGCTCAAGATGCAGGCGATGCCGGAGGGCCGGACCGGCATCGGCGTGAACGTCCCCTTCTGATGGATCGCCGCCCGATCGGCGTCTTCGATTCGGGCATCGGCGGACTCACCGTCGTCCGCGAGCTGCATCGCCAGTTGCCGCACGAGTCGCTGATCTATTTCGGCGACACTGCGCGGGTTCCCTACGGCAACAAGTCTCCCGATACCGTGCGCCGCTATGCGCGCGAGATACTCGATTTCTTGCTCGGCCGCGACGTGAAGATGGTGGTGGTCGCTTGCAACACCGCCAGCGCCCATGCCCTCGATGATCTGCGGGGCGCCACGCCGCTGCCGGTGGAAGGCGTGGTCGGCCCGGGCGCCCGCGCCGCGGTCGCCGCATCCCGTGGGGGGACCATCGCCGTCATCGGTACGGCGGGAACGATGCAGAGCGGCGCCTACGCCCGCGCGATTCATGCGCTGTCGCCCAAGGCGCGCGTCATCGAGAAGGCCTGCCCGCTCTTCGTGCCGCTGGTCGAAGAAGGATGGCTCGACGCCGACGCGACCCGGCTCATCGCCCGCGGGTACCTCGACCCCTCAGATACTGAGGGGTGGGATACGCTGGTCCTGGGCTGCACCCACTATCCGCTCCTCAAGCCGCTCATCGCCGGCGTCGTCGGTCCCGGCGTAGCGCTCATCGATAGCGCCGAGGAGACGGCGGCGCTGGTCGCGCGGAAGCTGAAGGAATCGGGAATCGAGGGACCGGCGGAGGGAGAGGGGCACACGCACTTTGTGGTCAGCGACGCGCCCGAGCAGTTCGCCCGCGTCGGACAGACCTTTCTCGGCGATCGCGTCCGGGACATCGAGTCCGTCGCACTCGGCTGACCGCAGCCGGACTGCCTAACGTTTGGGCGCCTGGACCTTCACCGTGCGCGGGGCCCCATGGGCGGGGCGGTGCACTTCCTGGACCAGGCTCGGACGCCGCCGCCTGGACTCTTTCGGCAGCTTCACGGCGCGCCCCGACCGGATCGACTGGTAGATCGCTTCGATGATCCGCACATCGGCCAGGCCTTCTACTCCGTCCGGCTCCGGCTCGCGTCCGTCCAGGATGCAGTTGGAGAAGTAGTCCATCTCCGCGGCGAAATGGTCGCGCTTGGCGAACTGCCTCGTGCGCGTGCGTTCGCCGATGGTGATCTCCAGGTTCAGAGGATCGTGGTAGCCATAGGCGGGCTTGGCGATCAGGCTGCCCCGCGTTCCCACCAGCGTGTACATGTCGACGTCCACCGCGCCGAAGCTCACCGTGAACGTCGCGATCCGCTCGCCGGGGAACCGCATCGTTACCGCCGTCATCTCTTCGGTTTTCCGGAAACGCGGGTCGCGGGCTGAGGCGCTCGTCGCCTGGACCTCGACCGGCTCGTCGCCGAAGAGATAGCGCGCGGCATTCATGCAGTAGACGCCCATGTCGTAGACCGGCCCGCCGCCCCGGCGCGACGGCTCGACCACCCTGACGTTGCCGTCGTTCACCTGCTGCGAGAACTCCGAGCCAAAGAACCTGAGCTCACCGAGCTTCCCGCTGCGCGCGAGGCTGATCGCTTCGAGGTTGGTCCGCTCGAAATGCAGCCGGTACGCCGTCATGAACTTCAGCTTGTGGCGGCGCATGGCGGCGATCATGTCACGGCACTCGGCGGAGCTGACCGCCATCGGCTTTTCGCAGAGCACGTGGACGCCGGCCTTCGCCGCCCGAATGGTGAAATCGCGGTGCAGGTGATTGGGGAGGACGATGTAGACGGCGTCGACGCCCTGGGCAAGGCATTCCTCGTATTCGTCGTACGAGTAGACGCGATCGATGCGGTATTTGCGGGAGAGCTTCCTGGCCTTCAGCGGATCGCCGGTCACCAGGGCCACCAGCTCCGAGTGGCGAGCACTGGCAAAGGCGGGAAGAATCGCGACCTGGCTGAGATGGCCGAGGCCGACGACCGCGTATCTGATTTTTCGTTTTGGACCGTTCATCGGACTGAATACACCGCGCTCTAGTCTGTGGGTCGTCTTGGCCAGCTCAGCGTCTGGATCCGATCGCGATCGATCACCGCGTAGTGGCGGTCGACCATCCACTGGCCGGCGTTGAGGTAGAACCGTCCCGGCTCGACCTCGACGCACTTCTGCCGGTGGGTATGGGCCAGCAGCACCAGCTCGAGATCTTTTCGCTGCGCCATCAGTCCGCGGACGTAGTGCTCCTGGGCGCGCGCGGCACCTTCCATCGCTTCGGGGGTCTTGTTGCTTTCGGCCAATCCACCCGACAGGCGATCGGCGAGACGGAACCCGAAGTCGGGATGCAAAGCCTTGAAGACACTTTGGGTTATGCGGCTGCGGGTGATGCGATGGATGAGCTTCCCGCCGAGCTTTTCCTCGGCGAGTCCGTCGCCATGATGGACCCACGATGTGCGGCCTGCGAGTGTGAGGTCGGCGCCGTCAGGGTGGAAGGGGATGCCGAGGTCTTCGGTGAGAAAGGTGCCGCCCCACCGGTCGTGATTGCCGCCGAAGGCCTCGATCTGAATGCCCTTTTCCTTGAGACCGGCGATCCGGGTCAGGGTCTTGAAGGGCCGGCGGGGGATGACGGCGTTGTATTCGAACCAGAAGTCGAAGATGTCGCCCATGACGATGAGGCGGCGGCCGATCGTGGGAATGGCGTCGAGAAACTCGTGAAATGCCTCCTCATCCCGGAGGTCGGCCGAACCGAGGTGGGCATCGCCCACAACGACCACTCTGTCATCGGTCACGGCGGAAAATGCGGGTCACCGTAAAGTGGCGCAAGCGCTTCAATTCTATTGACTTTTGAATTGGGAGCACGTAACGTGGCACCGGAAATTCCCTACCGTGCCACAGTCGGAGGAGTACGATGCCACAGGAAGCTCTGGGCCTGATCGAGACCAAGGGTCTGGTCGGTTCGATCGAGGCGGCAGATGCCATGGTCAAGGCCGCGGCGGTGAAGCTCGTCGGCAAGGAAAAGGTCGGCGGCGGCTACGTGACGGTGATGGTGCGGGGCGACGTCGGCGCGGTCAAAGCGGCAACCGATGCTGGCGCCGCAGCCGCCGAGCGCGTCGGCGAGCTGGTGTCGGTCCACGTCATTCCGCGTCCGCACGCGGATCTCGAAGCGATTCTTCCCAAGGGCGTATAGCCCGTGGCGTCCTGGACCGAACAGGCACTGGGCCTGATCGAAACCAGGGGACTGGTCGGCGCAATCGAGGCGGCGGACGCCGGAATCAAGGCGGCGCCGGTTCAGCTCCTCGGTAAGGAACAGACCGATCCCGCGCTGATCACCATCCTCTTTGCCGGCGATGTTGCCTCGGTGAAGGCGGCCGTCGACGCCGGCGCCGCGGCTGCCGAGCGCGTCGGGCAGCTGGTGTCGGTCCACGTCATT
>DASXPG010000029.1:0-17779 GCA_036493755.1 Gemmatimonadales bacterium
TCCGGCGCTGATCCCGATGCCGGTGGTCCGCGTCACCAAGGCGAACCTGGGCGACTGGGCGCGCCAGCTCCAGGCGTGGGGCTTTACCGATGTGCCCGCCGAGTATCTGAACCGCCACTGATGGTGCAGGCCGCGGACGCCGCGATCCGGCTCGACGGAATCGTCAAGCGATTCCCGGGCGCGCTGGCCTTGAGCGATGTATCGCTTGAGGTCGCGGCCGGATCGTGCCACGCCCTCTGCGGCGAGAATGGCGCCGGAAAGTCAACGTTAGGCAGGATTCTCGCGGGCATCCACGCGCCCGACGCCGGTACCATGGCGCTGCACGGCGCTCCGGTCCGGTTCGGCGGACCGCGCGACGCACTGGCCGCCGGTATCGGGATGGTGCACCAGGAGCTGGCCTTCTGCAGCAATCTCACCGTCGCCGAGAATCTCTGTCTCGGCAGCGTTCCATCGCGGCGCGGGTTTGTGCTGCACGAGGAGATGGCGAAGCGCGCCGAAGCCATGCTCGCCGACATCGGCGCCGGGCTGGATGTGCGACGGCTCCTCGGCGGTCTGACGATCGCCCAGCAGCAGCTGGTCCAGGTGGCGTCCGCGGTCGGGAGCGGCGCGCGCATCCTGGTGTTCGACGAGCCGACCAGCAGCCTCAGCCAGGCCGATGCGGAGAGGCTGTACCAGCTGATTGGACGGCTCAAGTCCCGCGGCGTGACGTGCATCTACGTCTCGCATCGGATGGCCGAAGTGTTCCGGCTCTGCGATGCCGTCACGGTGCTGCGCGACGGGCAAGTCGTCGCGACGATGCCGATGGCGCAGCTCGATGCGGGCCGCCTCACCCGGATGATGATCGGCCGCCCGGTCGAGGAATACCTGCCGCCGGCGGTGGAAATCGCTCTCGGCGAAGAATTGCTGCGTGCCGAACATTGCGGCAGCGCCGGCGCCTTCTCGGATGTCTCGCTGTCGGTGCGGGCCGGAGAGATCGTCGGGCTCGCGGGCCTCGTCGGCGCAGGGCGGTCGGAATTCGCCGAGGCGATTTTTGGCGCGCGCAAACTGGATTCCGGAACGGTGACGGTTCTGGGACGTGCAGTGCGGTTCAGGAATCCGGAGGCGGCGATTCGCGGTGGCATCGGCCTGGTTCCCGAAGATCGCAAGCGCCAGGGACTCATTCCTGCCGCGAGCGTGGAGCACAATGTGTCGCTGCCGATTCTGGGCCGGCTCTCGCGCTTCTTCTTCGTGCGCCGCGACCAGGAACGGGATCTCGCGGGCGCGATCTGGGAGCGGCTGCGCCTGCGTGGCGCCACGGTCGACGCGCCGGTCGAGAGACTGAGCGGTGGCAATCAGCAGAAAGTCGTGCTGGCGCGCTGGCTGGCGGCCGGATCGAAGGTGCTGATCCTCGACGAGCCGACCCGCGGCGTCGATGTCGGCGCCAAGGCGGAAATTCACGCGCTCATCGGCGCGCTGGCGGCGCAGGGACATGCGGTTCTGCTGATTTCCAGCGAGCTGCCCGAGCTGCTCAGTCTTTCGGCGCGGATTCTGGTATTGCGATCCGGCCGGCTGGTTGGCGAGATGGCGCGCCGCGATGCGAGCCAGGATGGACTCTTACGACTGATGGCGGGGACCTGAAATGACGGTGCCGATTTCGCCGGTGACCCTCGACGGACGGATCGTGCGGCTCGAGCCGCTGAGCCTCGATCGGCATTTCGAGGATCTCTGCCGCGTCGCGCTGGAGCCGGAGCTGTGGAAGTGGACGCTGAACATCGTGGCGACGCCGGCCGAGCTGCGTGAGTACCTGGAGATCGGCCTCGCCGAGCAGGCACAGGGAAAGGCGCTCCCCTTTGCCGTCGTGGAGCAGTCGAGCGGCCGCGCCATCGGCTCGACCCGCTACGCCAACATCGAGCCGCTGCACCGGCGGCTCGAGATCGGCTGGACCTGGTATGGGCTGCCCTATCAGCGGACCGGCTGTAACACCGAGTCGAAGCTGCTGCTCCTCACCCACGCGTTCGAGAAGCTCGGCATGCGGCGCGTCGAGCTGAAGACCGACGCGCTGAACGTGAAATCGCGCGCCGCGATCCAGCGCATCGGCGCGAGCTTCGAGGGAATTTTCCGCAAACACGGGATCGCCGTCGGCGGCCGCAACCGGGACACCGCGTACTACAGCATCATTGATGACGAGTGGCCGACGGTTAAGGAGAGCCTGGCGGCAAAGTTCCAACCTTGAGCGAGGTCGGTTTGTCCCAGAGACAGGCTACACACCTCCACGGAGACGACTACATGCGTAGAACGCTATTTCTAGCCACGATTCTGGCGGCCTCTCTGCCGGCCACCGTGCTGGCGCAGCGAGATCGCGATCGCGACCGCGACTACTCCAGCCGCCGTCACAGTGACCACCGGGATTGGCTGGCCGACTGCCGCGACAACGTCAACAACAGTGGCGATCGCGACCGGGTGAAGTACTGCGAAGAGCGGACGATGGGATGGCCCGCGCGGCCAGGGCTGTCGCTGGCCGTCGATGCGTCGCCTAACGGCGGCATCTCGGTCACCGGCTGGGACCGCGACAGCGTCAATGTCGTACTGCACATCCAGACCCAGGCCGGTTCCGACAGCGAGGCGCGCGAGCTGGCGCAGTCGCTCCACGTCGTGAACGAAAATGGCCGGTTGTCGGTGAATGGTCCGTCGTCGCGTCGCTGGAGCAATTGGTCGGTGAGCTTTGAAATCCAGGCGCCGCGCCATGTCGACGTCGATCTTTCCACCGTCAACGGGCCGCTCGAGATCGCCGACATCACCGGCCGGTTGCGGATGGATGCGGAGAATGGCCCCTTGGCCATCGACCGCGTCGCTGGTGACGTGCACGCGCGCGCCCAGAATGGCCCGCTCACGGTCGAGCTGGCGGGAACCAAATGGGAGGGCGCCGGCCTCGATGCCGAGACGCAGAATGGTCCGGTGGAGCTGACCGTTCCCGAGGGTTACAACGCCGAGCTGGAGACGGGCACCGTGAATGGCCCGATGGATATCGGCTTCCCGGTCACCGTGCAGGGAAGAATCGGCGCTGGCAATCGGCGTCGGATTCAGACGACGTTGGGCAGCGGCGGACCGGCAATCAGGGTAGTGACGACCAATGGGCCGGCCACGATCCGAAAGAGCTGACCAGCCTCGATAAAACGAAAGAGCCCCGGGTGACCGGGGCTCTTTGGCTTTTCGGGCTTTCGAACTTCAGGGGTCTACGACAACCAGCTGCACAGTGCCGGCAGTGGCTCCGTCGGTCACGATTACGGTCTTCGATTTTCCATCGGCCACCGCGATCGCTCCGGTGTTCGCGAGCGTATCCGGCATCGGGGGGTTCGAGCCGGCCGCCGCGTGCGACACCATCAGATCCCAGCCGCCCACGGTGCTCTGGAGGTACGGCGACACCGCCAGGTAGGGGAAGGGGAATTGCACGCGAATGGGCGTGGCATAGTCGGGCTGGGTGCGCCAGATGTCGATGGCGGGCGCGTTCTGGGCATAGTGCGCGACACGCAGCTTGGTGGCTCCGGCGGGAACGATGGCGTTCGTATCGGCGAGGATATCGGCGCCCACCGTTCCGGAGTTCTCCATCGCTACCACGATGATGCCGCCGCCATCGCTTAACGTCGCCGCTTGGGCGGCGCTGGTACCGCCGCCGACCTTGACCACCGCGAGAGAATGGGCTCCCGCGGAAACGCCGATATTGAGGGTGCCACCGAGCCCGGTGTTCTGGCTGACCTGCACACCATCGACGAGCAGATTCACGGTGCCGTGAACCGCATTGACCAGGTGAATTGTGGCGCTCGTCTGACCGGAGAGACCGGTATTGGTATTGGCCGAGCAGCCGGCGATGGTCAGGATTGCCGCTCCGGCGGCCAGACTCGTTGCCCAGGACTTCATTGCCCACCCCAATCAGTGTGAGAGTTGAAGATACAACGCCCGAAGGGGCCGGATTCTGACCGGGTATCCGGGGGTGGCTGAAAACGCTTTACCGCTTTACAGCACATATACTTGCCCCTGCTCGGAACGCGGCGTAATTTCGACGATTCCCCTTCCATAGGGATTGTGTTGACCGTTGCCGCTCGGGTAGACCTCGTCACCCTGGATGACATTCGTGCCGCTGCTCGCCGGCTTTCGGGGGTCGCGGTCCGCACGCCGCTCTTGCCGGTGGACGATCTCACCGAACTACTCGGCGTTCCGGTTTACATCAAGCCCGAAAATCTGCAGCGCGTCGGCGCCTTCAAGCTGCGGGGTGCATACAACCTCGTTTCCCAGCTCGCCGCCGAGGGCAGCCGCGGCGTCATCACTTACAGCTCCGGCAATCACGGCCAGGCCACGGCGTACGCGGCGAAGAAGTTCGGCATGCGCGCGGTGATCGTGATGCCCGAGACGGTCACCGCGGCGAAGCGGAGCGGCGTCGAGCGGCTGGGCGGCGAGGTGGTTCTCGCCGGCCGCACCTCCGACGACCGTTTTCTCAAGGCGATGGAAATCGCCGAGAGCGAGGCGCTCGCGGTGGTACCGCCATTCGATCATCCGGCGATCATCGCGGGGCAAGGCACCGTCGGTCTCGAGATCTGCGACGATCTTCCCGACGTGAGGGCGGTCATCGTGCCGACGGGTGGTGGCGGACTCTCGGCCGGCGTCGCCACGGCGGTGAAGGCGCTCGCCCGGAACGCGATGGTGGTGACGGTCGAGCCCGAAGGGGCGGCCAAGTTCGCCGAATCGTTCGAGCAGAAGAAGCGGGTGCAGCTGGAGAAGACGGCATCGGTCGCCGACGGCCTGATCACGCTGAGCGTCGGCCAGCTCAACTATCGACAGCTCATCGACCGGGTCACGCGCGCGGTCACCATTTCTGATCAGCGGATGGTCGAGACGGTGAAGTACGCGCTGGAGCGGCTCAAGCTGGTGGTGGAGCCGTCGGGTGCGGCGACGCTGGCGTGGCTGCGCGGCTGTGCGCCGGGGGCCTTCGACGGGCCGGTCGTCGCCGTGATCTCGGGCGGCAACATCGACTGGAACGGTCTCACCGGCCTGCTGGGCGGGGCGAAGGCTTGACGGTGACGCAGCCGATAGCGCCGGCGCCGGTGACGGGCGCGAAGGTGCTGGTCGCCGACGACGACATGGCGCTGGTCGCCACCCTGACCTGGATCCTGCGCGAGCACGGTCTCCAGGTGGTGACGGTGCCTAACGGTGAAGGACTGCTGGAGCGGCTCCACGACGAGCGCCCCGATCTCGTGCTCCTCGACATCATGATGCCCAAGATCGACGGGCTCCAGCTGCTGGAGCGGATCCGCGCCGAGCCGGCGTGGCGCGACCTGCCGGTGCTGATGGTCTCGTCGATGCCGCCGGAAGACGGCACGGTGCGCTCGCTCGAGATCGGCGCCAACGATTTCATCCCCAAGCCGTTCCGGATGAAGGAGCTGCTCGCGAGGGTGGACATGCACCTGCGGCGCTGGCGCGAGATAAAGCAGATGAAGGCGTCGCTCTCGGCGGTGTCGGAGGATCTCAAGCAGAGCACGTCGATCGTGGACATCCTCCACGAAGTCACCGACTCGCTCAAGCCCGACGAGATCTACCACATCCTGAGCCGCCGGGTGGCGCGCGCGCTGGGCATCTCGAAGTGCTCGATCATCCTCGCCAATCCGGGTGACACGCACGGCACCGTCGTCGCGGCGTTCGAGAACCCGATGCTGCGGAATCTGAGGGTCGAGCTGACGCGTTATCCCGAGATCGCCAAGGCGCTGGAGACGGGGCGCATGGTCATCGCCGAGGACGTCAACACCGATCCCCTCTTCGACCAGGTGCGCGCGACGTGGCAGCGTGACGGGGTGCAGGTGCCGACGCGCTCGGTCGTGGCGCTGCCGTTCCGGATGAAGGAGCAGCACTCGGGCGTGCTGTACCTGCGTTCGCTCGAGGGAGAGAAGGCGCTGCGCCGCGAGGACGCCGAATTCGCCGACTCGGTGATTCGCGCCGCGGTGGCCGCCATCGAAAAGGCCCACGACTTCGCCACCGTCGTGAACGACCGCGAACGGCTCGAGCAGCTGGCCTCGACCGACGCGCTCACCGGCTGCCTCAATCGCCGGGCGCTCTCCGATGCGCTGGAGCGCGAGCTCGACCGCGCCCGCCGTTACTCGCTGGTGCTGACGATCCTCATGGTGGACCTGGACCACTTCAAGTGGATCAACGACACCCTGGGGCACCTGGTCGGCGACATGGTGCTGCGCCAGCTGGGCGACCTGTTGCGGCGCGAGGTGCGCAGCGTGGACGCGGTGGCGCGCTACGGCGGCGAGGAATTCGTCATCGTCCTGCCCGAGACCGGCACGCACGGCGCGCTGGTCTTCGCCGAGCGCATGCGCGCGCGGATCCAGCAATTCCCCTGCGGCGACACCGAGACGCCGGTGCGGGTGACGGTGAGCATCGGCGTGGCGAGCTTCCCCGATCCCAAGATCAACTCGCCGGAAACCTTCCTTGCGACCGCCGACGCCGCGCTCTATCGCGCCAAGGCTGACGGGCGTAATCTGGTCCGCCTGTGAGCATGAAGTGTCCGCGGTGCGGCACGGTGTACGCCGGCGAGGCCAAGTTCTGCCCCAAGGACGGCACGCCGCTGGTGACGCAGATGGCGCCGCCGGCCGCGCCCGGCCAGGCGGGCCTGTCCGGCGTCGGCTCGACGACGCAGATCCGCATGGCGGTGAAGCCGCCGCCGACGATCAACGATCCCGCCAAGACGCTGCGCAATCAGATACTCGATCAGCGTTACCAGGTACTGAAAAAGCTGGGCGAGGGTGGGATGTCGTTCGTCTACGAGGCGAAAGACATTTCGACCGGCGAAGTGGTCGCGGTGAAGATCATGACGCCGAAGCTGGCGCAGGACAAAGTCGCCGCGGAACGGCTCAGGCGTGAAGCCGGCCTGGCGATGCGCCTCGACCATCCCAACATCTGCTCGATCAAGCGGCTGGGCGAGACCAACGACGGGTTGATCTATCTCGTCATGCCGCTGCTCAAGGGTGAGCTGCTCTCGGACAAGGAAGTGCGCGAGGGGCCGATCCCGCTCGAGATCGGCATCCCGCTGATGAAGCAGATCTGCGATGCGCTGGCCTTCGCGCACGAGCAGCAGATCGTGCATCGCGATCTCAAGCCGGAAAATATTTTCGTGGTCCCCGACGGCAACGGCGGCCTCAAAGCGGTGGTCACCGACTTCGGCCTCGCCAAGGAAAAGCGGGCCGAGCCGGGGATGGCGAAGCTGACCGCCACCGGCATCATCCTCGGCACGCCCGAATTCATGAGCCCGGAGCAGATCCGCGGCAAACCCCTCGACGGCCGCAGCGACATTTACGCGCTGGGGCTGGTGGCCTACGAGATGTTCAGCGGCCGGCTGCCGTTCGAGGGCAAGAGCGCGCAGGACATGATGATCGCGCGGCTCCGCGGCCAGCCGTTGCCGCTGCGCAAGGCGCGCGCCGACATCCCCTTCACGCCGGAATTCGAAAAGGCGCTCATGAAGGCGATCGAGGCCGAGCCTAACGATCGGTATCAGAGCGCGCGCGAGCTGGGTGATGCGCTGGAGAAGTCGAAGACCGGCAACACCGGGATCATGTCGAAGATCAAGGGGAAATTGTTCTGATCGCGCTCGCGCTGCTCCTGGCGTTGCAGCAGCAGCCGGTGACGGCGATCCGCGCCGGCACGCTGATCGACGGCCGCGGCGGGCAGCCGACCCACAACGCGGTCATCGTGATCCGCGGCGACCGCATCGAGTCGATCGGCTCGAGCGTTCCCGATGGCGCGCGGGTGATCGATCTCTCCAGTTCGACCGTGCTTCCCGGCTTCATCGACGCCCACGTGCACCTCACCGGCCGGCCGATCGGCGAGGGCGACTGGACCAATTCCGAGACCCGCGAGAGTATCGCCGACGACGCGATCTTCGGCGTGCGCGCGGCGCGCGCGACGCTGGACGCGGGCTTCACCACGGTGCGCAACGTGGGCGCGCGCGGCTTCGCCGACGTGGCGCTGCGCAACGCCATCAACGGGGGCCGCGTGCCGGGGCCGCGGATGCTGGTCGCCGGCCACGCGATCGGGATCACCGGCGGACATTGCGACGACACCGACGGCTTCATCCCCCAGGTCCTCGGCGGGCAGCTCGGGCCGCTCGACGGCGTTGCCAACGGTGATGACGAGGTGCGCTCGGCGGTACGGCTCCAGGTGAAGTACGGCGCCGACGTCATCAAGATCTGCGCGACGGGCGGGGTGCTGTCGCAGGGCGATGCGGTCGGGGTGCAACAGATGACGGAAGAGGAAATGCGCACCGCGGTGGATGCGGCGCGGATGGCGGGCCGGCGGGTGGCGGCGCACGCGCACGGTACCGAGGGGATCATGGCGGCCTCGCGCGCCGGCGTCACCAGTGTCGAGCATGGCTCGTTCATGAGCGAAGAGGCGGCGCGGCTGATGGTCCGCAACGGCACCTGGCAGGTACCGACGCTGCTGGCCGGCTATTCGCTGGCGGGCAGCGACTCGGCGTTGGCACGGCTGCCGTCCTTCGTGCAACCCAAGGCGCGCGCCGCCTGGGCCGCGATGCAGCGCTCGATCCGCATCTCGGTGCAGGCGGGTGTGAAGATCGCGTTAGGCACCGATGCAGGCGTCTATCCCCACGGGCTCAACGCCAAGGAATTCGAGCTGATGGTGACCTACGGCGGAATGACGCCGATGCAATCCATCCAGGCCGGCACCATGAACGCCGCCACGCTCCTCGGCATGGAGCACGACATCGGGTCGCTCGAGGCGGGGAAGTTCGCGGACCTCGTGGCGGTCGATGGAGATCCGCTCGCGAACATCGCGGTACTTCAGCATCCGAGCTTCGTCATGAAGGGCGGCGAGGTGTTCGTCGATCGACAGTCAACAGTCGACGGTCGACAGTAAGCCTTCTGCCGACCGTGAACTCCCCATGAAGCGTTTCCCCGCGTACGATCCCCCCGAATACGTCGACTGGAAGCCCGATCCGGCGCTGACCCGGGAATTCGACGCGACCATCCGCGCCAATCCTGACCGGGCGAAGCTGGTCGACGGGCTGGACGAGGCCGCGCTGCTGGATCTCTATGCCGGGCTGGTCCGGACCCGGATGATCGACACCACGCTCAAGCGCTGGGTTCGCACCGGTATGATTTCCAAAGCGTGGCTCGGCATCGGCGAGGAGGCCGCGACCGTCGGTCCGGTGCACGCGCTGGATCGCGGCAGCGACTACGTCGCGCCGATGATCCGGAATTCCGGCGCCTGCAACGAGATGGGGATGCCGATCGCGAACATCCTTCGCGGGTATCTCGGTACGGCCGATGGACCATCGCGCGGGCGCGACGGGCATTACGGGGATTTCGCCCGACACATTTTGCCGCCGATTTCGCATGTTGGAGATATGGTCGTCGTGGCGACGGGGATCGCCCTGGCGGCAAAGATGCGGCTGTCCGTTGGCCATTTGCCGTTGGCCGCAAACGAGTCTGCTGCCAGCGGCCAACCGCCAACCGCCGGCCGTCTTCCCGTCGTGATGACCTGGATCGGCGATGGCTCCACCAAGACCGGTGTCAGCCACGAAGGCTTCAACTTCGCTGCCGTCCAGCACGTCCCCGCCATTTTCATCGTCCAGAACAACCGCGTCGCGTTAGGCACCCGGCTGGAGCAGCACCATCTGCCTAACGATTTCGCCGAGCTGCCGGCGAGCTACGGGATGTGGGGGGCGGTCTTCGACGGCAACAACGTGCTCGACGCCTGGGCCACGGCGAAGCTGGCGGTGGAGCGTTGCCGGGCCGGCGAGGGGCCGGCGATGCTGATCGCGAACACCTTCCGGATGGGCGGCCACGCGACCCACGACGAGCGCGAAGCGCGGGCGACGTTTCCGCCCGAGTGGTTCGCCGAGTGGGGAAAGCGGGATCCGGTGGGCGGGTACGAGGAGTGGCTCAAGACGGGCAGACGGGCAGACGGGCAGACGGGCAGTGAACGACTTCAGCAGATCGAGGCCGGCGTGGAGGCCGAGGTCGCGCAGGCCGAGACCGAGGCGCTCGCGAGCAAGGCTGGATCGATTCCACTGGGCGAATCTGCCCTCGAGGGTGTCTATGCGTCGTAGGTGGGTACTGGCTTTTTGTCTCCTGGCCGTCTGCCCGTTTGCTCGTCCGCGCACTCTACAGGCGCAACAATCAAGCGTCGACGTCTCGTCCTATCAGTTCCGCATCGATCTTCCCGACACCGGCAGCGCCATCCATGGCTGGGCGTCGGTCTTCTTCGACACCAGGCGGGGATACGACGATACCCTGCGGCTCGACCTGGTCGGAATGAGCGTGGACAAGGTCGTGGGGATACGCTCGCTGCGCGCCGTACCCTTCAGCCACGACGGTCACGTGCTGCGCATCGCCACCCGCGCCCTCGGCCGAGGCTCGTTAGGCATCATGGTCGAGTACCACGGCACGCCGAGCGACGGGCTGATTTACAGCGCCGCGAATGCCCGCGGCCGGCGCTCCTTCTTCGGCGACAACTGGCCCAACCGGGCGCGCTTCTGGCTGCCGACGATGGATCATCCGTCGGACAAGGCGCGGGTCATGTGGAGTGTGCACGCGCCGGCTGGAATGCAGGTCGTCACCAACGCACCCCAGTGCGAGTCGTCACGGATTGCAAGTGCACAGTCGCCCCAGGCAGGCAGATCGGCGTCCAGTTGCGCTGAGTCCGCGCCGATTCCGACTTATACCATGGTCCTGGCCGCTACGCGGATGACGAAGAGCGTGCATCGGTCGGCCATCAGTGGATCCGATATCGTTCCCATCGAAGTCTGGACCTATCCCGAAGATTCGGCGTTCGCCGATAGCGTGCCCTTCAAGCGTGCCACCGAGATCGTCGAAGTCATGTCGCGGCTCATCGGCCCGTTCCGCTACGGCCGGCTGGCGCACCTCCAGAGCTCCACGCGCTACGGCGGGATGGAGAATTCCTCGGCGATCTTCTACGCCGAGCAGCCATATGTGCGCAGGACCATGGGCGAGGGAGTCGTCAGGCACGAGAGCGCGCATCAATGGTTTGGCGACGCGGTCACCGAAGCCGACTGGCATCATGTCTGGCTCTCGGAGAGTTTCGCCACCTACTTCGATGCGGTGGTCGCCGGGCAGCTCGACGGCGACAGCGCCATGAAGCGGGTGATGCTGGCCGACCGGCAGCAGTACCTCGCGTCGCACGTGATCAACACGCCGATCATCGATACCACGATCGTCGATCCCAACAACGTGCTCAACGCCAACACCTATCCCAAGGGCGCGTGGGTGCTGCAGATGCTGCGGCACACCGTGGGCGATTCGGCCTTCTTCCACGGGCTGCGGGACTACTACACGACGTACCGCGATTCGTCGGTGCTGACCGATGCGCTCGAGGGCAAGATCGAATCCGCCTCGGGCGCCAATCTCGGCTGGTTCTTCCATCAGTGGCTCTGGCAGCCGGGATATCCACAGCTTCAGATCACCGCCGATTCGTCGGGAATGATGGCGATCCACCAGGCGCAGCCGGCCGCGTGGGGCACTTTCCGGATCGACCGCCTGCCGGTCGGCCTAACGGGAGCCGGGTGTCCGGCGCGGATGACGGTCGACCTGGCCGCCGCGGCGGATCAGCGGGTGCCGCTCACGCCGGGATGCCATCCCGAATCGATCCGCATCGATCCAGACCAGGATTGGCTGATTTCCCAGAACTAACGGGGGTACATTCGCGCCCGCCCCGCGGGTAGATTTGCGGTCCATGAAATTCCTCGTTATCGGTGCCGGCAAGCAGGGCTGTGCCTGCGCGTTCGACCTGCTCCAGCAGCCGGCCACCACGGCCGTCATTCTTGCCGACAAGTACATCGACCGCGGCATCCCGATGTTCCTCGACGCGTATCGCGGCAAGGGCAAGCTCGAGCTGCTCAAGCTCGACCTGGCCGACCCCGCCGCGGTGCGGGCCGGAATGAACCGGGTCCACAGCGTACTGAGCGCGGCGCCTTACTACTACAATGTCGACCTCGCCAGAGTCGCGGTGGCGTCGGGGGTGCATTTCGCCGACCTGGGCGGCAACACCGAGCTGGTAAAACAGCAGAAGGAGCTGCACGCCGAAGCGCAGCGGCGCGGCGTGTCGGTGGTTCCCGACTGCGGCCTGGCGCCCGGCATGGTCAACATCCTCGCCGGCGAAGGCATCCAGCGGCTCGACACGGTGGAGAGCGTGAAGGCATTCGTCGGCGGTCTGCCCCAGCATCCCGAGCCGCCGCTCAACTACATGGTGGTCTACTCGCTCGAGGGGGCGCTCGATTATTACACCACGCCGTCCTGGATCCTGCGCGAGGGCAAGGCCGTCACCGTCGACGCGCTGAGCGAGCTGGAGGACGTCCGTTTCCCCGAACCGTTAGGCACTCTCGAGGCGTTCCACACCGCCGGCGGTATCTCGACCATGCCCTTCGAGTACGAGGGGAAGGTCCGGTCGATGGAGTACAAGACGCTGCGCTACCCCGGCCATGTGGCGATCATGCGGCCGATCCGGGAGCTGGGGCTGCTGGACACCGTGCCGCTCGCGGTGGACGGCGTGGAGATCAGCCCCCGCGACGTGTTCATCGCCGCGGTGTCGCCGAAGCTGACCAAGCCGCAGGGGAAGGACCTGGTCGCGCTGCGGGTAGAGGTGCGCGGCACCAGGGCGGGGAAGGCGGCGGGAACGCGGTGGCAGCTGGTCGATCGTTACGACGAGCAGCACCACGTCTCGGCGATGATGCGGACCACCGGGTACTCGCTGGCGATCACCGGCATCATGCAGGTCGACGGCCGCATCGCGAAGCGCGGCGTGTACGTGCCTGACGAGTGCGTGCCGGCGGCGCCGTACATCACCGAGCTGGCCAAGCGGGGGGTGAAGATCGATGAGACCGCGATCTAGCATGTCGGGCCCGCGTGCGGTGCGGACGCGATCGGTGCCGGCGGGATTCCGGGTTGGCGGCGCTGCGGTCGCGCTGATGATGGCCGCGTGTGCCGGCGGACCGACGCCGCAGCGGGGAGCCGGCAGTCCGGCGCTCGAGCCGGTGTCGACCTGGATGGACGACCGCGGGTCGGAGGGATTCGTGGTGATGTTCAAGAACAATCGCCGCGAGCCGACGCGGATCACGCAGATCGAGCTCTTCGATTGCGTCAACACCTCGCCGAGCTGCGGGCGGGTCGACCCGCGCCTGGTCCTGGCTCCGGGGCAGGAGCGCGACGGGCTGACGGTGCGGCCCTTCGATCAGCGCCAGGCTTTTTCCTTCCACTATCGGTATACCTGGGCGGCCGAGACGCCGGCGCAGGCCAGGCCGTCGCACTGAGCGCGAAGCAGGCCATCATCGTCCAGAGTTTCATCGCCGCCCCCGCCGACGTGGTGTGGGCGGCGCTGCATTCGCGGACCGACATCCTCTTCGACGGGCTGCCCGCCGAGGCCTGGCCGGAAGGGGGCGAGGAGCAAGCGCCGCTTCACCTGCACGTCGCGTGGCCTTTCACCGACTCGTTAGGCGGCCCGACCGATGTGTCGCTGACCCTGCACGACGCCGGCGGCGGGGTGCGGGTGGATGTGCGTCATGCCGGCTGGGGTGAGGGGCCGGCGTGGGACACGGCGATCCAGGGACATTTCGCCGGCTGGCTGCAGGGCCTGGCGGCGCTGGGGCTGCTGGTCGAGAGCGGCGTGGATGCGCGAGACGCGCAACCGATGACGAGGCCGCGCTACTTCGTTTCCGGCGAACTGCAGTCGAGTCCGTCGGCGGTGTACCGGTCGCTCGTCGATGCGTCGGTGCGGGCGCGCTGGAGCAACGGCGCGTTCGAGGGCGTGGAGCTGGTTGAGGGCATCGAGGACAGGTTCATCCGCTGGCGGCGGCCGGCGGCTTCGGGTCCGCCGATCGAGATCACGGCTATTCTGCGGGCCACGCCGAGGGGGACGCATCTGGCGGTAGCGGAGTACGGGGTGGTGGATGAGGCGGCATCGGGTCGGTGGCCGTCGGTGTTCGAGGGGTTGGCGCGTTTTCTGTCCTAGGTCTGCGCTTTTTCGGTACCGCTTTTTTGATTTCGCTCTCCAGATTCACAGCGATGAATTCATCAGAATTTCCGCCCGAGGCCTCGGGCGGCTGGGACGAAGGTCCGTCGGCGCTCGCGGAGACGGCGGGTCGTGCGCTGGTGCGCCAGTCGCCCGGTCTGGTCGTACGGGGGTACGTGGGGACGGCACTGGAGCCGGCGGGGCGCCGGTTGCCATCGATGGACCGGCCGGCGCGGCTACCGGGAAGGCCCAAGTTGCTGGCAGAGCTGCACGCGGTGATGCGGATGCGGCATCTGAGTGAGCAGACCGAGCGGCAGTATCGTAGCTGGGTGCGGCGGTTCGTGCGATTCCACGGACTGCGCCATCCGCTGGAGCTGGGCGAGGCCGAGGTGAAGGCCTTTCTCGATGACCTGGCGGTGCGGGGCCGGGTGAGCGCGAGCACGCAGAGCCAGGCCCTGGCGGGGATCCTCTTCCTCTATCGAGAGGTGTTGAGGGTTCCGATTCCGTGGGTGGCGGATGTGGTGCGGGCGAAGCCGGCGCAGCGGGTGCCGGTGGTCATGAGTCCTGACGAGGTTCGCCGAGTACTGGGCCAGCTTACCGGCGTGCCGCGGCTGCTGGCGCTGGTGATGTACGGCGGCGGCCTGCGGCTCATGGAGGCCGTGCGTCTGCGGGTGTACGATCTCGATTTTCCGCGGGGGCAACTTCTCATCCGCGCGGGGAAGGGGGAGAAGGACCGGTTCACCGTGTTGCCGGATTCGCTCAAGGCGCCGTTGCAGGCGCACCTGGAGGTTGTGAGGGCCGGCTGGGCCTTGGACCAGCGCCGCGTTTCGCCCATCCGCACCTTTCTTCCGGACGCGGTGGGCCGCAAGTTTCCCAATGCCGAGCGGGAGTGGGGATGGCAGTGGGTATTTCCGTCGCCGCGGTTGGCCGAGCGGGATGGGGACCTTTGGCGGCATCATTTGCACCAGACGGTGATTCAGCGGGCGGTCCGGGAGGCGGTTCAGAAATCACAGATTGCCAAGCGGGCGAGCTGCCACACCTTTCGGCATAGTTTCGCTACTCACTTGATACAGGCTGGCTACGATACGCGAACCGTCCAGGAGCTCCTTGGCCACGCGAGCCTCGTCACCACGGAGACCTACCTGCACGTTCTGAATCGTCCGCTGGGCGTGAAGAGCCCTGCGGATCTGCTGGGTGTGGACTGGCTCTGATGGGTGCCTTTGGCTGCTACGTCCTGCCTTGCGGTATAATTCCATTATACGAGCGTGCCGTGCTTGGAGGGCGCCTTTTATACGCGCCAAGGCATGGCAGACAAGTTCCTTAAATACTAGTTATGCCGCCGGCGCGGCCCTGAGCGGCCAACTGCAGGGGTGATCACAGCTCGGAGCCGTGGCCGCGCCCGGCGCACTCCAGGCCGCGGCTCGTAGCTGGCGGTAGGCCGCGCCGGTGGCAAACTAGGTTGATGCGGATGCGCAGGTTCGGTGCGCGCTGATTTCTTGAGTTCGGCGCCCGAGATCGGCATAACTAAGCGTTGAAGCAGACGGGCGCGGCCAGGCCCGTGCGTATGTCGCTGGCAGTGGGTGGCCGCGCCCGCTGCTTAACGCCTATTCGTTATGCCGCCGGCGCGGCGCACCCGAACTGAACTGCGCTCACCAGGATCGAAGCCGCCGCGTGTCTTGCGTGCAGCTCGCTTCGCGGAGCCGTGCCGGTTAGAAGTTCGGAATTGCTGGGGCGCCGCGCCGGTGGCAAACTAGCGTGATGCGTGTGGCGCAGAGACTGCGCACAGTGTTGCTCTGGCATCTGTTCCAGAGTTCGGCATAACTAAGCGTTGAAGCAGACGGGCGCGGCCAGCCCGTAAGAGATGTCGCCGGCATCGGGCGGCCGCACCCGCTGCTTAACGCCTATTCGTTAGGCAGCAGCCTTGGAGAGCCACGTGGCACGCACGGTGCGCTACAGGTACGACCTTTCGCGGATCTACTTGGAGTTGGCCCGCTCGGCGCTTATGCCGGTCCATGTGCGCAAGGCAACTCCCCGATATCTGCAGTCCAAAGCCGGCCGATCTCGTCGGTTGCAGGCGGCCTTTGCTAGCGTATCAATCTCCGTGATCTATAGCTACCTGACAATCGAATCCTTTGTGAACTATCAACTATTTCAGTGTTGGACAAACAGACATCGCGATTCCCAGGCGGCGACCCGCTTTCTCGACCTTCTGGGAGATCGAGCAACGTTTGAGGCGTACCGCAAGGACAAGAGAGTCCGCGAACTCTCCGAAAGGATCAAGGTCCTCTACCGGATACTAGGGTATCCCCCTGTTCACGCATCCGCGCCCACGCTCTGGATGGAGTTCCTCGAGTTGCTTGAGACGGCCCGCCACTTCCTAGTGCACCCGTTGCCAGATCCCCTCGTGGTCGATGAGCGGATCGGAGCACTAATGATGGAGAACCCGGCTGGTCTGTACTCGAGGGTGGCCAGCGACCTTCTCGCAGACATGTATAGGCAGTCCGGCGCTCGGCAACCCATGTGGCTCAAACGCAACGGCCTGATCCAGTTGCTCGGCATCCAAGTACTGACGCGGCGACCAGTGGCCAGTCCTATGCGTGAAGGGCCATGACACGACGGCTGCTGCCTAACTATGCGTTGAAGCTGACGAGCGCGGCCATCGGTCGTGGCGCTCTTCTGGCTGCCTGCGGCCGCGCTCGCAGCTTAACGCTGTTTCGTTAGGTGCCGCGCTTGCTCTTAGCCCAGCGAGTTGAGTTCAGCATAGTTGTTGCCCTGTGTGCCGGTCTCTTTCCCCAGGAGGCTGTTGCGCAAGCGGCCGCCATCGCTGAGTCCACTCTTGTTAGCGAAGTGAGAGAGGACTATGAGCATGGATTCAGCACCCTGATCGAGCGGCTGCCAAAGAGCGCTTCTGACACGAACTCTGACCTATGGTCGCTTTGGGCGCTCGGTCGCTTTCGCCGGCAAGCCGTCGGCTGGGCTCGCTTGGACGGGAATGAATACCGAGCGATCACCGGAGGATCCAGGCCAGACGCTTGGCTAGTGGTCGTTCCTCCGGGCTCGCCGGCGCTGGAGCGCATGCGCGGGGCGCTGCAACTTGACCCGACTACGGACTTACTGGTGGCGCAAATGGCCCCGGTGCGGATATCTCAGGCTTGGGCCGGTGTGCTGCTTTCTCATCAGTTGTCCTTGCTGGCCGACTACGCCTTGGGTGCCACGCCACGCCGGGACGCCACGGAATTGCAGTCTTTTCTCATGGAGTTTCGGGCCGATGAGATTGAGCTTACCGCTGCCGATGTCGTTTCCGCCGGCTCATTTCGGCACACGCTTGATAGCGCTCTAGAGACTTGGGCCCCTCAAGCATCTGTCATCGTCGAACGGATACCGGCCTTGGAACGACCGGTGCTTCTGGCGTTGTCCGCGTCAGTCTCGGGTACACAAGCGCTGTCCAGCACTGAGAACGAGCTGCGAAGAGGCGTAGCCATAACTTCCCTGCTGATTCGCTACTGCGAGCGGCACAACCTCGATGAGACCGCTTGCGCCAGGTTGCTCAAGAAGCTCGACGATCGCCTTCCGGCGGCCGCGCAACGCGCGGCACCTAACTAGCAACTGTCTTCATAGGGACCTCTCAAACCGCCGCTTTGGCTGAATCCCAGTGGGTGTTGGTCCGCATCATCGCATTGAGGATGATGAGGAGTTTCCGCATGCAGGCGAGCAGCGCGACCTTGCCCGGCTTGCCGGCGGCGCGCAGGCGCTGATAGAAGGTCCGAATGGT
>DASXPG010000030.1:0-6402 GCA_036493755.1 Gemmatimonadales bacterium
CCGCCCAGCTGGCCCGGGCGGCCAGCTCGCGCACCAGCTTGTGATAACCCTCCAGCCGCTCGGAATCGAGCGCGCCGCTCCTGACCGCCGCCTTCACCGCGCAGTCGGGCTCGGGACCGTGGGTGCAGTCACCGAACGCGCATTGGGCCGCCAGCTTGTCGATGTCGTCGAAGGCGCTGAGCAACCCGTGCCCGGCGTCGGCGATCTGAAGCTCGCGCATTCCCGGCGTGTCGATCAGGATGCCGCCTCCGGGCAGGACCACCAGCTCGCGCCGCGTCGTGGTATGCCGTCCCTTGTCGTCGCCCTCGCGGATGGCGCCGGTGGACTGCCGCGAGTAGCCCAGCAGCGCGTTGATCAGCGTGCTCTTGCCGACACCCGAGGAGCCCAGCAGGGCGCCGGTGCGATGCGGCTGGAGATGCGCGCGAATAGCGTCGATGCCCGCGCCGCTGAGCGCGCTGGTGACGTGGACCGGCACGCCGCCGGCGACCGTTTCGACCTCGAGCCGCACGGCGTCCGCGTTGTCGGCCAGATCCGACTTGGCCAGAATGATGACCGGGGCCGCGCCGCTCTCCCAGGCCAGGGTGAGATAGCGTTCCAGCCGCCGAAGACTCAGCTCGGAGTTGAGCGAGGTGACGAGAAAGACGACATCCACATTGGCGGCGACGATCTGCAGATCCCGCCGCTCGCCGGCAGCCTTGCGAACGAACGCGCTGCGCCGGGGAAGCAGCGACTCGACCGATCCGCCACCGAAGGCGCCGCTCACGGCGACCCAATCCCCGACGGCGGGGAGCTCACCTTTCCCCTTCGCTTCGTGCCGCAGCCGGCCGGAGAGCCCGGCGCTCTCCTCGCCCTGTTCAGCGATCAGCTCGTAGCTGCTGCGATGCTCGACGGCGACCCGCGCCGGCCGCCACCCTTTGCCTTCATGGGGCGCGAACTGGGCGGCGATCGCCTCGTTCCAGCCTAACGACTCGAGTCGCTCGGCCGTCACGGACCGCCGTTCGTTCGAGCGGTGAGCGCCATTTTCCTGTCGGCGTCGCCGCGCCGGATCTGCTTGATGTCGGTCAGGACGATCTGGAACAACAGCACCAGGCCTCCGCCGACCGCACCGAGGAAGAAGAGCATGGCGAGCCCCGGGTAGCCGAGGATCGTGTAGGGCGTCGGGACCCGCATCAGCAGCGCCGCGCCGACGATCAACGCCGCCAGCAACAGGCCGATGGTGATCCGGTTGGCCACTTTCTGGATTCCGACGACGAGCTGCGACGCGTCGAAGCCGGTCTCGACCTTCACGCCCAGCTGATTGTTGGCCGCGGCGTCGAGCAGCCGGTTGAGCCGGCTGGGAAGCCGGTTGACGAGGTCCTTCATCTCCAGCGCGCCGCTCAGCACGTTGCCGGAGGTCATGGTCTTGAGCATCCGCTGCTGCATCAGCTTCGAGGCCTGCTCGCGGACCGACGCGGTGGGATCGAACTGGGGCGCCAGCGTCCGGCCGATGACGTCGAGGTTGAGCAGCGTCTTTCCAAGTACCGTCAGCTCCGGCGGCAGGCGGACGCCGGTTTCGCCGGCATGCTGGGCCAGCTCCATGACGATGCGGCCCACCTGGAGCTGCGCCACCGTCGCGCCGCGGGTATGCGTCACCAGGTCGCCGACCCGGCGCCGGAACGCCGTCTCGTCGAACTGGGGTTTCCGTTCACCGATCTTGAGCGCGAAATCGGCGGCCTCATCGCTGCGGCCGTCACTGATCGCCAGCAGCATCTGGAGCAGCGATTCCTGGAGCCGTGGCGCCAGCCGGGCGACCATGCCGAGGTCGAGCAGCGCGATCCGCCCGTCATCGGCGAGGAAGACGTTCCCCGGATGCGGGTCGGCGTGGAAGAATCCGTCGACGAAGATCTGCTGGAGATAGGCATGGAACAGCTGCTCCGCCAGCGCTCCGCCGTCGATTTCGTTCAGCCGCAGCGGAGAAACATCGGTGATCTTGCGGCCGCTGACGTAATCCATCGTCAGCACCCGCTCGCTGCTGTAATCGCCCACCGGTTGCGGCACCACGATGCGATCGAACTCCACCAATGCCGCGCCGAGCACCTCGAGATTGCGCGCTTCCTTCCGGTAGTCGAGCTCGGCGAGGATCACCTTGTGGAACTCCTCGATCATCGTGCTGAACTCGAACCGGCGGCCGACCTCGGTCTTGCTGTCGAGGAGCGCGGCGAGCTCGGCGAGAGACTGAAGATCCACGATGACCTGCTCGCGGATTCCGGGGCGCTGGACCTTTACCACGACCAGACGTCCGTCGCGCAGCACCGCACGGTGCACCTGTCCCAGCGACGCCGAAGCCACCGGCTCGCGCTCGAAGCCCTTGAAGGCCTTGCTCATTTTCACGCCGAGCTCTTCCTCGACGATCGCTTCGACCTCCTCGAATGAGAAGGGCGTGACATCATCCTGGAGTCGCGCCAGCGCGTCGAGATAGGGACGGGGCAGGAACTCGGCGCGGGTCGAGAGGAGTTGTCCCAGCTTCACGAAGGTCGGGCCCATGGCCTCGAGATCCTTCGCGAGCTGCTCGGCTTCCGGCTCCGACCCGCTCACGACGAGGGCCGGATCGACATCGTCATCGAGTCCGGCCTCCTGGACGAGGTCGGATCGGCCGTACTTCATGAACAGCAGCGCGACGTCCTTGTAACGCTTGAGGTGCGAAGGCTTCAGCGAGACCGCCATCATCCGCTCCATGCTGGTGCCGGGGCGGGCCTGCGCCGGCGGCGCGGCCACACTCCGTACCCGCTTCTACACCGGAGCGGCGTCAGCGGCCGGCTGGTACGGCGGGAACGGGCCCGCGCGGCAACCGCTCGGGCATGTCGGCCACCACATACATCATGACCGCGAAGGCGGCGACGCACTGAGCCATCTCGTGGGCGTCGAGCTTGTCGACGGTGTCGCCGTTGCTGTGATGGAACCAGAAGTAGCGCCTGTCGTCCACATTGGGGCTCATCGCCGGAACGCCGAGCTGCGCGATCGGGCCGATGTCCGCGCCTCCGCCACCCCGGGTCACGCTATCCGCGCCGATGGACCGCAGTAGCGTGGCGATGTCACGCACCATCGCCATGGCGCTGTCGCTGCCGGTAAAACCGAAGCCCAGCGGGCGGAACACGCCGCCATCGCTCTCGAAGGCGAGGATGTGATCCACGAGATCGGCGCTATGGGCGTCGCGATAGGCGAGACCACCGCGCCCGCCATTCTCCTCGTTGGTCCAGCCGACGACCCGGATGGTACGGCGCGGATGCAGTCCCAGACGCTTGAGCAGCTTCACCGCCTCCCAGCTCACCACCAGCCCGCCGCCATCGTCCATCGCACCCATGCCGACGTCCCACGAGTCGATGTGACCACCGAGGACGATCACTTCGTTCGGCCGGTCCCGACCGACCAGCTCGCCCATGACATTGCGCGACGGGGAATCGGGCAGCGTCTGCGCCCCCATGGTCAGATGAACCACGACGTGCTCGCCGCGATCGCTCATCCGATGCAGCATTTCGGCGTCTTCGACGCTCAGCGCCGCGGCGGGAATCGGCGCCGCGGTACTGTCGTACTGCAGCGTTCCGGTGTGCGGCGAACGGATCGAGTACGCGGCGACGGAGCGAATCAGCACGGCGACCGCACCGAGTTTCGATGCGGCGGAGGGACCGGCGACCCGATAGCGTACGGTCTGGCCGTAGCCCGTGTAGGGCACATCGAACAGGACGATCTTGCCGCGCGCCTCCGCGGCGCGCCGGGTCAGATCGTCGAACGAGGTCACCACCAGTACCTCGGCCTCGATGCCGGCCGGCGGCGTACCGACGCTCATGCCGAGACCCAGCATGAAGAGCGGCGCGCGGCGCGGCGAAACCAGCTCCGCCGATTCCTGCCCGCGAACCCAGTGCGGCACCATTGCCGGCTCGCCCCGCACATTCTGGAGTCCGTCGCGCCGCATCTGGTCGATCACCCAGTCGATGGTCCGCTCGAGGGCATCGGATCCCGACAACCGGTTGCCGAACTTGTCGGTCATTTCGGCGAGCCGGTTCCAGGCGCTGCTGTCGCGCAGCGCCACGTTGATGATGCTATCGGCGACGGGACGATAGGTGGCGGCCAGCGATTGGGCGGCCACGGGGCCGGCCGCGAGGGCCAGCGAGAGGGCGGCGACGGCGGTACGCAGGGTTCGCATGGCTCCTATTCTAACTCTGCCCGAAGCTTCGCGTGCGCCGCGCGCACCGCGGCGACGCAGGTCGGCGCGGTGGTGGCCCGTGCGAAAATGAAGCCGAGGTAGGTGTTGCCTTCCGGCAGTGGCTCGAGCTGCTGCCCGGGGTGCGCGGTGATGACGACGTCGTCGATCCATGGTACCCGGCGTGCCTCATCCACGCCGCGAACTTCGATCAGCCGTCCAGCGCGCGGCATGGGGACCATCATCACCGCCGCCGCCAGCGGTTCACGGTGGATGGTTAACGGTCGACGGCCAGCGGCGGCGTCTGCCGTCAACGGTTGACCGTCAACCGTCAACCCAAGAGCATGCGCCAGCAGCAATTGCTCGAGCGATACCATCCCCTGCTCGCCAAAACGCAGAACACTGCCGCAGCGCCCACCGATCGGCCGCGCGGCCACTTCAATGATCCAGGGTCCCCGCTCATTCAATCGAACCTCGGCGTGCACTGGACCGCGTGTCAGTCCAATCGCGCGGGCCGCGCGCTCAACCAACGAGGCGATCGTCGCCTGTTCCGCGGCCGCCAAGGCGCTCGGCGTCGAGTAGATCGTCTCTTCGTAGAAAGGGCCGACCAGCGGATCGGGTTTGTCGAACAGCGCGAGCACCCGGAGTGTCCCGCCGTCGAGCAGGCCCTCGACCGCGAATTCATCGCCGGCGACGTATTCCTCGACGAGAAATGTTTCCCGCCCCTCCGGCGGCGTCCCAGCACTCGTGGCGATGGCCCGCAGCCGTTTCACCGCTTTGGCGAGATCGGCGGGATCATCGACCCGCATGACGCCGCGGCTCATGGCGAGATGCGTCGGCTTGATGACGCAGGGAAATCGGGTCGCGCGCGCAACCGCATCGATATCAGCGTCGAATCGATGCAGCCCGAACGCCGGAACGGGGACTCCGGCGCGCGCGAGTGTCGCTCGCTGCCGCGGCTTGTTCCGCGCGATGTCGCAAGCAAGGGCCGGGTTGTGCGGAAGACCCAACGCCTCGGCCGCCACGGCAGCGGCGACCGCGGTGCCATCATCCACACCAAACACCGCCGCCACCGGATGCGCCGCCGCAAACCGGCGGACCTGCCCGGTTAGCCGGGCGGGGGTGTCGCAATCGATGTAGAGGAGGTTGGCCGGTTGAGCGGCCTCGAAGGTGCTGCGGTGGTCAGATGCGACGGTGAGGTCGATGCCGAGGCGTCTTGCCGCGTCCACGAACGCCGTGGCGCGGTACGTCGTGGAAGGAAGGATCAGCAGCAGCCGCAGATGCGGCTACTTCTTGGCGGAGGCGAAGTATGGATTGTCGCCGTGGGCGTGATCGGTGACGTCCACGATGCCGCGGATCTCGGGAGCGACCTGCTTGAGCGTCGCTTCGATGCCCTGGCGCAGCGTGACGTCGGCCATGCCGCAGCCCTGGCAGCCGCCCATCAGGCGCAGCATCACGATGCCGTCCTGCACGTCGATGAGATCGACCTTGCCGCCATGTCCGGCGACCTGGGGATTGATCCGGGTGTCGAAGATCATCGACACCTTGTCGAAGAGGCTGTCGTCGGCGACGGGATCGGTCTTCGCGGCAGCGAGCGCGACCGCCGGAACGCCCGACTGGAGTGCGTCGCGGATCGCCGCACCCACGGCCCGGCCGGCGGCCTGCCAAGGCGCGGTGTCGCGCTTGGTAACGGTGACCGTGGGTCCCGCGATCAGCACATCATCGACGTGGGGAATCGCGAGCAGCGCCTCGGCCAGAGGCGAGCCCGCGGCTTCCGCCGCCGAGGCAAAGTGGCGCGCCCCGCCGCTCAGAATCGGCACGCTGACCGTGAACTTGCAGCGATGATTATCCACCGGCTCGGCGCTGATCTTGATCTCGTCCATGTGCCTGAAAGATACCCACGTTGGGCCGACTTGCGGGATGGCGTCGGGAGGGGCAACGTGATGACGATGAAGCGCTGGCTTGGTCTTTTCTTTCTGGTGCTGGCCGCCGCCCCGCTGGGGGCGCAGCGCCCCCCGCGCCGCCCGCGACTCGCTGCCGGCGCCGATACCAACGACGCCGTCGCCTACTTCCAATTCGGCCTCGATAAGGTCGAAAACGATCCCAGCGGCGGTGAAGCCGCCTTCTACTGGGCCGCCCGGCTCGATCCGATGTCGCCCCAGTCGCAGTACGCGCTCTACATTGCGCGGCTGCTCAGGGATCCGGCCCGTCTGGCGAAATATCAG
>DASXPG010000031.1:0-9339 GCA_036493755.1 Gemmatimonadales bacterium
CTGCTGGGCAGCGCCGCCCGGCACCGGAGTGACCGGCGCGGCGCGACCCCGGGCACAGGCCGCCAGGGCAGCTACGGACAATGCAACGAAGAACCTCTTCATTCGAGGCTCTTTCGCTGCATTAGTCATACCGTTGGGCCAATTCGGGCGCATCCGTGAAATATGCCGAAAATGCGCTTGGAGGGTCAAGAAAACAGGTGTGCCAATCTGGCGCGATCGCCTGCCGATCTGGTCAGCCGCCGCGTTGTGCAAGCTCGCGGAATTTTGCCGACAATTCCTTCGTCACGGGGCCCACTTTGCCTGACCCGATGGACCGTCCGTCGAGGCTTCGGACGCCGACGATTTCGGCGGCCGTGCCGGTCAAAAAGACTTCGTCGGCGCTGTAGAGATCGTAGCGATTCAGCATGCTCTCGCTGACTTGGTAGCCTGCCGCTTCCGCCATCTCGATCACCGCGCCGCGGGTCACCCCGCGCAGGATTCCGGCATGCGATGGCGGCGTGGACAGCAGCCGGCCGCTCACGCAGAAAACGTTCTGACCCGAGCCCTCGGCGACGGTGCCGGCGGCGTCGAGCATCAGCGCTTCGTCGGCGCCGGCGTTGACGGCTTCGACTTTCGCCATGATGTGGGCCAGGTAGTTCAGCGATTTGATCTGCGGCGAGAGGTTGTGGGGCGCGTTCACCGGGGTCGGAACGGTGACCATCGCCAAGCCGCGCTCGTACAGCTCCTTGGGCCACAGCTGGATCGCGTCGGCGATGCAGAAGACCGTGGGCTTGGGGCATTTGCGCGGGTCGAGGCCCAGGTCGCCGTAGCCGCGCGTCACCACCAGGCGGATGTAGGCGTCGGTGAGGTTGTTGACCTTCATGCAGTCTTCGACCATCGCGGCCATCGCCTGCTGCGTCATCGGGATGCTCATCAGGATCGCATGCGCCGAGGCGTAGAGCCGGGCCACGTGTTCCTTCAGCCGGAAGACTTTCCCGTTGTAGCCGCGGATGCCTTCGAAGACACCGTCACCATAGAGGAGGCCATGATCGAAAACCGAAATCTTGGCGTCCTGCTTGTCATAGTACTGGCCATCGAGCCAGATCTTCGCCACGGGGGCGCTCTTGGACTGGGGTTGGGCGTGGCCGGTGAGCGGGATCGCGCGTGCGGTCATGGTCGGACCCTCATATATGGGCTCGCCGGCAGGTAAACAGGACAATCTTCTGCGTAAGAATAGTACGAGGCTCGGGCCCCGGCGCAAAGCGGGGCCCAACCTTTTTGTCCCGGGCGTGGTCCTACCTTCAGATTATCTGAAGGAGGATATCATGGCAAACGACCGTACCGATCTGCTCCTGGGCACGCTGGAAATGCTGGCGCTCCGGACCCTTTCGCTCGAGCCGATGCACGGCTGGGGCATCGCGCAGCGCATCCAGCAGCTGTCGGGAGATGTCATTCTCGTGACCCAAGGCTCGCTCTATCCGGCGCTGATCCGCATGAAGCGGCGCGGCTGGGTGAAAACATCGTGGCGCGTGACCGAGAACAGCCGGCGGGCGCGCTACTACGAATTGACGCCGCTGGGCCAACGGCAGCTCGGGGTCGAATGCGCCGGCTGGCTGCGGGCCTCGGCGGCGGTGAACCTCGTCATGGGAGTAGCGATATGAGCGTCCTGACCGATCTTGCCGAGCGCCTGCGGGCGCTGATCTTCCGCCGGCGCGACGAGCGCGAGATGCAGGAAGAGCTGGAGTTCCACGCCGAGATGGAAACGGCGAAGCAGCAGCGCTCGGGGCTGGATGAAGCCGAAGCGCGGCGCCGCAGCATGATCTCGTTAGGCGGCATGGAGCGCACCAAGGAAGAGATCCGCGACGCGCGGGGCACCAGGCTCTTCGAAGACACCGTCGGGGATGCGCTCTTCGCCATTCGCGCGCTGGCGCGGCGGCCCGGCTTCGCCATCGTCGCGATTCTGACGCTGGCGATCGGCATCGGCGGCACCACCGCGGTGTTCAGCGCCGTGAACGCCGTGCTCCTCGAGCCCCTTCCCTACCAGCAGCCCGGCCAGCTGGTCCGGCTCTACATGGGCTACGGGACCGAGATCCCGCACGGCTTCGTCACGCCGGTGCACTTCCTCGACTACCGCGCGGGAATGTCGTCCTTCCAGTCCGCCGCCGCGATTCTGACCTACAGCGAGACGGGCGCCGACATCGGCACCGGCGACGCGGTGCGCCGCATCCGGATCCTCAAGACCAGTGCCGACTATTTCGACGTCCTGCGGGTGCAGCCCGCGCTGGGCCATGCCTTTCAGCGCGCCGACGAGAACGGTCCCGGGCCCGTCGAAGACGTCGGTATCGGGACGCCAACCGTGGTGCTGAGCCGCGAGCTGTGGCAATCGCAATTCGCCTCCAGCCCCTCCGCGATCGGCCGCGAATTCTGGATGAACGGACGCGCGTACACCGTCGCCGGCGTGATGCCCGCCGGCTTCACCGACCCGGTAGCCGGCCGCATCGACGCCTGGGTGCCGCTGGATCTGCGGGCCGGCAGCATTCCGTCGAATGCGGACAACCATTACCTGACGATTCTCGCGCGGCTGCGGCCCGGCGTCTCGATCCAGGCGGCCCAGGCCGAGCTGGATGTGCTGCACGCCTCGCTCGATGCCAGGTATGAGCGGGGGAAAAACCAGCATGCGAAGCTCTATCCGCTGAAGGACGACGTCGTGGGCTCATCGAGCGTCGCGCTGGAAATCATGCTCGGCGCGGTCGGCCTGGTGCTCGCGCTGGTCTGCGTCAACATCGCCAACCTGCTGCTGGTCCGCGGCTCCGAACGGGCCCGCGAGCTGGCGCTGCGGTCCGCCCTGGGCGCGGGGCGCCGGCGGCTGGTGCGGCAGATGCTGATGGAGAGCCTGGTGCTGGCGCTGGCCGGCGACGTGGCCGGGCTGATCGTCGCGCGGCTGGCGATGTCCGCCATCGCCTCGTTAGGCGCTGGATCGATCCCGCGGCTGGGCACGCTGCATCTCGATCCCCTGATGCTCGGCTTCTCCCTCCTCATCGCGTCGGTCAGCGCGGTGGCCTTCGGCCTGGCGCCGGCGTTGCGCGCCGCGCGCATCGAACCCGGCGACGTGCTGCGAGAACAGAGCCGCTCGGCCACCGGCGGCATCACCGCGCGCAAGCTCCGCGAATCGCTGGTGGTCGCCCAGGTGGCGCTGGCCTTCGTGCTGCTGGTCGGCGCCGGCGTGCTGATCGCCAGCCTCCAGCGGCTCAAGCAGCTGGACCTCGGCATCCAGACGGCGGGGGCGCTGGTGTTCGAGGTGCATCTCCCCGACCTGCGCTACGACTCGACGGCCCGGGCCCGTTTCTACGACACCTATGCCGCCGCGCTCGCCGCCATTCCCGGGGTGCGCGCCGCCGGCGGTATTTCCCGGCTTCCGGCGACCGGGCCGTATCACCAGTGGGGCGCGCAGGCGCTCACCGGTCCCCTTGCCAACGACGAGCACCGCGGCAACATCGGCGCCCAGAATCGCGTGATTTCCGGCGAGTACTTCAAGGCCGCGGGGATTCCGCTCATCGACGGCCGAAGCTTCGACGCTCGCGACGATGCTTCCGCGCCCAGCCGCGCGGTCGTCAGCAAGGCGCTGGCGGACAAGCTGTATCCCGGAATTCGCGCCGTGGGCCAGAGCCTCAGAACCGGCGGCATCAGCAGCGAGATCATCGGGGTGGTGGGCGATGTCGCGGTGGACGCCGAGGGGCGGCAGGACACTTACATCTATCACTGGCATACCCAGTGGGCCGGCGACCGCAACTGGGCGCTCGCGCAGGTAGTCCGGGCCGACGGCGACCTCGATGCCATCCGCGAAGCGGCGCGGCGGGCGCTGGCGGCGATGGATCCGCTGCTGGTGATGTTCAAGCCGATGACGCTGGGCGAGGCGGTCGGCCGCGGCGAGGCGCAACGGGCCTTCACCATGAAGCTCCTGGCGGCGTTCGCGCTGGTCGCGCTGGCGCTCTCGGCACTGGGACTCTTCGGCGTGCTCTCTTACGGTGTGCGGCTGAGGCGGCGCGAGTTCAGCATCCGCATGGCGTTAGGCGCGGATGGCGGTACCGTCAGAAGAATGGTGCTGCGCCAGGGATTGACGATGACGGGTATCGGAACCGTGGCGGGGCTGGCCGGCGCGGTGGCGCTGTCGCGGGTGATGAGCGCGCTGGTCTTTCAGGTCAGCCCGCTCGAGCCAGTGGTCCTCGCGGGCGTCGCGGCGCTCATCATCGTCGTGTCGGGCGTGGCCGCGTATCTGCCGGCCTGGCGCGCGACCACGGTGAATCCGCGTTCAGCCCTTCAGGAGTGAGATGTCCGGCCGCGCGCGATAATGCCGTCGATGCTCCAGGCGCCCGCGCCATAAAAGGCGAGATAGAGAAAAAGGAAACAGTAGAGGATTGCCGGTGTGCCCATGTTGACGGTGGGAAAGGGAGACCTGGGGAAGTGGCCCTGGAAATAGGCCACCGCCATTTCGCCGCAGAGAATGAAGGCGACCGGCCGGGTGAGCAGGCCGAGGACGATGCAGAATCCGCCGAAGGTCTCGAGCATGCCGGCCAGGCCGAACTGGGAGAAGAGGTGGATCTGGAATCCGGGGGGCATTCCCGGGGGCCAGCCGAAGAGCTTCATGGTGCCGAAGGAGACGAAGACGATGCCGGTCACGATCCGCACGAAGGACAGCACGCGGCTGCTGTACGGCGAAGACTCGAAGATGCTCACGTACACCTCCCTTGATGAATCATTGGCCTCGGCGTACCCTGCTCATACCCAGGTCGCACCCGATTCCTTCCCGTCAAATATGGATCACGACTGGATGCCCAGCGTCGACGAGCAGCTCCTCGAAGCCGTGCGCGCCGGAGAAACCGACGTTCTGAGGGCGCTGCTCGACGAGCATCCCGAAGGGCTGCAATCCCGCATGCCGCCTTACGAATGGACGTTGCTCCATTTCGCGGCGCAGGCGGGCCAGCTCCCGGTGGTGGACCTGCTCCTCGAGCGGGGGCTCGATCCCGACGTGCGCGAAAAAGGCGACAACACCACGCCGATGTTCTGGGCCGCCGCCTCGGGCCATCTCGACCTGGTGCAACGGCTCGCCGAGGCCGGCGGGGACGTCAACGCCACGGGCGACGATCACGCGCTCGATGTCATCGGCTGGGCAACCTGCTGGGAGGGCTGCGACGATGAAGCGCACCGGGCGGTCGCCGCATTTCTGGTCAGCCGCGGAGCGAAACACCACATCTACTCGGCGATCGCGATGGGCCTGGCTGACGAGGTGCGCCGCCTCGTGGCCGCCGACGCATCGCAGCTCCATCGGCGGCTGAGCCGGAACGAGGCCGACCAGCTGCCGCTGCAATTCGCGGTGCGCATGAACCGTCCGGCGATGGTGGCGCTCCTGGTCGAGCTCGGCGCCGACCCGTTAGGCACCGACGGCGACGGCATGCCGCTCGCAGCTTACGCCATGGTCCCGGAGATCGACCGGCCGGTGATGGAGAGGATCCGCGCGATGCTGGCGGCGGAGCTGCTCAGCGCCGAGCGGGGGAAGCGCAAGCCGAGCATCATGCTGGTGGCGCTGCTGGCGGTGCTGGCACTGGGCGACTGGCCGATCGTGGAGCAGCTGGTGCGCGCCGAGCCCGGGTTGCTCGAGAAAGGCGGCGCGGGGTTCGGGGCGCTGCACCTGATGTCCAGGCGCGGCGACTCGGCGGCCGTGCAATGGCTGTTGCAGCATGGGGCCGACGCGAACGCGCTCTGGCCGCACTGGGACGCCGAGGTGACCCCGCTGCACCTGGCGATACTGAGCAATCACTCCGAGGTGGTACGCATCCTCGTGGCGGCAGGGGCCGATCCGGCCATCAAGGACAGCAAGCACGGCGCCGGTGCGATTGGCTGGGCGGAGTTCTTCAAGAGACCGGAGATCGTGAAGATACTGAAGAAGACAGCCTGACGATCCGCGATCATCCGGCCCGGGCGAAGCGCATCGCGACCGAGTTCATGCAGTAGCGCAGGCCGGTGGGGCGCGGCCCGTCGTCGAAGACGTGGCCGAGGTGCGCGTCGCAGCGGCGGCAGGCCACGGCGGTGCGATCCATCCCGTAGCTGGTGTCGGAGGCGTCGCTGATATTTTCGCGGGCGATGGGCTGCCAGAAACTGGGCCAGCCGGTGCCCGACTCGAACTTGGTGGCCGAGTCGTAGAGGGCGGTGTCGCAACAGATGCAGCGGAAGACGCCCTTGCCGTGTTCGTTGAGGAGCGGGCCGGTGAAGGGCCGCTCGGTGTCGGCGTGGCGGGTCACTTCGAAGGAGGCGGGCGAGAGTTGACGCCGCCACTCGGCTTCAGTCTTTACCACTTTCGGGACCGATACCACCCTCAAGCGCTTGGCGTCGTCTGTGAACTCGACGATCGTGACGTTCTCGAGCCTGATCAGCCGAGGCGCGAGCAGCGCCACGCCGACAGTAGAAAGGAAGGAACGCCGGTCAGGGTGAGTCATGGTTACCTCGATGGCGGAGGCGGGTAGCGGAGACCATCAGGCCCGCAGGTGGTCGGGGCGCCAGGTTTTAATGGCGCGCTTGATGTCGCGAGAGGAGAGTTTCTCGTCGAGGGCGCGGCGGGCCAGCGGCGTCACTTCGTCGTCGTGGGCGAACCGCAAAGCCACCAGCTGCCGGGGCGATAGCTCGCCGATCCGGCCGCGCAGATCCGGCGGCAGCACATGCTCAAGACGCAGGCGCTCTTCCAGCCTGATCACGCGATCCTGCACCCTGATCGCGAAGACGCGCATGTACCAGTAAATGATCCACAGGCCAACCGCGAGCGCGAACTGGAACCCGGTATCGATTGTCGCGTGCTGGATGAGCCTGATCAGCGCGAAGACAAAATAGAAGAGGACGATGGCGCTGAGGACGAAATGGTACGCGGGGACGTACCGGACGTGGTGCTCGTAACTCTGGGTCTGGTCCATGGGGTCAAAAGATACTCAGCTCGGCGTGCGCAGGCGGGGCGTCGTGGTGATCAGCACCACGCCGACCAACACGCAGATGCTGCCGACGATGGTGCGCAGGCCCAGCGGCTCGCCGGCGAAGAAGTAGCCCAGCAGCACCGCAACGACCGGGTTGACGTAGGCATAGGTGCCCACGCGGGTCGGCGACTCGTGATGGACCAGCCACACGAAGGCGGTGAAAGCGACGATCGAGCCGGCGACGGTCATGTAGAGCAGCGCGAGCCAGGCGTCGCGCGAGACCGCGGCCGGATGGAAGCGCTGGAATTCGCCGAGGGCGCCGGCCGCCAGCAGCAGGAACAGGCCGCCCGCAAGCATCTGGGCTCCGGAGCTCATCACGCGGGAGTCGGGGAGCGGGACTTTCTTCGCCAGGGCCGTTGCCACCGACCAGCAGAGCGCACCGACGATGATCGCGATCGCGCCGGCGGGATCAACGGTTTCGCCGGCGAGGTTGAGACCGCGGCTCACCAGTACGACGACGCCGGCGAGGCCGACAGCCAGGGCCAGCGATAGCCGAGGCGTTGGGCGCTGCGTGCCGAGGATCACGATTTCGGAGAGCGCGGTGAAGGCCGGGATCGTGGCCATCATGACGGCGGTGAGTCCCGACGGCACCCGTTGCTCGGCCCAGAACACCAGCCCGTAGTTCACCACGAAGAAGGGCACGGCGAGCAGCGCGATGCCGCCCCATTCGCGCCGGCTGGGCACGCGCTGGCGGCGCGCGAGGGCCCAGGCGAAGAGGACGATGCCGGCGAGGGTGAAGCGGATTCCGGCGAGGAGAAAGGGTGGGACCTCGTGCACGCCGATGCGGATGGCGAGGAAGGTCGATCCCCATACCAGGTAGATGATCGCGAAGCAGAGGACGCTCAAGGGAGTGACCCGGGTGGGGATCGAACCCACGACCTACGGATTAAAAGTCCAACCCGGGAAGGGGTCATTTCTGCGAACCAACCGGCAAGCCAGAACTTAGCGGTTCCAGTTGTGGGTCAAGGAGCAGCGAACATCGAGGTTTGGCAGCGCGAACCGCACAGATTGCCGCACAGGTGATTCTGCTTGCATTCGGGCCATCCTCGAGCGATAACACAAGGGATGAAGCCTACGTGCCGCCCATTCCCTCGCTCTGGCTAACTCATGAAAGCGCTAAAGGTCTTCGCATCTAGAGCCTTTCTGCGTGCGTATGACGATCCGGCTATGAGCCCGAAACTGGTGCGGAATGCTTTGGATAACCTGTACGCCCAGTATCTCCAATTGGGGCACGCCGCTTGGGATGAGTGCGAACCATGGGCTAGCCTTGCCGAAGCCGCGCGAAGCAATGGCCTTAGTCGAGTCTTAGAAGTCAAAGTTACGGGGGGCGATAGAATGCTTGTTGCCCTTAAAGAGTGTGAGTTGACGCTTCTCGATCTAGGCCCCCACGACCGAGAGTCCACCTGGGATCGAATCCGGAACAAGAAGCAGTGGATACGGGAACACATGGAAAAGAGGCTCCCAGTTCCACACCTGATTGCCAATTCCGCTTCGAGACTCGTCTCTCTCGAATCATCCGATGGCTGGAATCCTTTCTTCCCCGGCGAAGATACAGCAGAATGGGTGTCGTTCTTGGACGTCCAACAGCATGAGGCAGTTTCAACTATTTGCGCAAGCGTTGAGGACCATACTCTCGAAGGCAAAGGAGACGCGGTCTGTCTTATTCTCGGCGGCCCTGGAACAGGGAAAACGGTTGTACTGCTCAGGCTTCTTGAGAAGCTCATTGAACAAAGACTTGACGTCGGTTTCTCGTGCTCCGGTCAAGTTCACGCGTATCTAGAGTCCTCAGCACAGCACAAGATTCCAAATATCAGCGCAGATGATACGATGGGACCGCAGGACGCATTGCTGTACGACGACCCTTCAAGTTTGGCCGAAATAGCTGTTTCTACCAACGGAGCCCCGAGAACGCTCGTCTTCGCACTAGACCCGCTCCAACTTGCAGAAATGCCGACTACAACTGAACTAAAGCGTTTGAGAATGAGGACCAGAGCGCGCGTTATCGAGCTTACTACGTGCTATCGACAAAGACGTAAGCTCGCTGAGCGCGTGGTCCACATGACAGACTTGCTAGCTCGGTCGAATCCGTATCTCGATAAAACCAAGAAGGTGGATTTCTCTGCGGAGTACGGGGAACTGCTCCAGCAGTTCAACACGCTTGAGCTGTACTACCCGCTGGGCGATTTCAAAGTACTCAAGAACCCATCTAAGGATTTGCCGAAGAGAATCGAGGAACTATTCAGGACAAGGCTGTGGAGTCACTGGCCTCCAATACTCATGGTTCTCGACGAGGCGTGGTGCCCGGAAGTGCCCAAGGAATTGGCAAAGATCAAGAAATCGTCAA
>DASXPG010000032.1:0-29342 GCA_036493755.1 Gemmatimonadales bacterium
CAATCGCACCGCTGAGCTGCCGCCGGTTTTCAACGGCGAGGGCCGCAAAGAGCTGGATGCCACACTCGCCAAGTACCCGACGAAGATGGCCGCGCTCCTGCCGGCGCTCTGGATGGTGCAGCGCGCGCACGGCTGGATCTCGCCCGAAGGAATGGCCGAGACCGCCGAGGTGCTGGGACTGACGCCGGCGTACGTGAAGGGCGTCGTGACGTTCTACACGATGTACCATCAGCACCCGGTCGGAAAACACTTCGTCCAGGTCTGCACGACGACGCCCTGCAACGTCTGCGGCGCGGAGAAGGTGCGCGACGCCTTCCTGAAGGCCACCGGCGCCAAACGCCTCGGCGAGACGAGCCCCGACGGCAACTGGACGATCATCGAGGTCGAATGCCTCGGTGCCTGCGGCTTCGCGACGCCGGTGCTCATCGACGACGACTTCGTCGAGAGCGTGACGCCGGACAAGATCCCGGCGATCGTCGCCCGGTACCGCTGACCATGGGTTATCCGCACAAGAGTCACCCGAAAGAAACCGTCGTCCTCTCGCAGTACTTCGGCGACGCCGAAGCGCGCACCGTGGACGGTTGGAAGAAGCGGGGCGGTTATGCGGCGCTGGAAAAAGCGCTGGGCATGTCGCGCGACCAGATCATCGACGTCGTGAAGGCGTCGGGGCTGCGCGGCCGCGGCGGCGCGGGCTTCCCCACGGGGCTCAAGTGGAGCTTCATGCCCAAGGAAGTGAAGAAGCCCCACTACCTCTGCTGCAACGCCGACGAATCCGAGCCAGGCACGTTCAAGGACCGCGAGATCATGCGCTGGACGCCGCACGCCCTCCTCGAAGGCTGCGCGATCGCCTGCCACGCCATCGGTGCCGAGGTCGGCTACATCTACATCCGCGGCGAGTTCACCGAGCCGTGGACGATCATGGAGAAGGCGCTCGCCGAGGCGTACGCCAAGGGGATCTTCGGCGCGCACGCGATGGGGAAGGGAAAGCGCGTCGATCTCTACCTGCATCGCGGGGCCGGCGCGTACATCTGCGGCGAAGAAACCGCGCTGATGAATTCGCTCGAGGGGAAGCGCGGCAATCCGCGGATCAAGCCGCCGTTCCCCGCCGCCGCCGGTCTCTTCGGCATGCCGACCACGATCAACAACGTCGAGACCCTGGCCGCCGTGCCGCACATCCTCAATCGCGGCGCCGAGTGGTACAAGAGCCTCTGCCTGAGCAATCCCAAGAGCACCGGGACCAAGCTCTTCTCGGTCTGCGGCCACGTGCAGAAGCCGGGAAATTACGAGATCACACTGGGCTTTCCCCTCAAGGACCTGATGTACGACATGTGCGGCGGTCCGTTGCCGGGGCGGAAGTTCAAGGCGGTGATTCCCGGCGGATCGTCGGTGCCGATTCTCACCGCCGCCGAGGCCGAGGGGACGCTGCTCGACTACGAGGGCTGCGTCGCGGCCGGGACGATGCTCGGCTCGGCCGGTTGCATCGTCATGGACGACACTACCGACATGGTCTACCAGGTGATGCGGCTGGCGGCCTTCTATGCCCATGAGTCCTGCGCCCAGTGCACCCAGTGCCGCGAGGGTACGGCGTGGACGGTGAAGATCCTCCAGCGGATTCTCGCCGGTGAAGGATCGATGAAAGACATCGATCTGCTCCTCGATCTCGCCGACCAGATGACCGGCAAGACCATCTGCGTGCTGTCGGACTCCTGCGCCGCGCCGGTGGTGTCGGGGATCAAGAAGTTCAAGGGCGAATTCGAGGCGTACATCACGAGTGGACGCAAGGTGGCGAGCGCCTGATGGCCGATAACGTCAAGCTCACGATCGACGGCCGCGAAGTCGAAGTCGCGCCGGGGACATCGGTCCTCGAGGCGGCGAAGCTCGCCGGCGTGCTGATCCCGCACTATTGCTATCACCCGGGGCTGCCGGTCGCCGGTGTGTGCCGGATGTGCCTCGTCGAAATCGAGAAGGCGCCCAAGCTCCAGGCCTCGTGCGCCACGCCCGTCGCGCCCGGGATGGTGGTCCACATCGACAGCGCGCAGGCCAAAGCGGCGCGCCAGTCGGTGCTCGAATTCCTGCTGATCAATCACCCGCTCGATTGCCCCATCTGCGACCAGGCGGGCGAGTGCGAGCTGCAGGATTTCGTGTTCCAGGAAGGCCGCTCGAGCACCCGCTATTCCGAGTACGCCAAGCGCTACAACCCGGTCGAGGATTTCGGTCCCGACATCCTGTACGTCGCCAACCGCTGCATCCTCTGCACCCGCTGCGTGCGCTTCATGGAAGACGTCGCCGAAGAGGCGGTGTTGAACGTCTCCGAGCGCGGGGACCGCGCCTACATCGGGATCGTGGACACCGAACAGCTCGACCATGCCTGGTCGGGGAACGTCGTCGATCTCTGTCCCGTGGGCGCGCTGATCAGCAAGGACTTCCTGCACAAGGCGCGTGCCTGGGACCTCGACAAGACGGCGTCGGTCTGTCCCGGCTGCACCCAGGGCTGCAACATCATGCTCGACACCCGGGACAATCAGGTTCTGCGCGTGCGGCCGCGGCCCAACATGGACGTGAACCACTACTTCATTTGCGACACCGGCCGTCTGGGTTACCAGTGGCTCAATCGCGCCGACCGGCTCGAAGTCCCGATGATCCGCGAGGGCGACAAGCTGGTGCCGGTGGACTGGGATCGCGCCCTGGCGCGGGCCGCCGAGATCACCGCCGGCGCGCGCGACCCGTGGGTCGCGCTGGTCTCGGCCGGGGCAAGCAGCGAAGCGCTCGAGCAAGCCGCAGCACTGGTGAAGACCCGCGGCGGCAGCGGCGCATTCCGCGTGACCGAAGGGACCGAGGAGCCGCTCGCCGGCGTCGAAGATCTCGCGCTGCGCAAAGAGCGCGCGGCCAATGTCTACGGCGCCCTGGAGGCGGGTTTCTCGCGCGACTGGGATCAGACGCTGCACACGGCACGCAATGCCGGCCTGGTCATCGCCCTCGATGAATGGCGCGACGGACCGGGCGACGACCTCGGCAGCACGCCGATGATCTATGTGGGGACCACGCTCCCCGAAGTCGTCCGCAAGCGCGCCCAGCTGGTGCTGCCCTGCGCCAACATGGCCGAAGAGGAAGGGACCTTCCGCAATCTGCGCGGCAGAGTCCAGCCGTATTTCCAGGCGAAGACGGCCCCCGGGATGGCGCGTCCCGCCGCCTGGATCCTCCAGCAGATGGCCGCCGAAGCCGGCGTCAGGACCACCGGCTGATGGACCAGATCCCGGCCAACCAGGTGCCGATCAGCGGCGCGCCCTTCTACATCGCGTCGGTCATCAAGATCGTGGTGATCTTCACCATCATCATGGTGCTGGTGGCGCTCTGGACCTACGTCGAGCGCCGGGTCTGCGCCTTCATGCAGAACCGCCTCGGTCCCAACCGCGTCGGCCCGCAGGGGATTCTCCAGCCCGCCGCCGACGGCCTCAAGAATTTTCTGAAAGAAGAGACGCTGCCGCCTTTCGCCGATCGCGGCCTCTTCATCCTGGCGCCGATGCTGTCGTTCATTCCGGCGCTGCTGACTTTCAGCGTGCTTCCCATGGCCTCGCCGCTGCCCACGCGCTGGGGCCTGGTATCGATGGCGATCGCCGACCTGCCGGTCGGGTTCCTGTTCATCCTCGCCGTCGCCTCGTTAGGCGTCTACGGCATCGCGCTGGCGGGGTGGGCATCCAACAACAAGTACTCGCTGCTGGGCGGCCTGCGCGCCTCGGCCCAGCTCATCAGCTACGAGATCGCGATGGGCCTGGCCGCGGTGGCGGTGCTGGTTCTCGCCGGGAACATCACCCCGCACGAGATCATCCAGCGCCAGCACGAGAGCAGCTGGTACGTGGCGCCGCTGTTCATCGCCTTCCTGATCTTTCTGATCGCCAGCTTCGCCGAGACCAACCGCCTTCCCTTCGACATGCCCGAGGCCGAGGCCGAGCTGATCGCCGGCTATCACACCGAGTACAGCGCGATGAAGTTCTCGATGTTCTTCATCGCCGAGTACGCCAACATGCTGACCGCCTCGGCCCTGCTGGTGACGCTCTTCTTCGGGGGCTGGGACATCTTCCCCCGGCTGCACTTCTCCGAGCCGCCCTGGACGCTGGGAAAGACGGCGCTGACCTTGGCCGCCTTCTGGATCAAGACGCTCTTTTTCTACTTCCTCTATATCTGGGTCCGCTGGACGCTCCCGCGCTTCCGCTTCGACCAGCTGATGGACCTGGGCTGGAAGATCCTGCTCCCGACGGCGCTGGGCTACGTGATGGTCGTTGCCGTGGCCTCCTGGGCGCTGATCGAGACCGGCATCGGCCTGGGCAGCAAGGGGATGCTGGTGCTCTCCGGCGTGAACATCATTCTCGCCGGCGTGCTTTTCTTCATACTCGACCGCGGCCGCGTGGTCGGCGGTGCTTCACGCCGCGCCCGGCCCGCCCGGGGCGAAGTGGTATCGCGGCTCGCGCCGCCGGAAAGGGCTTAGCTGTGGCCATCACCGTTCGCGTCATGCATCGTCCCGATCCGGGAAGCACGTCGTACCTGCGCGCCACCCTGAGAGGCATGAGCCTGACGTTCAAGCATCTTTTCCAGAAAAGCTGGACCATCCAGTACCCCGAGCAGCGCGAGAACGCGGAGTACCAGCTTTCGAATCGCTGGCGCGGGACGCACCGGATGGCGGTGGACGAGCACGGCAAGGCCAAGTGTGTCGCCTGCGGCCTGTGCCCGCAGATCTGTCCGGCCAATTGCATCAAGCTGGTTCCCGGCGAAGACGAGGATGGCAATCGCTATCCGCTGGTCTACGAGATCGACGAGTTCCGCTGCGTCTTCTGCGGCTATTGCCAGGAAGTCTGCCCCGAAGAGGCGATCCACGTGGGCGTGCATTACGAGAACTCGGAGTACTCGCGCGCCGGCTTCGTCTACGATCTCGAGCGGCTGATGAACCAGAAGCACCCCGTCAGCTCGCTCTGGGATCCCGCCGACCCGAAGGGCCAGTAGTGCGGGGAATCGTTTTCTACGCCGCTTCGATCATGGCGATCGCTTCGGCGCTGTTGTGCATCACGCGGCGCAGCCCGGTGGCGAGCGCGCTCTGGCTCGTCAACGTGCTGTTCAATCTGTCGGTGGTGTACGTGCTGCTCGATGCGCACTTCATCGCCGCGGTGCAGATCCTGGTCTACGCCGGCGCCATCATGGTGCTCTTCCTCTTCGTGATCATGCTGCTGAACGTCGGCCGGCCCGGCCCGACGGACATCAAGGGCGCGGGCGGCAAGGTGATCGCGGCGGTTGCCGGCCTGATCATGCTCGGCGAGCTGATCGCGCTGAGCCGGGTCACGCTTCCCGAGAACCTCGGCCTTCCCGATGGCGCGGTGGCGCGCATGGTCGAGACCCAGGGGGCGGTGCAGGTGATCGCCATGCCGCTCTTCCAGCAGTACCTGGTGCCCTTCGAGCTGACCTCGGTGATGCTGCTGGCCGCCGTGGTTGGCGCCGTCGTCCTGGCGAAGAAGAAGATCTGATGTTCCTCGCGCCGTCGCTGGTGATCTCCGCGATCCTCTTCACGATCGGCGTCGTCGGCGTGCTGCTGCGCCGCAACGCGATCGTGATCTTCATCTGCGTCGAGCTGATGCTCAACGCCGTGAACCTGACCTTCATCGCGTTGTCGAGGCAGCTGGGACTCGACGGGCAGGTCTTCGTCTTCTTCGTGATGACCGTCGCCGCCGCCGAAGCCGCGGTCGGCCTCGCCATCATCATCGCTCTGTATCGCCACCGCGATACCGTGAATCTCGACGACATCAACCTGCTGCGCGGGTGAACCCACTCCAGGGCACCCTGGCCGACAAAGTCGGTCTGCTGATCCTCCTGCCGTTCCTGGGCTTCCTGGTGAACGGAACGCTGGCGTTCGTGCGGCCCAGGGCGAAGGGCGTCATCACCGCGGTCGGCGTCGGCTCGGTGGCCATCGCCTTCGCGCTCGCGGCGGGGATCTTCGGCAAGATGCTGGGCTCGCCCGATGCGCCGCCGCTCGTGAAGACGCTCTGGCCCTGGATCAGCGCCGACCTGCTCCGGATCGACGTCGCGCTCCAGCTCGACCACCTGTCGATCATCATGGCGCTGGTGATCACCGGCGTCGGATCGCTGATTCACGTCTTCTCGGCCGCATACATGGGCGAGGACCCGGGTTACGCGCGCTACTTCGCGTACCTCAATCTCTTCGTCGCGTTCATGCTGGTGCTGGTGCTGGGGGCGAGCTTCCCCGTGCTGTTCGTGGGCTGGGAAGGGGTGGGTCTCTGTTCCTACCTGCTGATCGGCTTCTGGTTCACCGATGCGCAGAACGCCGCGGCGGGTCTCAAGGCCTTCCTCGTCAACCGCATCGGCGACGCCGGATTTCTGGTCGCGATGTTCCTCATCTTCAAGCACCTGGGGACGCTCGACTTCATCGCCGTTTCACGGCTGGCGCCGACCGCCTTTCATTCCGGCGACGCCGCGGTGACCGCGATCGCGCTGCTGCTCTTCCTGGGCTGCGCCGGCAAATCGGCGCAGATCCCGCTCTACATCTGGCTCCCCGATGCCATGGCGGGCCCGACCCCCGTCTCGGCCCTGATCCACGCCGCCACCATGGTGACGGCGGGCGTCTTCCTCGTGGCCCGGACCAACGTTCTTTTCGCGCTCGCGCCGATGGCCCAGTCGGTGGTGGCGGTGGTCGGAGCCGGCACTGCGCTCTTCGCCGCGACGATCGGCCTCAAGCAGTGGGACATCAAGAAGGTGCTGGCCTACAGCACCGTCTCGCAGCTGGGCTACATGTTCATCGGGGTCGGCGCGTCGGCCTATGCCGCCGGCATCTTCCACCTGGTGACGCACGCCTTCTTCAAGGCGCTGCTGTTTCTCGGCTCGGGCAGCGTGATCCATGCGATGCATGGCGCCTATCACCACACCCACAATCATGCCGACGCGCAGGACATGCGGAACATGGGCGGGCTGAAGCAGTATCTGCCCACGACCTTCGCGACGATGTGGATCGCGACACTGGCGATTTCCGGCATTCCGCCGTTGTCGGGATTCTTCTCGAAGGATGAAATCCTGGCATCGGCCTTTGCCCGCGGGCCAGGCGGCACGGTGTGGTACGTCGTCTGGGCGATGGGCTCCATCGCCGCGCTGCTGACGGCGTTCTACATGACGCGGCTGATGCTCTACACCTTCCACGGCCCCAACCGCACCGGCGACGCCGAGACGGCGCATCTGCACGAGTCGCCGGGGATGATGACCACGCCGCTGATCGTCCTCGCGGTGCTCACGGTGATTGGCGGCGCGATCAATCTTCCCGAGTTCATGCCTTCGGCCGGCTGGTTGCACCGCTGGCTCGAGCCGGTGGTCGAAGCGGGCTCGCGCATCGCCGGCACGCCGGAGCTACCGCGGGGAACGACCTTCGGTCTGCTGGCGCTCGCCGTGGCGATCGCGATCGCCGGCATCTGGCTGGCCTGGTCGCGGCTCAAGCCCGCAGCGCTGGTGCCGGCCGCGCAGTCGCCCGAAGAGGTGGGGTTCGCGCGGGTGCTGTACGAGAAGTACAACATCGACGAGCTGTACGATGCCGCGATCGTCCGGCCGCTGCTCTGGATCTCGCGCAACCTGCTCTGGAAGACGGTTGACGCCGGCATCATCGACGGCGGCGGCGTCAACGGGACGGCGTTCCTGGCCCGGACGGTCGGCTGGTTAGGCACGCGGCTCCAGACCGGCCGCGTCGGCACCTACGTGGTGCTGTTCGTGATCGGGGTGCTGGCGATCCTCGGAGCGCTCACGCGATGAGCCACTTCCTGACCGGCATCAACTTCGACCACTGGATCCTCTCGGCGCTGCTGCTCATCCCGCTCGCGGGCGCGGTGCTGCTGATGGTGCTTCCGGCGCGCCTGGCGCGCTCGGTGGCCCTGGTGACCACGCTGGTCGAGCTGGTCATCTCCCTCGGCATGTGGGTGCAGTTCGACCCGTCGGTACGCCACATGGCGTTCGAGTACCAGCGGGCCTGGATCGGCGTCTACGGCATCACCTTCCATGTCGGCGCGGACGGCATCTCGCTGATGATGGTGCTGCTCACCACCGTGCTGATGCCGCTGGCGGTGCTGGGGAGCTGGGTGGGCATCACCACCCGGGAGCGCGGTTTCTACGGAATGCTGCTGGTGCTCACCACCGGCATGATCGGCGTCTTCGTCGCGCTGGACCTCTTCCTCTTCTACATGTTCTGGGAAGTGATGCTCATCCCGATGTACTTCATCATCGGGATCTGGGGCGGGAAAGCGCGGCTGTATGCCACGCTGAAGTTCTTCATCTATACGATGGTCGGATCGCTGCTGATGCTGGTGGCGATCCTCTACCTCTACTTCAGCGCCGGCCGGCTTGGCGGCGGGTACTCCTTCGACTTCACTTTCATCCTGTCGCATCTGCCGAGGCTGCCGCTCGGCACCCAGATGTGGCTCTTCGGCGCCTTCGCGCTGGCCTTCGCAATCAAGGTCCCGATCTTCCCGTTCCACACCTGGCTCCCCGACGCCCATACCGAGGCCCCGACCGCGGGCTCGGTGATCCTGGCGGGGATCCTGCTGAAGATGGGAACCTATGGCTTCATCCGCTTCGCGATACCGCTCTTTCCGGCGGTGGCGTTCCATCCCTGGGTGAGCAAGCTGGTCATCGCGCTGGCGGTGATCGGCATCGTGTACGGCGCGCTGGTGGCGCTGGTGCAGCCCGACTTCAAGCGGCTGGTCGCCTATTCGTCGGTGAGCCACCTGGGCTTCGTGATGCTCGGGCTCTGGGCGCTGACGGTGCAGGGAACCCAGGGCGCTCTGCTGGTGATGATCAACCACGGCATCTCGACCGGCGCGCTCTTCCTGCTGATCGGGATGCTCTACGAGCGGCGGCATTCGCGGCTCATCGCCGACTTCGGCGGGATCGCGGCGGTGATGCCGGCCTTCGCCGCGCTGCTGACCTTCGTGAGCCTCTCGTCCGTCGGCCTGCCGGGGACCAACGGCTTCATCGGCGAGTTCCTGGTCCTGTTAGGCAGCTTCCAGACGCATCCCGCGGCCGCCGCCATCGCGACCAGCGCGGTGATCTTCGCCGCGGCCTACCTGCTCTGGGCGCTGAAACGGATCCTCTATGGTCCGCTGACCTCGGATGAGAACCGTCATCTCACCGATCTCACCGGGCGGGAGTACGCCATCCTCGCGCCGCTGGTGGCGCTCATCCTGTGGCTCGGCTTCTATCCGCAGCCGGTGCTGCGCCGGACGGAGCCGTCGGTGAAGGCGTATCTGAACTGGGTGAACTACCAGCGCGCGCTTCCCCTGCCGACCGTCGTCGAGCGGCCGGCGGCCGAAAACGACGGGGGCGGACGCTGATGCTGCTCGACTTCGAGAACGGCCGGCATCTCGCCATCGGGCTGCTTCCCGAGCTGATCCTCACCGTCTGGGCGATGCTGCTGGTGCTGCATGCGGCCTGGCGCCACAAGGATCCCGGCGCGCAGCGCGAAACCGGCTGGCTCGCGCTGGTCGGCGTGGTCCTGGCCGCGGGCGCAACGATCTGGCTCTGGCGCTCGGGAGCGCACATCGACGGGATCGCCACGTCGGTCGCGCTCGACGGATTCCGCTGGGCGCTCACGCTGATCATCCTGGTCGGCGTCGGGCTCACCACGGTGCTCGCCATCGGCTATCTCGACCGCGAGGGAATCGCCGTCCCCGAGTATCACGCCATGGTGCTCTTCGCCGCCGTCGGCATGCTCTTCATGGTGAGCGGCGCGGACCTGCTGGTGATCTTCCTCGGCCTCGAGACGATGTCGGTGTCGATCTACGTGCTCGCCGGCATCAACCGGCGCAGCGCCTTCTCGGCCGAAGCGGCGCTCAAGTATGTCCTGATCGGCGCCTTCGCGTCGGCGTTCCTGCTGTACGGCATCGCGCTTCTCTACGGCGCGACCGGCACCACCAAGATCGAGCTCCTCGGGGTGCAGAGCGCCCACGTGCTGCCGGGGCTGACGCTGCTCTTCCGCGCCGGACTCGCGCTGCTCTTCGTCGGGTTTGCTTTCAAGGTTGCCGCGGTCCCCTTCCACATGTGGGCGCCCGACGTCTACGACGGAGCCCCCACACCGGTGACGGCGCTCATGGCCGCCACGGTGAAGACCGCCGCTTTCGGAGCCTTCGCGCGGATCCTGCTCCAGGGCCTCGACGCCGACCAGGCGCACTGGGCGGGCGTGATCTGGTGGCTCGCGGCCGTAACGATGATCGTCGGCAACCTGCTGGCCCTGGCGCAGCGCTCGCTCAAGCGGATGCTGGCCTATTCGAGCGTGGCGCACGCCGGCTATCTGCTCGCCGCGCTCATTCCGGGCTCACCGGCGGGCGCGGGCGCCTTCCTCTACTATCTGCTCTTTTACACCCTCGCGACGGTGGGCGCCTTCGCGGTGCTCGTCGCGCGCGGCCGCGGCGGCGAGCGCGACGTCGTTACCGACGACCTCGCCGGACTCGCCGAATCGGACCCGGCGCTGGCCGCGATCATGGCGATCTGCATGCTCTCGCTGCTCGGATTCCCGGGTACCGCGGGCTTCATCGGGAAGTGGTACATCCTGGCCACGGCGACCGGCGGCGGCGTCACCACCATCGCCGTGATCATGGTGCTGACCAGCCTGGTGTCAGCGGGGTACTACATGCCCGTGATCATGGCGATGTACATGAAGCCCCGCCTTCACGCGCAGTCGCATGCCGACACCGTGCTTCCCGGCGTCATGCGCGGCGTGCTGATCGCCGCCATGCTGGGCGTCATCGCCTTCGGTATCTGGCCGGGCAACGCGCTCACCATGGCGCGCAGCGCCAGTCGAGTGTTCATGTCGCAGAACATCACCTCGGTAGCCACCCCGACGCCGTACCCTCCCGGCCACCCTTAGCCCGGCCGGTCCGCGGCACGCGGAGCCTTCATGCGCATTGATCCCGTGATTTTCCGGCAGTATGACATTCGCGGTACGGTCGGCAAGGACCTCACCGCCGACGTCGCCCGCGCCGTCGGCCGCGCCGTCGGCAGCGAAGCCCGCAAACGGCTCGGCCGAGCGCCCAACCTCGCGGTCGGGCGAGACAACCGGCCCAGCGGCACATCGCTCCAGTCGGCGCTGATGGAGGGATTGCTCTCGACGGGCGCGTCGGTGATCGACGTCGGGCTGGTGCCGACGCCGGTCCTCTACTTCGCCATCGTGCAGGTCGGCGCCGACGGCGGCGTGCAGGTCACCGGCTCGCACAATCCGCCGGAATTCAACGGCTTCAAGATGGTTCTCCAGAGCCTGCCGTTTTCGGGCGAGGATATCCAGGACCTGCTTCAACGGATTCAGAAGGACGATTTCGCCGAAGGAACAGGCAGCCGCCGCACCGAGGATGTGCTCGCCGCGTATCGCGGCGAAATCGTCAGGCGCATCGGCAAACTGCCGCGCCCGGTGAAGGTCGTGGTGGATTGCGGGAACGGCACCGGCAGCGTGGCCGCGCCCCAGCTGCTGCGCGAGCTGGGCGCCGACGTCATCGAGCTGTTCTGCGAGTCGGACGGCAGCTTCCCCAACCATCATCCCGATCCCACCGTTCTCGAGAACCTCCACGACATCCAGGCGAAGGTGAAGCAGACCGGCGCGGAGCTGGGCATCGCCTTTGACGGCGACGCCGACCGTATCGGCGCCGTGGACGAGCACAGCGCGGTGCTTGCCGGCGACCAGATTCTCATCATCCTGGGCCGCGATATGACGAAGCGCCTCGGGAAAGGCCGCGAAGTCATCTTCGATGTCAAGTGCTCCGACACGCTGCCGCAGGCTTTGGAACAGGCCGGCGCGAAACCGGTGATGTGGATGACCGGCCACTCGTTCATCAAGAAGAAGATGAAGGAGTCCGGCGCTCCGCTCGCGGGGGAGATGAGCGGGCACATGTTTTTCGGCGCGCCCGACTACCTGGGCTTCGACGACGCGTTGTACGCCGCGTCCCGGGTGCTGCGCATCGTCGCCGAGGGAGGGAAGGGACTCGCCCGGCTCCTGGCCGATGTGCCGAGGCTGGTTTCGACTCCGGAGATCCGGGTGGACACCACCGAGGCGAAGAAGCTTCCGGCGGTGAAGGCGGCGGCGAAATACTTCAGCGCGAAGTACGACACCGTGACGATCGACGGGGTACGCTGGCGCACACCCGAGGGTTGGGGGCTGATCCGGTCGTCGAATACCCAGCCGATTCTGGTGATGCGCTTCGAGGCGCGCACCGCACAGGGGCTCGACGCCATCCGGCAGGAAGCGGTGACGGTCCTGGCCGCCGAAGGGGTAAGCGTCCCGCAGGGATGAACCGGCGACGACTCGCCCTCCTGGCCGTCGCCGCCGTCCTGGCCCTTCTCTTCGGCGGACGCTGGATCGCGCTCCGCTACACCGACGCGCTCTGGTTCGAGAGCCTCGGCCAGGCGCCGCGGTACCGGGCGCTGCTGGTGCGCGCGGTGCTCTGGCAAAGCGCCACCTTCTTCATCGCCTTCGCCTGGTACACCGGTCACACGTTAGGCGTCTACGCCTCGATCGGCGCGGTGCATCTGCCGCGGCGTCTCGGCAACCTCGAGATCGACGAGGCGGTGCCGCAGCGCATCCTGCGCGGGATCGCCATCGCGATGGCGGCGCTGCTCGCCTTCGCCACGGCCTACACTTTCAACGATCTTCACGAGCTGATCGCCCTGGCGCGAGGCGCGGCGCCCTGGGGGGCGCAGGACCCGGTGCTCCACCAGGACGTGGCCTTTTATCTGGCGGTCCTGCCGCTCATCGAAGTGCTGCACCTGCTGGCGTCCGTGCTGGCGGTGCTGGCGACGCTGCTGGTGGTCACCCTCTACGCCATCACCGGCAGCCTGGCGATTTCGCGCCGGCGGCTGCGCATCACCCCGCACGCCCGCACCCATCTTCTCATCCTGCTGGCGGTGCTGGCGCTGGTCATCGCCTGGGGATTCCAGCTCGATGCCTATCAGATGGTCGCGGGCGGCGGACATGCCGGCGGCGCCTTGAACCCGACCGATCGCGCCATCCGGATTCCCGCGTCGAATCTCCTGGCGATCTTCGCCCTGGTGGTCGCCGGAGGAACGGTGCTGGCGCTGCGCTGGGTCCGGCCGCTGCTGCTCACCAGCTTCTGGGCGCTGCTGGCCGTCCTCACGCTCCTGGGCCGGGTCCTGATTCCGGTGATGACCGAGGCGTGGGGCGCATCGGCCGATCCGGCGCTGGTCGCCCAGGTGAGCCAGGAGACCGACGAGTTTTCGCGCCGGGCTTTCGGCCTCGCCGACATCCAGAGTCGTTCGCTCCCCGCCGGCGACGTGCGTCCCGAGAGCACCGCCGCGTTCACCCAGGCGCTGGAGTCGGTCGATGCCTGGAGCGGATCGTCCAACCTGCTCGAGCTGCTGCTCGACGACGCCATCGGCGACACCAGCGGGCTCAGAGAGTGGTCCTTCACGCCGACCGAAGCGCGAGATCCATCAGGCCATCCGGCACCCGCGACACTCGCCATCTGGCAGACCAACATCGCGCTCGCGCAGCGCGCCATTCCACGCCCCAACTGGACCAGGCTGCATCGCGACGACTACGCCTGGGGCGGAGAGCCGATCGCACTCGAGGCCACGCCCCGCGCCGGTGGCCTGACCTGGCTGGCGCGGCTCGATCCCGCCGACACCGTGCCGCGGCTGACACCGGTGCCGCTCACGTCGCCGCGCATCCGTTTTCTGCCGTTTCAGACCGACCTCGGCATCGTCGGGCCGGCGGACGGCGCACCGGGCGAGAGTACTCCCGGCGTGCCGCTGAAGAGCCTGGTACGGCGGATACTGATGGGCTGGGCGCTCCAGTCACCGCCGCTGCTCGACGAGCACACCAATTACACCGATCGCGCGATTTACTGGCGCGACATCCCGACGCGGCTCGCGCTGCTGTATCCCTTCGCCGGCTTCGACCCACCGCGCGCCGCGATCGTCGACGGGCGGCTGATCTGGATCATCGACGGCTATCTGTCGTCGTCCCGCTTTCCCCTCGCGACTCCGATCAGGTGGCGCGGCGAAGATGTGAACTACATCGCGGCGGTGTACCTCGTCACCGTCGACGCCGCGTCCGGCGAAACCCGTTTTTATCTTCGGCCGCTGGCGAGCGCCTTCGCCGCGAGTGTCGCGCGGTCCTCGAGTCTCTCGCCGCTTCCCGCCGACAGCATTCCCCTCGGTGTGCGGCTCGCGCTGCGCTATCCCGATGGACTTCTCGGCGGACAGGCCCAGGCCCTGGCCGCGATCGGCGAGCGCGATCCGCACGGTTCCGGGGGGTGGTCGCTCGCGTGGCCGGACACCGCGGCGGCGACGCACGACCCCGGAATCATTCACGCGACCGTCGCGGTAATGGCGCTGGAACGTGAGTTGCCTCGCTCCTGGTCCTTCCTGCCGCTCATCGACAAGCAGGGCAGCCAGCTCACGGCGCTGGTCGCGGGGGCGCTGGCGCCGTCCGGCGAGCTCGACCTCCAGCTGTTGCGCGTGCCGGTGCCGGGGATCCCGACGCCGCGCGATGCGGCGAGCCGGATGTCGGCGGCGCCCGCGGTGCTCGCGGCGACAGCATTCATGGGCGGCACCGACAATGGACTGAAACGCGGGCCGGTCCTGGTGGTCCCGGCGGCGGGAACGACGGCGTTCGCGCAGCTCCTGTATACGACGGGGCACGCGGGCGATCCCGTGCGACTTCAGGGCATCGCGATCCTGGCGGGGACCCGCGCCGGCTTCGGTACCGACGTCCGGTCGGCCACACGCTCGATGATGCGGGGCGACAGCAGCGGCCTCGGCGCCGCCTTTGCCGGCGCGGGGATCGCCGACGCGCGCGCCGCCTTCATGGCCATGGATTCGGCACGCCTCAGCGGCGACTGGCAGCGCTTTGGCCAGGAGTGGGCGCACCTGCGGCGCGCGCTCCATCTCGAGACCGCTGCCGCGCCGTCCGGCGGCCCCAGACCTTGAACCGGCGCGGGAGCGGGTCTAGCTTGCCCGCCGCCTTGAAGCGGCGGTGAAGCGGACGGTCGTCATCGCGCTGGGCGGGAACGCACTGGCACCGGCCGGTGAGCGGGCCACGATCGCCAACCAGTTCCAGCACACGCGCGAGAGCCTGGCGCCGGTGGTCGAGCTGGCCCGCGGCAACTGGCGTATCGCGCTGGTCCATGGCAACGGTCCGCAGGTGGGGGACTCGCTGGCGCGCAACGAGCTGGCCGCGGCCGAGATCGAGCCGCTGCCGCTGGGTGTGCTGGTGGCGGAGACGGCGGGGTGGATCGGCTACATGATCCAGCAGTCGCTCCAGAACGCCCTGGGCCAGGCCGGAATCGCGCGCGACGTCATTACGGTGATCACGCAGACCATCGTCGATCCCGATGATCCGCGGTTGCGCGAGCCGGCGAAGCCTATCGGCCACGCGCTCGACGAGCGGCGCCGGCAGAGCCTCGAGATGCGCGGCGTCAGAGTCTCGGCCGATGCATCGGGGAACGCACGGAGGCTCGCGGCGAGCCCCGCGCCGATCGGGATCGTCGAGGTCGAGGCGGTGCGCCGGCTGGTCAAGGCCGGCACGATCGTGATCGCGGCTGGTGGCGGCGGGCCGCCGGTCTACCGGGCGGCGCGAGGCTGGGAAGGACTCGACGCGGTGGTGGACAAGGATCGCACCGCGGCGATGCTGGCCCACGCCATCGGCGCCGACCTGCTGCTGATCCTGACGGATGTGGACGCGGTCTATCGGAACCATGGCACGCCGCACGCCGAGCCGATCCGCAAGCTCGCCGTCCGCGAGGCGCGAGCGCTGATCGACTCCGACGGGCTGGGCAGCGGGAGCATGCGACCCAAAGTCGAAGCGGCGGTACAATTCGTTGAGGCAGGCGGTGCGCGCGCGACGATCGCCGCACTCAAGGATGGTCCCGCGGCGATTCGCGGGAAGGCTGGAACGACGATCACAAGGGAGCCATGAATCTTCACGAGTATCAAGCGCGAGAGCTGCTGAGGAAGGCCGGCATTCCGGTACCTCCGGGAGATGTCGCATCGACGCCCGCCGAGGTCCGCGAAATTGCCGAGAAGCTGGGCGGCAAGGTCGTGGTCAAGGCGCAGGTGCATGCCGGCGGACGCGGCAAGGCCGGTGGTGTGAAGCTCGCCGCCACGGCGCAGGAAGCCGAATCGGTGGCGAAGAAAATTCTCGGCATGCAGATCAAGGGCCTGACGGTGCACAAGGTGCTCGTCGCTCCCGCCGCCGACATCGCCAGCGAAGCCTACGTCGGCGTCATCGTCGACCGCGCCACCCACAGCGCGACCTTCATGGTCAGTCCCGCGGGCGGTATCGACATCGAGGAAGTCGCGGCGAAGACGCCGGAGAAGATCTTCCGCCAGCGGGTCGACTCGCGCTATGGCCTGCTCGCCCACCAGGCACTGGCGCTCGCCTTCAAGCTCTATCCCGATGTCATCAAGGCCCGGCAGGCCGCCGAGATTCTCCAGAAGCTTTACCTGGCCTTCCTGAATGCCGGCGCGTCGCTGGCCGAAATCAATCCGCTGGTGGTGACGCCGGCTGGGCAGGTCCTCGCCCTCGACGCCAAGATAGTCGTCGACGACAACGAGCTGGAACGGCGGCCCGACATCGCCGCGATGCGCGACGAGACCGCCGAGGATCCGGCCGAAGTCCAGGCCCGCAACGCCAACCTCACCTACATCAAGCTCGAGGGAAACGTCGGCTGCATCGTGAACGGGGCCGGCCTCGCGATGGCGACGATGGACTTGGTGAAGTATTACGGCGGCGAGCCGGCCAACTTCCTCGACATCGGCGGCTCCTCGAATCCCCAGAAGGTCGTGGATGCGCTCAAGATCATCACCTCCGATCCCAACGTGAAAGCCATTCTCTTCAATATTTTTGGCGGCATCACCCGCTGCGACGACGTGGCCAACGGCATCGTCACCGCGACCAAGCAGTTCACCGTGAAAGTGCCGATCGTCATCCGTCTCACCGGGACCAACGAAGAGAAGGCCCTCGAGATTCTGAAGGGCGTCGGCATGCCGGCCCTCACCGACATGGACGAGGCGGTCAAGCAGGCCGTCGCCGCGGTGAAGGGAGGGAAGGCCGCGTGAGCGTATTCATCGACAACTCCACGCGGCTCGTCATCCAGGGAATCACCGGGCGCGACGGCAGCTTCCACGCCAAGGCGATGATCGCCTACGGCACGAAGGTCGTGGCGGGGGTAACGCCGGGCAAAGGCGGGCAGACGTTCGAAGGGACGGTGCCGATCTTCAACACCGTCGCCGATGCCGTGGCACAGGCCGGCGCGAATACGTCGGTCATCTACGTGCCGGCGAAGTTCGCCGCCGACGCCGTCTTCGAGGCTGCTGACGCCGGTGTCAAGCTCATCGTCTGCATCACCGAGGGCGTGCCCGTCCTCGACATGACCCGCGTCTTTCCCTACGTGAAAGAGCGCGGCGCGCGGCTCATCGGTCCCAACTGTCCGGGACTGATCACGCCGGGACAGTGCAAGGTCGGGATCATCCCCGGACAGATCTGCACCCCGGGACCGGTCGGCCTGGTCTCGCGCTCGGGGACGCTGACCTACGAGGTCGTCTACCAGCTCACCCGCGCCAAGATCGGCCAGACCACCTGCGTCGGCATCGGCGGCGATCCGATCATCGGCACCAACTTCATCGATTGCCTGGCCGCCTTCGAATCGGATCCGGCCACCAAGGCCGTGGTGATGATGGGCGAGATCGGCGGCACCGACGAGCAGCAGGCGGCCGAGTTCGTGCAAAAGCACATGAAGAAGCCGGTCGTCGGGTTCATCGCCGGGCAGACCGCACCGCCGGGGCGCCGGATGGGCCACGCCGGCGCGATCATTTCGGGGAGCGCGGGGACCGCCGCCGAAAAGATGGCGGCGTTCGCGGCGGCAGGAATCGCGGTGATGAAGCGGCCCGCCGACGTCGTCGGACTCGTTCGCGAGCGACTATGAAGCTGCGCGAGCTGCTCGATGCCCGCCGCGTGATCGTGCCCCTCAAGGCACGCAGCGTGCGCGACGCGACCCGGCAGCTCGCGAAGTCACTCGTCGCATCCGGCGCGGTCCGCGATGAAATGCGGCTCACCGAATTGCTCAAGAGCGAGTGGCCGGAAGACATCGTGTCGGTCGCGGGACGCGCTTTTCTTCCGCATTTCCGCACCGATGCCGCGGCGGGGCTGGCTCTGGCAATGGGCATCGCGACCGATCCCCTCTGCCTGCCGGGCGACCCCAACCGCTGCGCACGCATCGTGGTGCTCATCATCGCGCCGACCGAGATGGCATCGGAATACCTGCGCGCGATGAGCGCGGTGGCGACGGCGTTGGCCGGCGACGAATCGCTGGCGGCGCTGCACGCCGCGCAAACCGCCGACGAGGTGCTGGCCATTTCATCGTTCGGCGATGCAGTGGTGCCGCCGGAGGTGACGGTCGGCGACCTGATGAGCACCTCGCTGGCATCCATCGGACCGGATACGGTGCTGCGCGAGGCGGCGCAGCTGATGTTCACCCGGAATGTGCGGGCCGTCCCGGTCATCGGACCGGCCGGCGAAGTGCTGGGGCTGCTCAACGACGGGCACCTGCTGCGCCACCTGTTGCCGCAGACGGTCTCACAGCTCGGGTCCGGCCCGTACCGCGCCGCCAAGCGGCCGGCCAAGGTCGGCCGCACGACGCCCATGCCGCCCGGCGAAGTGACGGCCCGTGAGGTCATGGATCGCACGGTGCTCTGCTTATCCGAAGATCAGTCGATCGCCGATGTGGCGGCGCTGATGCTGTCGAAGTCGGCGGACCGTTTTCCCGTCACCCGCGACGGTGCGCTGGTCGGTTTTCTCACCCGCGGAGACATCGTCCGCAAACTGCTAGGAGCCTGATTCACGATGCTGACGCTTGGAATCATCAAACCCGACGCCGTGGCGTCCGGTAAGGCGGGCAAAGTCCTCGCCCATCTCGAACAGTCCGGATTCAAGCTTCGCGCGGCCCGGATGGTGCGGCTGAGCACCGCCCAGGCCGAAGCCTTCTATGCGGTACACACGGAGCGCCCCTTCTTCCGGTCGCTCGTGACCTTCATGACATCGGGGCCCTGCATCCCGATGGCGCTCGAGGCCGAGGGCCCGGTCAAGAAGCTGCGCGACGTCATCGGCGCCACCGACCCCAAGGAAGCCGCCCCGGGGACGATCCGGGCGCTCTTTGCCGAGTCGAAGGAGCGCAATGCCATTCACGCATCGGATAGCGACGAGAATGCACGGCGGGAGATCGGGTTCTTCTTTACCGAAGCTCAGCTGGTATAAGACAAGGGGCGGGGAGGCCCCTGCCTCTTCTGATAACCCCCGCGCCCAATTAGCTTTACACGCTATGCTGCGCGTGCCACTTTCACAGGCGCACGCCGGCTCGGTAGACACCGTCGGCGCAATCGCCCCTGACGACCCCGCGTTCAAAGGGCTGGATGTGCAGCTCGTTGAGCCGGTGAAGGTTACAGGACGCTTCAGCAGTGCCGGCGAGGAGCAGTACTATTGGCGCGTTTCCTTCAGCACCACGGTCCGCGCCCAGTGTCGCCGCTGCCTGGCGGACGTCCGAGTGCCGGTCGAAGAGTCTCGTGGCCTGATCTTTACCACGGACAGTGAGCTTCCCGAGGGGGACGGTTGCTACGTCGTCCCGCCCCGGACGCAGGTATTGGATCTGACGGAGCCGCTGCGCGAAGAGATTTTTCTCGCGGTGCCCCATTTCGTGGAATGCCGTGCCGACTGCAAGGGCCTGTGCCCGCGCTGCGGTGCCGATCTCAACAGCGGGCCCTGCGGCTGCCCGCCAACGACCGACCCGCGCTGGGAAGCGTTGAAGACGCTCCTGCCGGGCGATACCCCGACGAGGGACTGACCAGTGGCCGTACCGAAGAGACGCACATCCAAATCGAAGAAGCGCAAGCGCCGCACCCATTACAAGGCGGTGCGTCCCACGCTCAATCCGTGCCCCAAGTGCGGTGAGCCACGCCGGCCCCACGTGGTCTGCTCGAATTGCGGCTACTACGCGGGGAAGAAGGTCCTCGACATCAAGGACGAGTGACATGATCAGGGTCGCGATCGACGCGATGGGCGGTGACGATGCGCCGGTGACCCCGGTCGCCGGAACCGCGCTCGCGCTGAAGCGCCTCCCGAGCGACGTCACCGTCCAGCTGGTCGGCCAGACCGCGGTCATCGAGGCCGAGCTGGCCAAGCAGAATGTCGCGCGGACCGAACGGCTCGTCGTGGTCGAGGCACCGGAAGTCGTCGGCATGGGAGAGAAGCCCCTCGCCGCGATCCGCTCCAAGAAAAAGTCGTCGATCACCGTCGGCCTGAGCCTTCAGAAAGCCGGGCAGTCCGATGCCTTCATCTCGGGCGGCAATACCGGCGCGGTGATGGCCGCGTCGACGCTGATCCTCAGGCTCTATCCCGGCTTCGAACGGCCCGCCATCGGCACGCCATTCCCCACGTACAACAAGACGGTCCTGGTCCTCGACGCCGGCGCCAACGTGGACTGTTCGCCGCAGGAGCTGGTCGGCTTCGCCCGGCTCGGCCTCCAGTACGCGCGCGACGCCTTCGGCAAGGAAAATCCCGCCGTCGGCCTGCTCAACATCGGAGAAGAAGCGGAGAAGGGAAACACCGCGGCGAAGGAAGCCCACAAGCTGCTCAGCGAGAGCGGGCTCAACTTCGCCGGCAACATCGAGGGCCGCGACATCCTGCGTGGCCGCGGCGCCCATGGCGACTTCGACGTCGTGGTCTGCGATGGATTCGTCGGCAACATCCTGCTGAAGTTCTACGAGTCGGTCTCGCGGCTCTTTCACAAGCTGGTGGACCGGGAACTGGGCAGCGAGATCGCCGGCGGCGAAGCGATGCAGAAAATCTGGACCATTCTCGACTACGCCCGCTTCGGCGGCGCCCCCTTGCTCGGCGTCCAGGGCATCTCGATCATCTGTCACGGCAGCAGCTCTCCCGAGGCGATCGACAACGCCATCAAGGTCGCCGTGGACGGCGTGCGGCGCGGCCTGGTCCAGCACATGGCCCGCGAGTTCGCGGCCGCGCCCGTCGCGACTTGATCACACCGCGCGTCCATTTCGCCGGCCTCGGCGCGTACACGCCGGAGCGGGTGATCACCAACGCCGAGTTCGAGGCGACCCTCGAGACTTCGGACACCTGGATCCGCGAGCGCACCGGCATCCGGGAGCGCCACGTCGCGGCGCCGGGCGAAACCACCGCGATGATGTCGGCGAATGCTTCGAGGATGGCGCTCGAGGAAGCCGAGATGAGCGCCACCGATCTCGACACCATCATCCTCGCCACCGCCAGCCCCGACCGCCTCTTGCCCTCGACAGCCTGCGACCTCCAGGCGCTGCTCGGCGCGACCCAGGCCAAGGCCTTCGACGTGTCGGCGGCCTGCTCGGGGTGGCTCTACGCGCTGGTGGTCGGTGAAGCGATGATCGCGGCGGGCACGTCGGAAAAAGTTCTGGTCCTGGGCGCGGAAAAGCTCACCAGCATCATGGACTGGCAGGACCGCTCGACCGCCGTCCTCTTCGGCGACGGCGCCGGCGCCGCCGTTCTGACGAAAGGCGACGGCTCGCGCGGGATTGTGTCCAGCTATCTCAAGAGCGACGGCACACTGGCGGAGCTGCTTTGGCGCCCGGGCGGCGGCGCCAATTGCCCGCCGAGCGAGCAGATGATCGCGGACCGCTCTTACTACATCAAGATGGCGGGCCGCGAAGTCTTCAAGAACGCCGTCCGCTCGATGGCCGATGCCGCCAGCAAGGCCCTCGACCGGGCCGGCATCACCGGCGACCAGGTGGATCTGCTGGTGCCGCACCAGGCCAACCTGCGCATCATCGAAGCCACCGCCAATCACGCCCACATCCCGATGGACCGGGTCTACGTCAACGTCGACCGTTTCGGCAACACCTCGTCGGCGTCGATCCCGATCGCGCTGGAAGAGGCGCGGCGTTGCGGCCGGATCAAGCCGGGAATGACCGTCCTGCTGGTCACTTTTGGCGCCGGTTTCACCTGGGGTTCAATGGTCCTCAAGTGGTAAGCGATTGACCAGTGTCGCGCTGATGTGCCCCGGTCAGGGCTCCCAGAAAGTCGGCATGGGCAAGGACCTCGCGGAGGCGTTTCCCGCCGCCCGCGACACCTTTGCCGCGATCGACGACGCCCTCGGCTTCAGCCTGTCGAAAGTGATGTGGGAGGGGCCGGAGGAGCTGCTCACCCGCACCGACCATACCCAGCCCGCGATCCTGGCGCACAGCGCTGCGGTGTGGGCGGTCGTCTCGCCGAAGCTGCAGGGCACGGTGGCGGGCGGGGCCGGTCACTCGTTAGGCGAGTACAGCGCGTATGTCGCCGCGGGCTCGTTGAGCGCCGCCGACGGCGCGAAGCTGGTCCGCCGCCGCGGCGAGCTGATGTACGAGGCCGGCACCGCCCGGCCAGGGACGATGGCGGCGGTCCTGGGTTTCGACGCGGCGAAAGTGGCCGAGATCTGTCGTGAGGCAAGCGCGCAGGGCGGGGTGGTGGTCGCGGCGAATCTCAATGAGCCGTCGCAGACCGTCATCTCCGGCGATCCCGAGGCGGTGGCGCGGGCCGGCGAGATGATCAAGGCCGCGGGTGCCAAGCGGGTGATCCCGCTCAAGGTCAGCGGCGCGTTCCACTCGCCGCTCATGGCCTCCGCGCAGCAGGGACTCGAAGCCGCATTGAACGCGGCGACGATGCGCGATCCGGCCTTTCCGGTGGTGGCCAATGCCAGCGCCCAGCCGGTCAACAAGACGGCGCAGGCCAGAACCCAGCTCAGCCTCCAGCTGGTGAGTCCGGTTCGCTGGATCGACTGTGTGGCGATGCTCGCCGAACTGTGCGGCGGGACGGCGCACTTCGTGGAGATCGGACCGGGATCGGTGCTGAGCGGACTGGCGAAGAAGATCGCGCCGGGGATGACCTGCACGACGCTGGGAACCGCGGCCGAGGTCCGGACGTTTCTGGAGGCGGCGTGAACCTGAGCTTGTCGGGGAAGGTGGCGATGGTCACCGGCAGCACCCGCGGCATCGGCCGCGCGGTGGCCGAGGCTCTCGCGGGCGCCGGCGCCACGGTGGCGGTCATCGGACGGGATCAGGCCAAGGCGGAAGATGCTGCTGTGGCGATCGGTCACGGCGCGCGGGGCTTCGCCTGTGATGTCACCAAGGCCGACGCCGTCGATGCCGCGGTCGGGGCGATCGAGAAGGCGCTGGGGACGATCGACATCCTGGTCAACAACGCCGGCGTGACCAAAGACAACGTCTTCCTTCGGCTCACCGACGCCGATTGGGACACGGTGCTCGAGGCCAATCTGAAGGGCGCCTTTCGCACCATCCGCGCCGCGTCGCGCGGAATGATGAAGAAGCGCTGGGGCCGGATCATCAACGTTTCGAGCGTGGTGGGGATCATCGGTAACAAGGGGCAGGCCAACTACGCCGCCTCCAAGGCCGGACTCCTGGGACTGACGAAATCGATGGCCCGGGAGCTGGCGTCGCGCAGCATCACGGTCAACGCCGTGGCCCCCGGATTCATCGAAACCGACATGACCAACGCCCTCACCGCCGAGCAGCGGGAGGCGCTGGCGAAGCAGATCCCGATGGAGCGCCTGGGAACGCCACAGGACGTGGCGGCAGCGGTACTCTTCCTAGCTTCCGACGCGTCGGCGTACATTACAGGGCAGGTTCTGGTGGTCGATGGCGGGATGGTAATGCAGTAGAAGGTTGGGATGTTAGAAGGTCAGAAGGTTGGGAAGTTGGAGAGGTTGGACACTCAAACCGGGGTAGACGATGGCGGACATGGCTGAACTCGACACCAAGGTCAAGAACATCATCGCCGAGGAGCTCGGGGTCGAAAAGGAGAAGCTCACCAACGAGGCGAGCTTCATGGAAGACCTCGGCGCCGATTCGCTCGACACCGTCGAGCTGGTCATGGCGTTCGAGAAGGAGTTCGACCTCGACATCCCCGATGAAGAGGCCGAAAAGCTCCGCACCGTGGGCGACGCGCTGAACTACCTGCACAGCCGGATGGCGGGCAAGTAGTGAAGCAGAGGGTCGTCGTCACCGGCCTCGGCCTGGTGACGCCCGTCGGCAATTCGGTCGAGGACAGCTGGAAGGCGCTCGTTGCCGGGACTTCCGGCGCGGCGCCGATCACGCACTTCGACAACGCGGCGTTCGATACCAAGTTCGCCTGCGAAGTGAAGAACTTCGATCCGCTGACGGTGCTCGACCGCAAGGAAGCCAAGCGGATGGACCCCTTCTGCCACTACGCCATGGCGGCGACGGCTGAAGCGGTCAGGAACGCCGGGCTGGAGGGCGGCATTCCCGCGCCCGACCGCACCGGCGTGCTCATCGGCAGCGGCATCGGCGGAATGCTGACCTTCGAAGAGCAGTGCAGCATCTTCGTCACCAAGGGACCCAGCCGCGTCTCTCCCTTCTTCGTGCCGATGTTCATCCCCGACATGGCCGCCGGCCTGGTATCGATGCGCTGGGGCCTCCAGGGGCCTAACTACTGCACTGTCTCGGCCTGCGCCTCCTCGGCGCATGCACTGGGCGAGAGCTTCCGGCTCATCGCCGACGGCGACGCCGACATGATGATCGCCGGCGGAGCGGAAGCCGCCATCACCGGGCTGTCGATCGCCGGTTTCGGCAACATGAAGGCCCTCTCCACCCGCAACGACGACCCCACCACGGCATCGCGGCCCTTCGACAAGGACCGCGACGGCTTCGTGATGGGCGAGGGTTCCGGGATTTGCATCCTCGAGAGCCTGGAGCACGCGCAGAAGCGCGGGGCGAAGGTCATCTGCGAAGTGGTGGGCTACGGCATGAGCGCCGACGCGTACCACATGACCCAGCCGGCCCCCGAGGGCCGCGGCGCGCAGCAGGCGATGCGCCAGGCGCTGCGCAATTCCTGCGTGGACGTGCGCGACGTCGGCTACATCAACGCCCACGGGACGTCGACGCCGCACGGCGACATCGCCGAGACCCAGGCGGTGAAGGCGGTCTTCGGTGAGGCCGCGAGCTCGCTGGTTTTCGGCTCGACCAAGTCGATGACCGGCCACCAGCTCGGCGCCGCCGGCGGCGTCGAGTTCGCCGTCTGCGCCCTGGTGATCGAGCGGGGCATCATTCCGCCGACCATCAACCAGTTCAATCCCGACCCGTTGTGCGACCTGGACTCGGCGCCGAACCAGGCCGTTGAGCGCACCGTGGACATCGCCATGTCGAACTCCTTCGGATTCGGCGGGCACAACGTGAGCCTCATCGCGCGCCGCTTCGCGGCCTGACGCAATGACTGCGCTAGAAGCAGTCAAGCGGTCAAGCGGTCAAGCGATCATCAGCTTCGATCCAGCACTCCGGCCCATCATCCAGAAAACGGTCGACGGTCAACGGTTGACGGTTGACGATGCCGTGGCGCTCTTCGACAGTCCCGACATCCTCGCCATCGGCCAGCTCGCCGATCACGTGAACCAGGCCAGGAACGGCGACCGGGTCTGGTTCTCCTCGAACCAGCACATCAACCCCACCAACGTCTGCATCCTGCGCAACACCTGCGTCTTCTGCTCCTTCGCGCGCATGCCGAAGGAAGAGGGCGCCTACACGATGACGCTGGACGAAGTCCTGGCCGAAGCGCAGATGGCGCGCAGCGCGCCGACCCGCGAATTCCACATCGTCGGCGGGGTGCATCCCAAGCTGAGGGTCAGCTACTACACCGACATCATCCGCAAGCTGCGCGAGGCCTATCCCGGCGTGCATGTGAAGGCGCTGACGGCGGTCGAGATCGCCCACCTGGCGCGGATCGAGCATACCTCGGTATCCGAGGTATTGATGGAATTGAAGGCGGCCGGCCTCACCTCGATGCCCGGCGGCGGCGCCGAGGTTTTCAGCACGGCGGTGCGCGCGACGATCGCCGAGAACAAGCTGCGCGGCGAAGAGTGGATCGCGGTCCATCGGGAGGCCCACCGGCTCGGCATTCCCACGAACTGCACCATGCTCTATGGACACGTCGAGACCTCGCGCGACCGGGCCGAGCATCTGGCGATGCTGCGCGCGCTCCAGGACGAGACCGGCGGGTTCTTGACTTATATCCCGCTGGCCTATCATCCCGACAACAACGAGCTGGGCGAGCAGATGGGATGGACCGGCGGCGAGACGTCGGGCTACGACGACCTCAAGAATATCGCCGTGGGCCGTCTCTTCCTCGACAACATCCCCCACATCAAGACCCATTGGCCGATGGTCACGCCCTTCATCTCGCAGCTGGCCTTGAGCTTCGGCTGCGACGACGTCGAGGGGACGGTGGTCTACGAGCGGATCTATCACGAGGCCGGCGCCGAGACCCCGATGGGAATGACGTACGAGGCGCTGGTGCGGATGATCGAAGGGGCGGGGAAGACGGCGGTCGAGCGGGATTCGCTCTACCAACCAGTCCACAGTCCACAGCCCATAGTCGACAGGAAGCCATTTGCTGTCGACCGTCGACTGTCGACTGTCGACCCTGTTGCGATGGCTGAATAGTCTTGCGCCTCGGCAGGATCGGCTACGTCAACTGCTACCCGGTCTACGGCGCCATGGATCGTGGCATCGTCGCCGCCCCGGCGACGCTGGTCACCGGCACGCCTAACGAGCTGAACGACCGGCTCGCCGACGGGCGCCTGGAGATCAGCGTGATCTCGGCGGTGGCCTATGCCCAGCACGCCGATACCCTCGAGCTGCTTCCCGATCTCGCCATTTCGTCCGACGGCCCGGTGCGCAGTGTGCTGCTCATGAGCAAGCGGCCCGCGGCCGAGCTGGGAGGCGCCAGAGTACTGGTGTCGTCCTCCTCGCGAACCTCGGTGTTGCTGCTCGAGGAGCTGGCCCGCGGAAAGTGGAATGTGGCGTTCCAGCAGGTGGCCGCGCCGGCCGAGCCGGGCGACCTGGGGCTGCTGGCGGCGACCGATCACGACGCGGTGCTCGTCATCGGCGATGCGGCGCTGCTGCTCCGCGCCCGCGGCGCGTACCCGCACGTCTACGACCTGGGCGAAGAGTGGAAGCGCTGGACCGGGCTGCCGTTCGTGTTCGCGGTATGGGCGGCGCGAAAGGACACCGACCGCCGGGCGGTCCAGCTGGTGCACCGCGCGCTGCTCGCCAGCCGGAAGTGGGGCGTTGCCAACATGCCGCTGCTCGCCGAGCAGGCGGCGCGCTCGACGGATGTTGAGGCGGGCGACTGCCGAGAATACCTCGCCGGGCTCGACTACGGTTTGTCGTACCGGCACCTCGCAGGCCTGACGAACTTCTTCCAGCGACTCGCGGGACGGGGCATCGTCCCCGATGGAACACTCGCATTCATCGGCGCGGCATGAGAGGCTCCGCCCTCACGCTGCTGCTGATCACCGCCCTCGGAGTTCCGGGGCGTTTTCTTTTCGCCCAGTGTTCCGATGGCTCACCGCCGCCCTGCCGCGGCGTGCGCGCGCCCGCGCCGGTCACCAATACCGTCGCGGTCCTGCCGTTCGAGAACCGCGCCCACGACACCTCACTCACCACGCTGGCCGAGGGCGTCGCCGACGAGATCACCACGAACCTGGCCCGGGTCGCGCGGCTCCGCGTCACCAGCCCCGCCAGCGTTCGTTATGCGCTGAGCACCGGTGCGCGCGATCCGCGCCGTCTCGGGGCGGCGATGGGCTCACGGTGGCTGGTGGACGGGCAGCTGGTCTCGGCGGGCGGCGCCGTTCGCGTCAATGCGCAGCTGATCGAGGCCGCGAACGGCAGGCTGCGCTGGTCGGGCTCGCTCCAGCGCACCGGCAACGACCTGCTCGGACTGATCCGCTTCATCGCCGATTCCGTTGCGACGGGGATTGTCGGCGAGCTCGCGCCGGGCGAGCGCGCGCAACTGGCGCCGCGGCCGACCTCCAGCGCGGTGGCGTACGAATCGTATCTGCGCGGTCGTGCGCTGCTGAGCCAGGGCGGCGAGAACTATCTCACGGCCAGCGCAATGTTCGACGCGGCCACCGCTCTCGACTCCGGATTCGCCGACGCCTGGGCAGCGAGCGCCACGGCATTCATTTCCATCGCCGACAACGTGCTGGCGCCGCGCGCCGCCTATCCCCGGGCCCGAGCGGCCGCCATGAGGGCGCTGCGGATCGACCCGGCCAACGGCGAGGCGACGGCGGCACTGGCAAAGATCACGCTCTGGTACGACTGGGACGTCCCCGGCGCCCTGCTGCTCGCCCGGCGCTCGGTCGCGCTCAACCCCGCGTCCGCGGAGACTCACATGATCCTCGGCCTGTCGCTGCTGCTGCGCGGCGATACTGCCGAAGCCGGCGGCGAGCTGCGGCGCGCGATCGACATCGATTCGTTGAGCGGACGCACTGTCTCGAGTGCGACCTTCGCGCTGATGATGATCGGCGAGAATGATGCCGCTGTCACGCGCACCCGGCGCTTTCTTGCCGCCGGAGCACACTCGCCGTACGACATCGCCGTGATTGCGCGCGTGTTCGACTTCACCGGGCATTGCGCCGAGGTGGATTCACTGCTCGGGCCGGGGCAGTGGCGCATACCGGGTATCATGCGCTGCCACCCATGGCAGCTGCTGGAAATCGACAGTGCGGTGTCGCAGGTGCGTGCGACGGCTCCCTACCTGCGCGCCTGGGGCTTCGCCAGGATGTATGCGAGAGACGGCGGCGGGGATCGCGCCCTCGAGCTGCTCGACCAGGCCTTCCGCGACCGCGAGGCCTGGATGCCCTTCATCCAGTACGATCCCGCCTTCCAGTCGCTGCGCAGCGACCCGCGCTTCGAGGGCCTGGTTCGCCGCGTGGCTGCCTCGGTCGGCGGTACCTGATCGGCGGTAACTACCGTCTACCGTCTATCGTCCCGTATCTTTCACGGCGATGTCCGAAGCCACTGAACTCCTCGAACTCTACGAAAACGCCCCGCTCCTCGAGCTGGGGCGCCTGGCCGACCAGGTCCGGGCCCAGAAACATCCGGGCGACACGGTCACCTACATCATCGACCGCAACATCAACTACACCAACATCTGCGTCGCCGACTGCAAGTTCTGCGCGTTCTATCGCCGGCCCAAGCATGCCGAAGGGTACGTGCTGAGCTTCGAGCAGATCGGGCAGAAGATCGACGAGTGCAAGGCCATCGGCGGGGTGCAGATCCTGATGCAGGGGGGGCACAATCCGTACATCCCCTTCGAGTGGTACCTCGACCTGCTGAAGTACATCAGGACCCATCACCCGATTCACGTGCACGGCTTTTCGCCCTCGGAGATCGAATTCTTCTCCAAGCGCTTCCGCATGAGCGTCGGCGAAGTGATCGACCAGCTGAAAGACGCCGGGCTGGCGTCGATT
>DASXPG010000033.1:0-11691 GCA_036493755.1 Gemmatimonadales bacterium
AACCAGAGCGACCTCGCCAAGGCGGCGCAGTCCACGACGACGGTGATGACGACGCTCCTGGCGTCGATCGCCGGCATCTCGCTGCTGGTGGGAGGCATCGGCATCATGAACATCATGCTGGTATCGGTGACGGAGCGGACCCGCGAGATCGGCATCCGGCTCGCGATCGGCGCGCGCGGGAGCGACGTGATGTGGCAGTTCCTCGTCGAGTCGGTAGTGATGAGCCTGCTGGGCGGCTTGATCGGCGTCGCCGTCGGGTTCGCCGGGTCGATCATCGTGCAGCGTACCACCGGCTGGGGGACCGCGATCGTGCCGCAGATGGTCGCCATCGCGCTGGGATTCTCGGCGGCGGTCGGAATCTTCTTCGGCTTCTATCCGGCCCGGAAGGCCGCCGCGCTGGATCCCATCGAGGCGCTCCGGTACGAATAGCCCCGGTTGTAAGGACAACCCCGCAAGTCCGCATCTCACCATCTGACATCAGCGCCGGCGCCGCTGCAGCATCATTTCCCCTGCAGGTACTCATTGCCCGAGGGGACGCCATGTACCGTCTTGCCGTAGTGGAAGACAATCCCGACAACCGGCTGCTCGTTCACGCGATGCTGGACGACGCCTACGACATCGTGGAATTCGGCGACGGCCATTCGGCTCTCGAAGGCCTCAAGGCGGCGCGGCCCGACCTGGTACTGCTCGATATCTCTTTGCCCGGCATGGACGGCGTCGAGGTGCTGGCGCGGCTGCGCCGCGATCCCGACACCGCCACGCTCCCCGTCATCGCCCTCACGGCACATGCGATGGCGGGCGATCGAGTCCGTTTCATGAATGCCGGCTTCGATGATTACGTGACCAAGCCGATTGCCGACGAGGGTCTGCTCTTCGCCGCCATCGAGCGATGGCTGGCACCCGACGCGGTGGGCGGCGCCCGCCGCGGATCCTGAAGGCTATTCCTTCAGCATCCAGTCCACCGCCGCGGCGGCAGTAAAACGCGGGGTGTGCCCGCCATCGAACTCCTGGAAGGTGACATCGTAGCCGGCCTGCCGCAGCTCGGGAACGATGCGCCGGCTGGCCATGTCGATCGGAAGAATCGGATCCTGCCGGCCGTGCGAGATGAAGATGCGCGGATGCCCGTGGACCGGGGTGGTGGTTTCCGGGACGAAGCCGGGTGAAAAGGCGACGATCCGCCCGAAGAGATCGCCGTTGCCGCAGCCTAACGCCAGCGCGTACGACGCCCCATCCGAAAAGCCTTCGAGAATCACCCGCGACGCATCCACCCGGGCCCGGTCGAACGACTCGGCGAGGGCGTGATCGATGGCGGAGAGGTCGGGCCCGAAGTCGCCGCGAATCGCATCCCACGACACATCGGCCGAATCGAGCACCAACAGCAGGAAGCCGCGCGACTCGGCGGAGGAGCCGAGCACGCCGAGGGGCTCGTCGTGCCGCTGGGTGGCGCCGTGGAGGCCGAGGACCAGCGGCCAGCTGCGTGATGCGCTGTAGCCGCTCGGCGCGAGCAGAAAGGCCTGGCGATTTCCGGGAAGCGCGAGCGTGTTCATGCCAGGAGCCAGCGTCTTCGTCGGTGTCCGGGGGCGCGCGGAGAGCCGGCATGATCCGCCCGGCATGGTCCGCCGGCGTCCCGGCAGAAGCGCGAGAGACGCGGACGCGAGTGATCCCAGGAATTCGCGCCGGTCAGCCACGGCGATGCTCGTACCATTGAAGGCTCACGGACACACCTGACGCTTGGGCGGAGGACGGGGATTCAGCGGATCGGGCCTCCAGTCTGGGACGCGGCGGAAACCAGCGGCCTTCGACAGGCGTCGTAGTGCGCATGAAAAACCTCTTCCGATACCTGCCGATCGTCCTCGTCACCGGTGTTCTTGCCCCGGTGCCCGCATCAGCCCAGAGCCGGGACATCTCCCTGGACGCCGGCCAATGGGTCGCCTCCGACAGCGTCCGGACCGAGTCGTACCTGGGCAGGCCGAGCCTGTACATCAATCGCGGTGTGGCGCTGGCCCGGAATGTCGAGATGCAGGACGGGACCTTCGAGTACGACATGGCCGCGACGCCCCGCACCACCTTCCTCGGCTCCGTCTTCCGGGCGAAGTCACCGCGATTCTCCGAGGTGATCTTCTTCCGGCCCGGCAGTTCCGGAGATCCGCAGTCGGTTCAGTACGGACCGGCCTTCAACAACCTTGGCGTGGCCTGGCAGATCTACCAGGGCGATGGTGCGAATGCCGTCACCACCATCCCCCGCGAGCAATGGGTTCATGTCCGCGTGGTGCTGGCCGGCGCGACCGCGCGCATGTACTTCGGACCCGATACGGCGCCGCTGCTGGTCGTGCCGCTGCTCGCGGGTGCGGGCGGCACCGGCCTTGGTGTCTGGGCCGGCGCATTCGGGCGCGGCGCGTACTTCTCCAACATCCGTTACGCGCCGGCCACCGAGGCGGTGAGCGCGGCGCCGCCGCCTCCGATGCCGGCGGGGACGATCACCAGCTGGGAATTGTCTGATCCGATTGGACCGGCGGAATTCTCCCCCACCATGCTTCCCGATCTCTCGCGCCTGCGCTGGACGCATGTGTCGCCCGAGGCCGCGGGCTTTGTGCTGGTCAATCGCTACCAGGAACAGCCGCATGCCAGCGCGCCGACCAATGCCAATCAGGAAATACTCGTCGACAGCGTGATGACCGGGAAAGTCGAAGGATCGAAGATCGTCTACGCCCGAACCACGATCGACGCGCCCCGCGACGAGATCCGGCGGCTCCACTACGGGTACAGCGACGGCGTGGTGATCTACGCCAACGGCCGGCCGCTGGTCTTCAACATGAATCCACAGGGAATGCGCGGGCTCGGTGCTATGGAAAAGGCCGGTGACGCCGTCTACTTGCCGCTCAAGCGGGGCCGTAACGAAATCGTCTTTGCGGTGATCGAGCTCGGTGCCGGCTGGGCCTTCTGGGGACGCCTCGATCCCTGAGTCAGTACTCCGCGAAGGCGTCGTCGGGATAGCAGTACAGCCAGCGTTCGCCCACCTCGGCCGAGGCGATGACCTTATGCCCGCTGGCGTGGGCGTGCTTGCTGGCGTGCTGGTTAGACGAGCTGTCGCAGCATTGCGTGGTGCCGCACTCCTGGCAGGTCCGCAGATGCACCCAGCGGTCCCCGGTCTTCACGCACTCTTCGCAGACCCGTTTGCCCGTAGGCAGCCGGACCTTCTTGACCGCCTTGATATGGACGCAGGCGCCATCGCCATCAGCCATCCGATTCCTCTTTTCGTCCGTTACTCGTGCAGAACCTGGTGTACGAAGGAAATCGCGATCGACCCCTCGCCCACCGCCGAGGCCACGCGCTTGACGTTGCCGCCGCGCACGTCGCCGACCGCAAAGACGCCGGGTAAGCTGGTTTCGAAGAGGTGCGGAGCGCGAGGCAGCGACCACGCCGCCTTGCCCAGCTCTTCCTTCACTAGCGCCGGCCCGGTCTTCACGAATCCGGCGGCATCGAGCGTGACACAGCCCTTGAGCCATGCGGTGGTCGGCACCGCGCCGGCCATCACGAAGACATGACGGATGTCGCGGGTCTCCAGCGTTCCGGTCTTCTTGTCACTCCACTGGAGCCGCTCGAGGTGGGCGTCGCCCTCGAGCCCGACGATTTCGGTTCCGGTGCGCAGCTCGATCGCGGGGCTCTCTTCGATGCGCCGGATCAGGTAGCGCGACATGGTATCCCTGAGACCGTCGCCGCGGATCAGCATGTGTACCCGCGCCGCCGATTGGGCGAGATACACCGCTGCCTGGCCCGCCGAGTTCCCGCCGCCTACCACGACGACCTCGTCGCCGCGGCAGAGCTGCGCCTCGATGAAGGTCGCGCCGTAGTAAATCCCCGCGCCCTCGAACTGCGCCTGGTTGCCGATCGCCAGCCGGCGATAGGCCGCGCCGGTGGCGATGACGATGGTACGGGCGCTGATCATCGAGCCGTCGTCCAGCTCGATGGCGTAGGGCTTTCGCTCGCAATGGAGTCGGCGCGCGCCCGTCGCCACCAGCAGCTGCGCGCCGAACTTCTGGGTCTGGTCGTAGGCGCGTGACGCCAGCTCCTGGCCGGTGATTCCCGTGGGGAACCCGAGGTAGTTCTCGATCCGCGAGCTGGTTCCGGCCTGGCCGCCCGGCGCGTTGCACTCGATGACCAGCACATCGAGTCCCTCCGACGCTCCATAGACCGCCGCCGAGAGCCCGGCGGGTCCGGCGCCGACGACAAGGACGTCGCGCAGATGCGTCTTGTCGACCGCCGCATTGAAGCCGAGGCAGTCCGCGATTCTGGCGTTGTCGGGATTGCGCAGTACCGCGTCGCCACGGCAGATGAGAATCGGCACATCGTCGAGACCCACGCCGAAATGGTCGAACAACTCCTGGACACCGGAATCGTGATCGAGATCGATGTAGGAATAGGCGTGGTCGTTACGGGTGAGGAATTCCTGGATGCGCAGCGTACCGGGCGAATGCCGCGAGCCGACCAGTACCACGTCGCCGAAGCCCTGGGCGATCAGCTCCAGCCGCCTCAGGATGAAGGCGCGCATGATGATTTCGCCGAGCTCGCTGTCGGTCTGCACCAGATCCAGCAGCTGCTCCTGGCTCAGCTCGATCACTTCGCCGGCTTCGGCGACCTGTCCGCGCGCGAGCGACGGACGGCCCGAGAGCATGCTGATGTCGCCGCTGAACTGCCCGGCGCGATGCGCGACGATCAGGGTCGCGTCCTGCTCGGCCGCCCGGACGACGTTGATGCGCCCCGAGACCACGACGTAGAAAGGACGTTGTCCGGCGCCGACGTCGAACAGCACCTCACCCTCGCGCGTGGGGCGGCGATGCCCGCGCGCCGCAACCCGCTCGATCTGCGCCGCGGTCAGAATCGGAAAGATTCCCGGGCGCGCCTGAGTCAGGGTGGCCTCCTGCTCGGCGAGGGCTGCGGTGTCGCTCATCCCGTACACTCGCACGCAACCCCGCGAAACTCCAGTCGCGCCGGCGGCCGCGTCCGGCGCTAGTGCTCGTGGTCCTCGTCACCCCAGATGACCTTGGGGTCGTTCGAGGCGAACACGTCAGCATGGACCATCCAGCCGAAGATCCGCGGGAAGAACCGGCCGCCGGCCGCGTCGCAGGCCTCCTGGGTAGCAATCGGACTCTTTGGCCCGAAGAGCGGCTTGCCGTTCTGCGTGTCGGTCCAGCGCTCGGGATGCCCCGCGGGCGGCAAGCACCAGTTCACGTGCTCGTGCCACCGCGCGACCGAAAGCGGCACCCGCTCGTTGAGCTGGTCCTCCGTGAGAGCGGGCCGCCCGGTGTACATCGCCCCGGTCAGCTCCCAGCCGCCCGAGGACGTTTTCTTGTACAGCAGCGACGTTGGTTTGTCAGGATCGAAGCCGAATGCCGCGCGCAGGCCATTCTGCCGGTTGGTGTAGTGATAGACGTGCTGCGGCACATTGGGCGCGAAGATCCGGTAACCGTCGGCTTCGGCGACGTGCACATCGCGATATTTCTGGAGCGCGGCACGCAGCGTAGTGACCAATCCGGCGGCGCGCGCGGAGTCGGCTGCGTTCGGCGGACGCATCGCGGTCATGTGCATGTGCGGGTCGCCGGACCTCGGCATCGCCATCGATTCCATCGCCGCCGCCGAGGCGCGATCGGAGGTATCCATCGCCATGCCGGGCATGGCCCGGGTTTGACCCAGTAGCGCCGGTGCGGTCCCGGCCAGCCCCAGCATCGCCACCACAAACGATCTCGCCTTCCTGCTCACAGCCCCCTCCTCGATGGAACGTTCTCCCCTTAGACGCCGGCCCCGTCCAAATCATAATTGCAACCCTTTTGAACCTTCAGGCGTCTATATATTCACCTTTGTCTACCAAATAGGCGGGTGCGGCGTGCTGGGTGAGTTCGAGCAACTGGTCCTGATGGCGGTGATGCGCGTTGGCGACGATGCGTATGGCGTCCCGGTGCATGCCGAGCTGAAGCGGCGGACCGGCCGGAATCCCTCGGTCGCGGGGGTCTACAAGGCGATGGAGCGGCTGACGGAAAAGGGATTTCTGTCGGTCCGCGTCGGGCCGCCGACCGCCGAGCGGGGCGGGCGCCGCAAGCAGCTCTACACGGTGACCGGCGCCGGGCGGAAGGAATTGCGGGCGTCTCTCGGCGACATCCGCCGCATGGCGCATGGCCTCGATGTCGGGCTCGAGCCTTCCTGATGGGCGATGCCCGGGTGCCCGCGCCTCCGCGCTCCGCGTTGCGGCTCGCGGAAACGCTGATCGACGAGCGAATGCGGGAGGGCATCGTGGGCGACCTGGTCGAGTCGTTCACCGCCGACGTCGCCGCTCGCGGACTGGCCGCGGCGCGCCGCCGCTTCGTCTGGCAGGCAGCTCTTGGCATCGCGCGGTTCCCCGTGCGGCTCGGACGTTCGCATTCCACAGGAGATGACCTCATGACCGGTTTTCTCGGCGATCTTGCCTTCGGTGTGCGCACCCTGCGCCGCGCACCCGCGTACACCATCCTTTGCGCCGCGACACTGGGGATTGGCGTTGGTGCGGCCACCGCGATTTTCTCCGTCGCCGATCCGATCATCATCCGGCCGCTTCCTTACGCGCAGCCTGATCGAGCGTTCATCGTCTGGGAGAACGACCAGGCGGGGGCGCGCAGCAACGTCGGGTTCGCCACCTTTGCCGATCTCCGCGACGGCGCGACGGATTTCTCCTCCACCGCCGCGCTCGGCGGCTGGCAGCCGGTGCTCAACAAGGATGGAACGGCGGAACAGCTGCAGGGCCTCCGGGTGTCGTGGACCTATTTCAAGACGCTGGGGGTGCAGCCGGCGCGGGGCGCCGATTTCACCAGGGAAGACGATGCGCAGGGACACAATGGCGTGATCATTCTGTCCGACGCGCTGTGGCGGACGCGATTCGGCGGCGATACCGCGGTGGTCGGCCGCTTTGCCGACATCGGCGGCATCCAGATGCGCATCGCCGGGATCATGCCGCGAGACTACGACGACGTACTGAGCCCCGGCGCGCAGATCTGGCGCGTCCTCGGCTATGACACGTCGCTTCCCTATGCCTGCCGCAGCTGCCGGCACCTCAGGATGGTCGCGCGACTGGCTGCGGCCGCGACCAGCGGTGCGGCTCTCGCGCAGATCGATGCCATGTCGGCGCACATGATCCAGGACTTTCCGCACGACTATCCGGCACGTGGTTTCCAGATGGTGGGTCTTCAGGCCGAGGCGACGCGTGGTGTACGTCCCGCGCTGGGTGCGCTGCTCGCCGGTGTTGCGTTGCTGCTGATCATCGCCGCGGTAAATGTCAGCGGCCTCCAGCTGGCGCGGGCACTGCGCCGCGACGAGGAATTCTCCATCCGCGCCGCGCTGGGAGCCGGAAGTGGCCGGCTCACCCGCCAGCTGGTGGCCGAAGGTCTGGTGCTGGCGTCGGTCGCGCTGGTCATCGGCCTGGTGGTGGCGAAAGTCGGGCTGGTCGAGCTGATCAACCGGCTTCCCGCGCGGGTTCCCCGCCTTTCGGCGGTGCGTCTCGACTATCGGGCTTTCGGGTTTGCCGCGGTGGTGACCATCGCGTCGGGCCTGGTGCTCGGTCTCGCGCCGGCGTGGCACGCGCGCCGGCGCGGCCTGGCCGATTCGCTGCGAGGCGGCCGGCGGCTGGCCGGCGCGCCGCATCGGCTGCGTGGCGTGCTGGTGATCGCTGAAGTCGCCGTGGCCGTGACACTGCTGGCCGGCGCCGGATTGCTGGCGCGCAGCCTGGCCCTGGTGTTGTCGGTGAATCCCGGATTCAACGTCGCTAACGTGGCCACCGCGGCGATCCAGGTCAGCGGCGCGCGCTACAACGACACGATGGCGGTATTCGCCTGGCAGGATCAGCTGCTCGAATCGGTGCGCCGCGTGCCCGGCGTTACGAGCGCGGCCTTCGTCAACCAGCTCCCGTTAGGCGGCGGCTTTGATTCCTACGGCATCCAGGCCGAGGACAAGCCGCTCGCCAATCCCGAGCTGGCGCCCAGCGGCGACCGTTACACCGTGTCCACCGATTTTCTGCGGACCATGGGCATCGGAGTGGTGGAGGGGCGGGATTTCACCCATGCCGACAATGCCGCCGCGGCGGCGCCGGTGGCGATCGTGAGCCGCTCGCTGGCGAAGCAGATCTGGGGCGAGGAGTCGCCGATCGGCAAGCGGGTGCATTGCGGCGAGCCCACGCGCCCCTGGTACACCGTCATCGGTGTGGCCGGCGACATCCATCATCGCGGCCTCGACAACGGCACCACGATGCAGCTCTACGTGCCGACCCACCGCTGGTTCTTCAGCGATACCGGGGTTGACGTGGTGGTCCGCACCGCCGGCGACCCCGAGCAGGTCCTCGGCGCGCTGCGCCGCGCGGTGCTCTCTCCCGATCCGGGAACGGTGATCACCCGGCTGGCCACGATGGCCGATGTTCGCTCGCAATCGACGGCGCAACGAAGCCTCGCGCTCACGCTCTTCGGCTGCTTCGCCGCGATCGCGTTGCTGCTCGCCGCCGCCGGACTCTTCGGCGCGCTGGCCGGCGCGGTCGCCGAGCGGGGGCGTGAGATCGGTCTGCGCACCGCGCTGGGTGCGAGTCCGAGCGACATCATCAACCTGGTGCTGCGCAGCGGGCTTGGCCTGGCCGCCGCCGGTGTGGGGCTGGGATTGATGATCACGCTGGCCGGCGCGGGGACGATCCGCGCCATGCTCTTCGGCGTCGGCTCGGCCGACCTGCTGACCTTCGCCGGCGCGGTGATCGTCATGGGAATCGCGGCCGCGCTGGCCAGCATCATTCCCGCCTGGCGGGCGTTGCGGGTGGACCCGATCGCGGCGCTTCGCTCGGACTGAACCACTCCCCTTGATTATCGAGGGGAGTGCCGTAGCTTCCCTCGATAACCGAGAGGACTCCATGAAGCCCGCCGATCTGGTGCAGGGAACGCTCGACCTGCTGATCCTGAAAATCCTCGCGCTGGGTCCCTTGCACGGCTGGGCGATCAGCCGCCGGCTTGGCGTGCTCTCGAGCGACATTCTCCAGGTGAGCGACGGCTCGCTGTATCCGGCGCTGCACAAGCTGGAGCATGAGGGATGGATCAGCGCCGAGTGGCGCGAGACGGAGAACAACCGCCGCGCCAAGTTCTATGCGCTCACCCGCGCGGGCCGCCGGCAGCTCTCCCATGAAGCCGGCAACTGGGAGCGGCTTGCGGGAGCGATCAGCCACGTCATTCAGCTGCAGCAGGCCTGAGCCATGGGTCTGGAGCGCTGGGTCCGGACGCTGCCGCTCAGGCTGCGGGCGCTGGTCCGCCGCCGCGATGCGGATCTCGATCTGGATGAGGAGCTGCGCTTTCACCTCGACCAGCAGGTCGCCGATCTGGTCCAGCGCGGTATGGCGCCGGCCGAAGCGCGCACCATCGCGCTGCGGGCGTTAGGCGGCATGGAGCGGCGCAAGGACGAGATGCGCGACGCCCGGCGCACCGGGGTGGCCGAAAATCTCTGGCGGGATGTGCGGTACGCGGCGCGCACGCTGCGGCGCAGTCCCGGCTTTACCGTGGTCGCCATGCTCACCCTGGCGATCGGCATCGGCGCCAATACCGCCATCTTCACGCTGGTCAACGCCATTCTGCTGCGGCCGCTGGGTTACGCCGCGCCACTCCGGCTGGTCGCGATCCAGTACGAGCACTCGGAAACGGTTGCGCCCGCCACGTTCCTGGACTGGCAGTCGGCCAGCCATTCCTTCGAGAAGATGGGTCTCGCCGAGTACTGGACGCCGACGCTGACCGGCGGGGATCATGCGGAGCAGCTCGACGCGCTGCACGTCTCTCCCGATCTCATCGAGCTCCTCGGCGTGAAGCCGATCATCGGCCGGCTCTTCCTGCCGGGCGAAGACGGCGTGGGGCGCGGGCACGTGCTGCTGCTCGGCTACGGCGTCTGGAAGACCCGCTTTGCCGGCGATTCGACCATCATCGGCAAGCCGGTGCGGCTCGACGGTGAGTCGTATCAGGTCGTCGGGGTGATGCCGCGGGATTTCGTCTTCGCACCGTATTGGGCGGCGGGCCAGATCTGGGCGCCGTTCCCGCTGGACGAGCGGCGCACCGACCGGGCCGGAGAATCGACGCGGGTGATGGGACGCCTCGCGCCGGGTGTCACGCTCGAGGCGGCACGCAGTGAGATCGCCACCATCGCGGCTCGGCTGGAGCGCGAGTATCCGGGCACCAACCAGCACGTCACGGTGATCCCCCTCCAGGAGAAGGTCGTCGGCAGCGTCGAGACGCCGCTGACGATTCTGCTGGTCGCGGTCGGATGCGTTCTGCTCATTGCCTGCGCCAACGTCGCCCACCTCCAGCTGATGCGCGCCGCCGCGCGCGAGCGCGAGTTCGCATTGCGCACCGCGCTGGGCGGTTCGGCGGGGCGGCTGGTGCAGCAATCGCTGGTCGAGAGCCTCATGCTGTCGCTGGCCGGCGCCATTCCGGGGTTTGCGCTTGCCGTGCTTGGCATCCGCGGCCTCATCGCCCTCGCGCCGCCGGGGCTGCCGCGGCTCGATGGCGTGTCGATGGACGCGCGCGTCTTCCTCTTCATGCTCGGTGTCACGGTGCTTGCAGCGGTGGTCTGCGGTGTCGCGCCGGCCCTGGCGTCGACGCGGGTCGACGTCCAAGCCTCGCTGAAAGAGGGTGGGCGAGGCGCGGCCGACGGTCCGCGGCGCGGCCGGCTGCGCGCCCTGCTGGTTGTCTCCGAATTCGCGATGGCGCTGGTGCTGCTGGTCGGCGCCGGTCTCGTGCTGAGGAGTTTTGGTGCGCTGCTCCGGGTCGATCCAGGCTTCGATGCCACGCGCACCGTGTCGATGACGGTGGCGCTCAAGGGCACGGCGCACGGGGAGCCGGCTTTGCGGCTCGCTTTCTTTGCCGACCTGATCGAGCGCGTGAAGGCGTTGCCCGGGGTCCAGGATGCCAGCGCCATCAATCACGTGCCGCTCAATGGCGACGACTGGTGGTTCCCGGTCTACGCCGAGGGACATGCGTTGCCCAAGCCGGGCGAGGAGCCGCGGGCGCAGTTCCTGGTGGTGCGCCCCGGCTACCTGCGGACGATGGGTATCGGGCTGCGGCTGGGCCGCGACATCACCGACCAGGATGCGGCGACGTCGTCGCACGTCGTGGTCATCAACGAGCAGTTCGCCGAGCGCATCTGGCCGCGGGAGAATCCGTTAGGCAGGCGGATATCGGTGGACGACGCTGGTGCCCATCCCGACTGGTTCACGGTGATCGGCGTGGCGCGGGACGTGAAGCAGGGCAGCTTCACCCAGGCCATGCCGGCGATGTATTTCCCGTCGTTCCTGGGCGGATCGTATCCCTGGAAGGCGCATCCGCTGATCTCCCTCCTGGATCCGGACTACATGACGCTGGTGGTTCGCTCCACCGGGAATCCATCGGCGCTGGTGCCGGCCATTTCGTCGCTGGTCAGGGAAATGGATCGCGACGCGCCGGTCGGCAACGTGATCACGATGGATGCGGCGGTGGCCCGGCAGTTCACCGCGCCCCGTTTCTATCTCCTGCTGCTCGGCCTTTTCGCCGGCATCGCGGTGCTGCTGGCGGCGATCGGCGTCTACGGCGTAATCAGCTACTCCGTGGCACGGCGCTCCCACGAGATCGGCGTGCGGCTGGCGCTCGGCGCGGGACGGGCCGAGGCCTTCAAGCTGGTGGT
>DASXPG010000034.1:0-6141 GCA_036493755.1 Gemmatimonadales bacterium
AGGCCGAGTATCGCCGGAAGGTGCGGACCATGGCGCGCGGCATGGAGACGCTCTGGTTCAAGCGTCATCTGCTGAGCCCGGTGCGCAACGCCGCCTTCGCCTGGATGCTCGCCAGCCACAAAGTCTGTCGCTGGCTGACGCCGTGGCTGCTGGCTCTGGGGGTGGTGCTTACCAGCATTTTCTGCCTGGACCAGGGATGGGCGCAGCTGCTTGCCGGGGTGAGCCTGGTGGGTCTGGCGCTGGCGTTCATTGGCTGGAGCTGGCCGCCGCGGCGTCCGCTTCCGAAGTTCATCGCGGTCCCGACCTTCATCGTCACCGGCAACATCGCCGCCATCAACGCCGGCTTCAAAGCACTGCGCGGCGAGCTGAATCCGATCTGGGAGCCGACCCGGCGCAAGACCGTCGAAACCACCTGATCAGTTGTCGGTATCGAAATTCCGCCCGCGGTTGAGCCGCTGGTACTCGGCGATCGCCCGGCAACCCGAGCTGTCGGCGGCGGGCCGGTCGCGGAGCCGGAAAAGCCAGGTGCGGGGCGGGAACGTGGCTTCGACCACGAGATCGCCGCATTCATCGTGCAGCCGCTTCAACAGTGGTCCCGTCTCGATCGCCTGCACCGAGCTCAGCAGCAACCAGTGCGCACCAGCTGCTTCGGCCTGCGCCACCATCGTTGAATCGCGGGCCAGCTGCAACCGCACCGGCAACGCCTTGCGATTCGAATACCAGGCCAGAGTCTCGGGCTTGGCGTACACCACAACCGCGTCGGCGGGAAGATGCGAGCCGATCCAGACCGCCGCGGCAAGCGCGCTGGCCTTGTCGGGAGCGGTACACGCGGGCCCCGGCGGTGACGCGCCCCGTTCACAGCCTTGGCGATGCGCCACCAATGCGGCGCTTCGAACCGTCCCCGTCGCGGCCAGGACCAGCACCAGGATCGCGAGTATGGCTCCGCGCCAGGTGGCCGACGGGCGGCGCAGCAGCGCGATCATACCGGCGATCAGCGAGGCCGCGAGCAGCGGAATCAGCGGAATCGCGAACCGGGTCAACATGAAGGGCCAGGCGACGAGCACCCCGACCGTGGTGAGCAGGTAGATCGACGCAGCCCGCCAGCTGCGCCAGAAGGCCCACAGTCCCGCAATGGTCGCCACGCCAAGGATCGTCGTTCCAAGAACGTTGTCGATCAGGGTCCCTGGAATGGATGGCGCGGAGAGAACCAGCGGCAGCATCTGGGCGCCGAAATCGACGAGGTGATTGGTGACGCGCGCGATCATCGTCGCCACCAATCCGCTATGGCTCGTCGTTATCGACACCACCGCGTCGCCGATATACGACTCGCCCCCGATCTGTGAGGGGGCGTGGATGGTCCATAGCAGCCAGGCGCCGACGGTCGCCAGGGAGACGACGCCGAAGATCGCGACGGTCTTCCAGCGGCGCTCCATCAACCACTGCAATCCCACCGCGATGACCAGCGCGACGCCGACGCTCCGCGTCATCGCCGCCGCGATGGCCAGCGCTCCAGCAGCGATGCGCCGCCGGGATCCGGTGTCGCCCTCGCCGGCGAGCAGGGCGACGGCGGCAACGCTGCAGAGCATGAAGAGCGGCTCCGACGCGATCTGCCCGGCGCGATCCACGAGATACGCGTTGGTGGCGAGCAGCAGAAGCACCAGCAGGCCGGCCCACCAGGACCAGAGCCGCGCCATCACGCGATAGACGAGCCAGAGCGTCAGCATCGTCGCGCCGATGTTCAGCGCGATGAACCAGTCGATGTTGTCCCGGGCCACCAGGCCCGTGATCGCCAGAAAGAACGGATAGCCCGGCGGATACTCGGCGTGAATCGGGATATCGGGTCGCCACAGCTCGCGATAGGAGAAGTGCCGCAGCGAGCGGGCCAGGAGGAGATACTTGGCGTCGTCACGGCCCGTCTCGATGCCGGGGACGCGGGCCAGCCAGGCGAGAAGTGCGTAGATGACGAGCAGCGCCCCCGCGATCCAGGGGGCGAGTTGGGAAGGCTGCCTGCCCCGGATCAGCCCGGCAGGACCGAGCCGAGGCTGGGCACCAGCCGGCTCGCGACGATCGACGCCAGGGTTAATGCCGGTTCCTCATTGTTGCTCACCGGTACCACGATGCGGACCAGCGCTTCTTCGCTGCGTCGCCGGAGTGCGGCATCCCGGACCAGATCCCATTTCACCAGGTATTCATTCGAGGCCACGCGGCCCCGGCCCTGATACCAATAGAAGACCAGCGCCTGCTGGTGCTGGGGATTCTGGATGAGATAGCGGTTTACCGTTACCGGCCCGGTGGGGGTGGTGACCACCGCCGTCTCGCTCCGCAGCGGCTCCCAGCCGCCGCCCGGGAGGCAGTTCTTGGGCGAGTGAATCGTCCGCCCGCTGGCCTGCCGGTCGTAGTAGCCGATATAAACCTGGAACCAGCGCGGCCCTGCCACGGTGCTGTCGGGATTTTCGAAGACCCGCGCGAGGTAATTGGTCACGCCGACGGCCGAGATCTCTTCGGAGGTGAGCTTGAGGTCTCGCCCCCGGAATTCGCCGATGGTCGCGGGAATCGCGGTATCGAGCGATCCGCGCAGCTCGAGGGTGCGTTGGGCCCGCACACCGACCGTGGCGAGCAGCGCGCCGAAGGCCAGTACGATTACGGGCGGCCACAGGGTGTTCTTCACGCCGGTGCTTTCCGGACCCGCGCCTCGAGATTCGCCAGCAGCCAGGCGAAGGCGGCGAGAATGAGGAAGGCGACGCAGAAAATCGCCCATCCTTCGGTCAGGTGCATGACCCCTTCGGCCAGCCGCGGATCGACGAAGTAGACGAAGAATCCGGTGAGGAAAATGCGCACCGCATTCAGCATCATCGCCACCGGAATCGCCGCGGCCACCAGCAGCACACGCAGCCACGGCCGTCGCAGCCACATGCCCCCGATGAGCAGTCCCAGCGCCAGCAGCGCGGTCAGGGACCGCAACCCGCTGCACGCTTCGGTCACGAAGAGCGAGCGGCCGGGAAGATTGATCACATTCCCCGAGAGCCGAACCGGCACGTGACGCAGCTTCAGCAGCGCCGCCCCCCATTGCGACGCCTTGAGCTGGAGCGGGAGCGCCAGCGTGCCCAGCAGCACGTCGGGGAGGGGGACCGAGAGGCAGATCAGGAGGATCGACAGCCACCAGCGCTTGAGCTGCAGCGGACCGATCGTGTACAGAATGAGTCCGATCGCCGCACCGATGAGCGATGCGCGCATCGTGAACAGCTCGGCGGCCAGCCCCGAGACGAATCGCAGCAGGATCGATGCGACCAGCAGCGCCATCCCCAGGCGGGGCATCGGCCGCTTCTCGGGCTCGATGCCGGCCTTCCAGGCCAGCCAGATGGCGATGGGAAAGAGCAGCAGGCCATGGCCGGCGTCGGGATCGGTCCACCAGTCGCGGCCGAGGGTGAAGAGCGGCTCCCCGAACGCAATGAGAAACGCCAGTCCACCGAGAATCAGGGGGACCGGCGTCCGTCGAACATCAGATATCGGAAGTGTTGCGGCCGCGGTGCTCACGATGCGAAAGCTACTACCAGCCACCCTTCTTGAACACCAGAACCGGAGCCGTCCGCAGCATGATCTTCAGGTCTTCCATGAAGGACTGGCGCGCGATGTACTCGAGATCGAGGGCGACCTTGGTGCGCACATCCTCGACCGACACGTCGTAGTGGTGGTTGATCTGCGCCCAGCCGGTGATGCCGGGGCGGACACGCTGGCGCTGCGTGTAGTCGTGCACCTGGGTGCGCAGGCCGGCGAAGATCGTGGGCTGCTCGGGCCGCGGGCCGACGATGTTCATGTCGCCCTTCAGCACGTTGAAGAGCTGCGGCAGCTCATCGAGGCGATACTTGCGCAGAATGCGGCCGAGCGGCGTGACGCGCACGTCGTTCTGATGGGCCCACACCTGACGATCGCTGCGCGATGCCGCGGCAGCCATCGTGCGGAACTTGTAGATCGTGAACGGCGCGCCGCCGTAGTCGATCGCGCGGCGATGATTGCCGACGGGCAGACGCGGATTGCGGCGATCGACGCCGACGCGCACCTGGCGATAGAGGATCGGACCCGGCGAGGTGAGCTTCACCAGTATCGCGACCGCGGCCATCACCGGCGCGACCACCAGCAGACCGATCGACGCGACGACAACGTTCAGAACCCGCCGGGCCCGCGATTCGTGCGGGTCCGACCACGAGGGCCTGAGAGAGTCGGTCTCGTCGACGTGCTCGGCACCGGTCAGGGCGGGAGTATAAAGCTCGAAAGAGGTCATTGGACGCCCCGCTAATGAGCAAGGACCGTGCTTGATGAAACCGGCCCTGGTCCAATGAGTCAAATCTATGAATTGCTTAAGCTTACAGAACTAGTGCAAGGCCCGATGGAAGCGGTTTTGTGGCGTCAGAATGTTGTCACTGTGGCAGATCTGCAACAGGGAAAATCACCATTCCTCAGAGATGGCTGGCGGGCGGGAGATCTACCTCGAAGTAGAAGCGCGTGCCCCAGCCGGCGCGGGTCTCGAGTTTGAGCTCGGATCCCATGGCCTCCACCAGCTTGCGGCACATCGCCAGACCGAGACCGGTGCCGGAAAAATAGTAGCCGCTGCGACCGGCGCGAGCGCGGGTGCGGCGGAAGGGTTGATAGAGATTGGCGAGGGCCTCTTCGCTCACGCCGTGCCCGGTGTCGCGTACCGAGAACTCCACCCGTGAAAGTCCGCGGGCCCGCGAATTGATCTCGACGAAACCGTCGTCGGTGAACTTGAGCGCGTTGGTCGTCAGGTTGAGCAGCACCCGGCTCAGTGCCAGGGGCCGGCCCAGGCGATGGTCTGTCGGCGGCGGCGTGAAGCGAAGCGTCAACCCTTTTTCTTCCGCGATCGGCTTCACCATGTCGGTCACCGATTCGAGAATTTCAGCGACCGAGAACGGCGACAGCTCGCGCTCGACCAGCTGGTCGCCGCCGCGGGCCAGCTCGATCACGTCGGAGGCCATCGAGGAGAGTCCCAGCGCCGCGCTGTAGATGAGTCGCAGCTGCCGCTTCTGGAGATCGTTGACGTCGCCGCTCTGGCCGCGGCTCAGGGTTTCGGCGAGGAAAATGATCGACGTCACCGGCGAGCGGAGATCGTGCGCCACCTCGACGACGAGATCGAGACCGTCGGGACCGGAGAGCCGCGACGAGAAGTATTGCGACCAGTCGGGTTCGATGACGGCACGCAGGGCCTCGAACGCTTCGAAGAGCCGCGCCATTTCGTCGGCGCGGACCTGCGCCGGGGCCGCGGCCCAGCGGCGCACCACCTCGGCGCGCAACAGCTGCAGCAGGTGGCGGCCCAGCGCGCCGGCGGCGGGATTTTCGCGCGTCGGCCGCGCGCCGGCCAGCGCCTGGTCCACCGCGCCGACGAGCCAGATCAGCGTCTGGCTGGCGTCGGTGGGGTCGAGGGCGTCGCCGCGCTCGTTGCTCCAGGACGCCAGCACCTGCCGCGCGGCGGCGCGCAGCGGCGCCGACCCGATCGCTTCGAACTCGCCGCCGGTCTCGGCGGGTTCGGCGGGCGCGGGCTCGATGGTGCCCGGCCTGGCGAGCTTGAGGTCGGCCCTGGTCACTCAGGCATGACGGTGATGGTTTCCCGCTGCAGGCCGTGACGCTCCATCAGCCGGTAGAGGGTGGTGCGATCCACGCCCGCCAGCCGGGCGGCCTTGGACATGTTGCCGGCGGCGCGGTTGACGAGCCAGGTCAGGTAGCGTCGTTCGAATGACGCGATGACGCGTTCGCGCGCGGCATGATAGCTCTGCTCGAGGATGTCGTCGGTCCAGAACTGCGCGCTGCTCTTTTCAGGCGCGGCCTGGGTTTCCGTGCGGCCCATCGGAATGTCGGCGGGCTGGATTTCCTGCCCCGGCTCGAGCAGCACCACGGCGTGCTCGATCGCGTTCTGCAGCTCGCGGACGTTTCCCGGCCACGAATGTCCGCTCAGCGTGCGCATCGCGCTTTCGGAGAAACGCGGCGCCGCCGCGGCGGCGCCGCGGTGCCGGCGCCAGTAGGTCTGCAGGAAGGTATTGGCCAGCAGGGCGATGTCCTCGGGCCGCTCGCGCAGCGGCGGCATGTGGATCGGCACCACGCGCAGCCGGTAGTAGAGATCCTCGCGCAGCA
>DASXPG010000035.1:0-13814 GCA_036493755.1 Gemmatimonadales bacterium
CCAGGTCCGACTGGTTGCGCACCGTGAAGTCGTCGGGCTCCCCCTCGACCAGCCGATGCGCCTCGCGCATGATCCCATGCACTTCATCCTGCGCGGCCTGAATGTCGTCGGGGTTCGCGGTGCTGCCGATGATCTGGGTGATGAAGCTGCGGCCGGCGAGCCGCGTCTGCACCGTGGTGTAGGGCGCCAGGACGATGTCGTCCTGGTCTCGGCCTTCGGCGGTCTGGCCCTTGGCGGCCAGCACGCCGATCACGTCGAAGGGCTCGTTGCGCAGCCGGATCTGCTGGCCCACCGGATCGGTGCCGGCAAAGAGCTGGTCGGCGACGGTCTTGCCCAGCAAGGCGACCTTGCGCATCGCCTTCACATCGGTCGCATCGAAGAACTGGCCGCTGGTGACGGGCCAGTCACGAATGGTGCCGTAGTCGGCCGAGACACCATTGACCTGGCTGCGCCAGTTTCCCGTTCCGCCCACCAGCTGCACCATCGTCACCACGACGGGTGACACACCGGTCAGCAGTGTGGATTCGCGCTGCAATGCCTCGGCGTCGGCGGCGGTGAGGCGCGTGGTGGCGGTCTGCGCGCCCTGGCTCACCCCGCCGGCCGCCGTCGCTCCCGGCGTGATGACGACGAGGTTGGTGCCGAGACTGTTGACTCGCTGCTGGATCTGCGACTTCGCCCCCTGCCCGATCGCGACCATGACGATCACCGCGGCGACACCAATGATGATTCCCAGCATGGTCAGCAGTGCCCGCATCTTGTTCTTGAGGATGCTGCGGGTCGCGATGGTGACGAGGCGTCCGGCTTTCACGTCACGCCGCCGGCTCGAGCGCGGGCAACTGCGCCAGATCGTGTGAGGCGATCTGGCGATCCTTCACCAGCTCGTCGCGGCGCACCAGGCCGTCACGCATCTCGATCACGCGCCGGCAATAGCTGGCGATATCGGGCTCGTGGGTCACCACCACGATGGTGATGCCGTTGTCGTTGAGCTCCTGGAAGAGCGCCATCACTTCGATGCTGGTGCGGCTGTCCAGGTTGCCGGTCGGCTCATCGGCGAGAAGCAGCGCTGGTTTCGTCACCAGCGCCCGGGCGATGGCCACCCGCTGCTGCTGCCCGCCCGACAGCTCGCTCGGCTGGTGCTCGAGTCGCTGGCCGAGCCCGACGCGTTCGAGCGCTTCCTTCGCGAGACGCCGGGTATCGAGGTGCCGGCCGGAGCGGTCATAGAGGAGCGGGAGCTCGACGTTTTCCACCGCCGAGGTGCGGGCCAGCAGATTGAAGCCCTGGAAAACGAAGCCCAGTTTGGAGTTTCGAAGATCGGCGAGCGCGGGACGGGCCAGGCTTTCGACGCGCACCCCGTCGAGCTCATAGCTGCCGGAGGTGGCGCGGTCGAGACAGCCGAGGATGTTCATCATCGTCGACTTCCCCGAACCCGACGCGCCCATGATCGCCAGCATTTCGCCCGGCTGGACGGTCAGCGTCACGCCGCGCAGCGCGTGGACTTCGGAGCCGCCGGTCGAATAGGTGCGGACCAGGTTTTCGGCGTGGATGACGGGCTTGTCGCCCATCCTATGGTCCCCTTCCGCCGCGCGTGGTTGCCGGCTGGAAAGGATTGGCGGTGGGCGTCGCCGACGCGCCGGCTGTTCCGGTCACGATGCCGTCGAGCACCACGAGGCCTTCCTTCAATTCCGGCGGACCGCTGACTTCGGTCCGCTGGCCGTCGGTGATGCCGGTACGCACGTGCATCGAGACCGGTTTCCCATCGGCGCCGATGTACCAAAGCTCGGCCGCGGCGGCGCGTGTCCCTGATCGGCGCGCTGTCCCCGCACCGCCGCGACCGCCCGCGGCACCGCGGCCAGGGCCCCCCCCATTGCCGCCCGGCGCGTCTGTGGCTGCCGCCCCGGCGGCACGTCGCGCTCCTGCCGCGGTGGAATCCGCGGCGCTATTCGGGGGAAGCGTGCTCAAGACCGAAGCCGGCGGCGTGAATCGAAGCGCCGCGTTAGGCACGGTGAGCACGTTGGCCGAAGTCTGCGTCTGGAATTCGACCGTCGCCGTCATGCCGGGCAGCAGCGCGCCATCAGGGTTGTTGACCGACACCACCACGGTGTAGTTCACCACGTTCTCGGTGGTCTTGGACTGGAGCCGCACCTGGTGCACGATCCCGTTGAAGCTCCGATTCCCGTAGGTCTGCACCGTGAACCGCGCCGTCTGGCCTTCCTTGATCTGCCCGATGTCGCTCTCGTCCACCGAAACCAGGATCTGCATCTGCTTCAGATCCTCGGCGATGATGAAGAGCTGCGGGGCCTGGAGGCTCGCGGCAACCGTCTGCCCGACATCCACATCGCGCTCGATCACTACGCCGCTGATCGGCGCCTTGATCGTCGTGTATCGCAGGTTCAGCTGCGCTCGCTGGAGCGCGGCACGTGCCGAGATGAGCGAGGCCTGCGACTCGGTGAGGTTGTATTGCGCGGCATGCCAGTCGGTGTCGGTGATGAATCCGTGGGCCTGCAGCGAGTCCGCCTGGGCTTTGAGGAACTGCTTCTGCGTCGCGTCGGCTTGGGCCTTGGCGAGATCCGACTGGGCCTGCGTGACGGCCTGTTGCCACGGCGTTGGATCGAGCTGGGCGATGACCTGGCCGGCACGGACGGTGTCGTTGAAGTCAGCCGAGAGTTTCGAGATCTGGCCGGAAACCTGGGTTCCGACCGAGACGGTGCTGACCGCGCTGAGGATGCCGGTCGAGGCAACGGTCTGGCTCACATTGCCGCGGGTAACGGTCGCGGTCCGATACGTCACCTTGGCTGTACCATGATGGGTCAACCAGGCAATGCTCGCGGCTGCGGCGATGCCGATGCCGCTCACGATCAGGATGGTGCGCTTCATCATCAGTCTGGTACACCGGGTAAAACCTGGGGATCGCTGCGGAACTACTGCGGGCTACTGCGTGGCACGAACCAGTGGAACCCCGGCCGGGGAGGAGGCCGACTGCGGCTGCTCTTCCCGGCCCAGGCGCTTCAGCATCCTGAGGTGATTGCCGACCGCGGAGGCCAGCGTGGCGTTCAGGTGATAGGGAATGCCGTGCTCCTCGGCGGTCGAGCGCACGATGCGGCTGACCGACGGGTAATGCACCGAGCAGGTCTTGGGGAAAAGATGATGCTCGATCTGGTGGTTCAGTCCGCCGACGTACCAGGTGAGCAGCCGGTTGTCGACGCAGAAATTGGCGGTGGTCAGCATTTCGTGCACCAGCCAGCCGTTGGGCATGTCGCCGATGTCGTCGGGGACCGGATACGACGTCTGCTCGACCACATGGGCGAGCTGGAAGATGACCCCGAGAATGAACCCACCTACGAGGTGCACCACCAGGAAGCCCAGAATCACCCAGTACCAGGCGACGGGCAGGACCAGCAGCGGCAGCACGATCATCCAGAAAATCGAAAACAGCTTCGAGCCCAGCATCAACGCGATCGCCCCCGGCGAGTGATGCTTGTCCAGGTACGGGCCCAGGCGCCGGCGCGAGAAATAGTCGAAATCCTTGACGAAGAGCCAGTTCAGCGTCGAGAGACTGTAGGCCAGCGGCGCGTAAAGATGCTGGAAGCGCTGCCAGGGCCGGCGCTCGGCATGAGGCGAGAGCCGCAGCAACGGCGAGACCTCGAGGTCCTCGTCGACGCCATGAATGTTGGTGTAGGTGTGGTGAATCACGTTATGCGTGATCTTCCACATGTAGCTGCTCGCACCCAGGAGATCGAAGGTCATGCCAATGGCGGTATTGATGCGCGGATTGTCGGTGTAGGCGCCGTGCAGGGCATCGTGCGATACGCTGAACCCGATTCCCGCCATCGCCACACCCATCAGCACACAGCACGACAGCATGGCCCAGCCGGGCAGAATACCACTGAGGATCAGCGCATACGGCCCGAAGAGACCGCCGATCATGATAACGGTTTTGACAACCATCCCGAGGTTGGCTTTCACGCTCAGGTGGCGGGCTTCGAAGTAAGCGGCGACGCGGGCCTTTACATCTTCAGCGAACTGGTCGGCGTCGTGCCGCGCGAAGGTGACGGTGCGAACCGCGATGCCTTGCCTCCGGGCGTGTGAGATAGTTTTGAGGACGGATTCAAGATAGCACTTCGCGGAGATTCGGTTAGTGAGGTATTCCCTTCATCGCTCCAGCAGCTCGCGTAGGACATTCCCGTCAGGATGAGGACGATACAAATGCACGCCGCCAGCCAGGCTGACAAGGGAAAACGGTTCCACGAGTTGCACCAGAGCCCTGGCGGCTTCGTCATTCCGAACCCATGGGACGCCGGGACGGCGAGAATCCTGACCCGCATGGGCTTCGGAGCCCTCACTACGACCAGCGCCGGCCTCGCCTTCTCGCTCGGCAAGCGCGACGGCACCGGCGACGTGACCCGCGACGAAACCCTCGCCAATGCCCGCGCCATCGCCGATGCCACCGATCTGCCCGTCGCCGCCGACCTGGAGAATGGCTTTGGCGACGCACCCGAGGATGCCGCCCTGACGATCCGTCTCGCCGGCGAACGAGGCGGACTGGTCGGCGGATCGATCGAGGATGCCACCGGCGATCCCCAGCGGCCGATCTATGACTTCGCGCACGCCGCCGAGCGGATGGCGGCCGCCGCCGAAGCGGCGCGGGCCCTTCCTTTTCCCTTCGTGCTGGTGGGGCGCGCCGAAAACTTCCTGCACGAACGGCCCGATCTGGACGACACCATCAAGCGCCTGCAGGCCTATGAAAAGGCCGGGGCCGATTGCCTCTACGCGCCCGGCCTGACGCGCGCCGAGGACATTAGCACCGTCTGCCGCTCGGTCGGGAAGCCGGTCAATGTCCTCCTCGGCCTCGTCGGCTCCAAGGAGGCTCCCCTGAGCGTCGCCGACATCGCCGCGCTCGGCGTGCGGCGGATCAGCGTCGGCTCGGTGCTCAGCCGCGCAGCGCTCGGCGCCTTTCAGCGGGCGGCGCGCGAGATCATGGATCGGGGGACGTTCGAATTCGCGAGAGAGGCGATGCCCTGGACGGAGGCCAACGATCTCGTGTCGCCCGGGAAGTAACCCGTCAGCCGAGGATAAGCTCGGAGAATTTCTTCAAGTCGATGTTGCCTCCGGAGATCACCGCTACGATCGGTCCCCGGCCGGCTTTGCCGGTGAGCGCCGCGGCAACCGGCATCGCGCCGGCGCCCTCGGCGATGACCCGCGACTTCTCGGCCATCAATCGCATCGCCCGCCTGGTTTCCTCAAGCGTGACCACGATCGTGCCATCGATGACCGGCTTCATCCGCTCCCACATCCGCGGAAACACGCTCTGCCCGCCCGATCCGTCGACGAAAGACGCCTTCCAGTCGGGGAAGCGTTGCGCCGAGCCCTTCTGAAGCGAGAGGGTCATCGGCGCCGCCGTCTCCGGCTCGGCCCCGAGCACTTTCACCGTGGGTTTGAGTGCCTTGACGGCGCTCGCGACACCGGTCAGCAGTCCGCCGCCGCCGATGCTGGTGATCACCACGGCGGTGTCGGGCGCGTCCTCGAGAATTTCGAGGCCCATCGTGCCATGGCCGGCGATGAAGTTGTGATCGTCGAAGGGGTGGACGAAGGTGCCGTGGACGCCGGGAAAGGCGCGCTCGTCGAGCGCTTTCCAGGCCACCTCGTACGGTACCGCGATGATGGTCGCGCCAAGGGCGCGCATCCGCTCCATCTTCGCCGCCGGCGCGGTCTCGATCGCGACCACGGTGCACGGCACGCCGGCCTGCCGCGCCGCGTAGGCGACACCCTGGCCGGCGTTGCCGGCGCTGATCGTCCAGACCCCGCGCCGCCGCTCGCTTTCGGGCAGCATGGCAACGGCATTGGCGGCGCCGCGCAGCTTGTAGGCGTTGATCGGCTGGAGGTTCTCGAGCTTGAGACGAATGTCGGGGTAATCGGGGCCCAGCTCCAGGCGAACCAGCGGGGTGCGGAGGATCGTGCCGGCGATGCGGTCCCGGGCTTCGCGAATCTCGGCGAGGGTGATCGGCCGTAGTGTTTCGAGCGTCACGAAGCAATCATGCCCACATTCATTCTGTAACACAACCGGCGGCAGCCAACCATGGGTCTGAGGATGGTGAATAGCGCTCTGATCGGGCCATTGCTCCTGGTCCTGGCCCAGGGTCCGAATCCTCCCGGTGTCCGGGTGGACATCGGCGGCGGCCAGCATCTGCACGTGCATTGCACCGGGCGCGGCTCGCCGACGGTGCTCCTCGAATCAGGCACCGGCGACATCTCGGTGATCTGGTCGCTGGTCCAGCCGGGCGTCAGCCAATTCGCCCGGGTCTGCAGCTACGATCGCGGCGGCTACGCGTGGAGCGAGCCGGGCGCGCAACCGAGGACCTTCGCGCAGCTCGCACTCGAGCTGCATACGGCGCTGGCGAAGTTGAAGGTGGGACCGCCATGGGTGCTCGTGGGCCAGTCGTACGGCGGTCTGGTGATCCGGGGATTCGCGCGCGAATACCGGAGCGAGGTCGGGGGGGTGGTTTTCGTGGACGCGGTGCAGGAAGATCAGCGCGTGGTCTACGGCGGCCAGCCGCACCGGATCCGCGACAGCGCCCGGGGGCGGCCTTTTCCCGCGCCGCGCATCGCGCTCGATACGGCGATGCTGGCCCGGGCACGCGGCAAACCGGCGGAACAGGTTTCGGACACCCTCGAAGCACCGCTGGACCGCATGCCCGCCGAGGCGCAGCGCCTGTGGAAGTGGGCCAACGCCCAGCCGCTGCTGAGGCTGGCCCAGAGCTCCGAGATCGACTGGTCGCCGGAGGAGCTGGCGCGGATGCACGATGAACGGCGGGCCAATCGCCAATCGTTAGGCAGCATTCCGGTGGTCGTGCTCGCCCGCACCAGCGGCGGCTACGACAGCGGCATGAGCATCTCCGCCGACAGCCTGGAAAAGGAGCGGCGCTTCTTCATGGCCGACCTGGCGCGGCTCTCGAGCCGGGGGCGGCTGGAATACGCGGCGCATTCGGGACATAACATTCATCTTGAAGACCCGGCGCTGGTCATCAGCGCAATCCGGGAAGTCGTGACGAGCCACCGGTAACGCTGGACCCATCCATGGAGACATCATGATCGCAGTCCGTGCCTCGATGCTCGCCGCGGCGAGCATCGCCCTTCTCAGCGCCGATCCGGCGCCGCTCTACATGCCGCGGGCGATCAAGAACGCCTTCGCGCACGGCACCCGCTCGGCCGACGGGCGGCCCGGACCGCGCTACTGGCAGAACCACGGCCGCTACGCCATTCGCATCAACGCGGCGCCGCCCGACCGCACCATCCGCGGCTCGGAAGAGATCACCTACGTCAATGAGAGCCCCGACAGCCTCGGGCGGCTGAACATCAAGCTGCTGCTCAACATTCACAAGCCGGGCGCGCCCCGCGACGGCGGCGCCAGCGAGGGCTACCTGACGCCGGGCGTGCAGATCGACCGGTTCACGATCAATGGCCAGACGGCGCGCTGGCCGGGTCGCGACGGGACGTTCACCAACCAGGGAATCCAGCTGCCCGCCCGGTTGATGCCGCACGACTCCGTGCGGCTCGGTTTCGACTGGCATTACGAGATTGCCCGCGAAGCCGGCCGCGAGGGAATGATCGACACCACGACGTACTATCTGGCCTATTTCTATCCCCGGGTCGCCGTCTACGACGACTACAATGGCTGGGACCAGATGGATTTCACCGACCAGCAGGAGTTCTACAGCGACTTCAACGACTACGACGTGACGGTCCGGGCGCCGGCGAACTTCCTGGTCTGGGGCACGGGTACCCTCACCGATGCGGCCCAGGTGCTCCAGGGCGACGCGCTGGCGCGCTTCCAGGCCTCGATGACCACGGACAGCACGATCCGCATCGCCACGCTGGCGCAGCTGCGGGCACACGCCGTGACCGCCGCGGGACAACCTAACGAGTGGCACTTCACCGCCACCAACGTCCCCGACGTGGCCTTCGGCATCAGCGACCACTACGACTGGGACGGCGGCAGCGTCACCGTCGACGACACCGGCCGCCGGGTCAGCATCCAGGCGGCCTACAACGACAGTGCCGCCGACTTCCGCGACATGGTCCAGCAGGCTGGCGGATCCCTCGCCTGGCTGTCGCGCAACTGGCCCGGCGTTCCCTACCCCTACGAGAAGACGACGGTCTTCCAGGGCGGCGCGGGGATGGAATACCCGATGATGGTCAACGACGAGGCCTACGCCGACTCGAGCTTCTCGCGCTTCGTCGCGGCCCATGAGATCGCCCATACCTGGTTCCCTTTCTACATGGGGATCAACGAGACCCGCTACGGTTTCATGGACGAGGGCTGGGCGACGACCTTCGAATTCCTTCTCAACAGCCAGAACATGGGCGTGCCGAAGGCCACCACCTTCTACCAGCAGTTCCGGGTCAACGGCTGGGCGCGCGACCCCTCGCCACTCGAAGATCTGCCGATCATCACACCCGAGGACATGCTGAAGAACCAGGCCTACGGCAACAACGCGTACGGCAAGCCATCGTTAGGCTATCTCGCCACCAAGGACATGCTGGGCGACGAGATGTTCGGGCGCTGCCTGCACGCCTTCATGGAGCGGTGGCACGGCAAGCATCCGATTCCCTGGGACTTCTTCAACACCTTCAACGACGTGTCGGGCCGGAACCTCAACTGGTTCTGGAATGCCTGGTACTTCGGCAACGGCTACATCGATCTCGCGGTGCGCGGCGCGACCCGCAGCCGCGGCGGCTACACCGTGGACCTGGCCAACATCGGCGGCATGCCGGCACCGGTGAACCTCGAGATGCATTACGCCGACGGCACCGCCGACACGCTGCACCAGACCTCGGCGATCTGGATGAATGACCTGAACGCCGCGCGGGTGAACATCCCCACCCGCAAGACGCTCCAGTCGGTCCGGCTGACCGGCGGCATCTGGGTGGACGCCGACACCACCAACAACAGCTGGTCCGGCCACTGAGATTTGTCATCCGCATGGGGGCGATGGCATCTTCGTCCCCATGCGCTGGACCTTGCTCGCCTTTCTACTAGTAGCGGTGCCCGCGGCGCCGCTGCGGGGCCAGTGCCCTGACGGCTCGCCCCCGCCCTGCGCCGCTTCTCGTTCCACGCGGCCCGCAACGGCAACCAACAGCGTGGCGGTGCTGTACTTCGAGAACCAGTCCAGCGACAGCGCCGACTCCTATCTCGCCACCGGTCTTACCGAGGCCATCATCACCAAGCTCGGCGACATTCCCCGGCTGACGGTGAAGTCGCGCTACGTGGTTCGGCGCTACCAGGGCGCGCCGGCGCAGACCGATCCCGCGCAGATCGGCAGAGCACTTGGCGTCGCGTACATCGTCACCGGCAGCGTGCAACGCGCCGGCACCCGCCTCAGGGTCACGGCCGAGATGGCGCGGGCGGCGACCGGCGACCGGGCGTGGGGCCAACAGTACGAGCGCGGCGACGGCGATGTGTTCGCGATCCAGGAGGATATCGCCCGCGGCGTCGCCACCGGCGTGGCCGGCCGGCTGCTGCCGGCCGAACGCGCATCGCTGCAAGCGCGGCCCACCCGGAACAACGAGGCGTACGACGATGTGCTGCGCGGCGACGTGCTGCTCTCGCAGCGCACGCCGGCGTCGGTCCTGCGGGCAATCGCCGAGTATGAAGCCGCGGCGCGGCTCGACCCCTCGATGGCGTCGGCCTGGGCCAGGATCGCACTCGCCGACGCGCTACGACTCGACTGGCAATGGGGCGACGGCGCGCCGCCGCCCGACAGCGTCCTGGCCAATGGCCTGGCGGCCGCCGACCGCGCCCTCACACTCGATTCTCTCAGCTCCGATGGATGGCTGGCCCGTGGCTACCTCATGATGTTCAGGAACCCGCGTGACTTTTCCGGCGCCGAGGAGGGAATGCGGCGCGCGATTGCCCTCAATCCTCGCAACGCCGAAGCATGGAGCCAGCTCGGCGACTTCCTCGGCCTGAAGGCAAGCGGCAATCCCGCGAGGGACAGCGTGCATCGCGCCGAGCAGGAGGCGTATCGGCGCGCGCTGGAAATCGAGCCGAGCCGCCCCACGACGCTGCGTAACCTGGCCGGCAGTCTCGATGATGCACATGCCCAGCTGGCGCTGATGGAAAGTGCCATGGCGATCGATCCGGTGAACTACTTCAACCACCTCGCGCGCGCCCAGCTGTTGTTGCTCCTCCATGACACCGCGCAGGCGCGCATCAGTGCGAATGACGGCGAGCGGCTGGCGCCGGAGGGGGCGCGACTCGAAGCCCGTGGCATGCGCGCGAATCTCGCCATCAGTCTCGGCGATTCGGCCGATGCCAGGATCCGGGTGGATGCGCTGCTCCGCGATCTCCCCGCCACGGGCCCGATCAGCGCCCGTCCGGGCTCCGAGGTGGTCCAGGTCCTGGTGCGGCTCGGCGACCTCGAGCGCGCGTTCGCCATTTTTGCGCGCATCCCGCGCGGTGCGTTCACGTGGGGAATCATGAACCTCGGCGACGTGCCGCCACAGGCCATTACCGATCCCCGGATCAAGCGGGTGTTCGACGAGAATCGGCCGCCATGGGCGCGGTGACCGCGTGAAGGCCCCCCACCGCAGCTAGTCGCATGGCAGGCGCCTCCGGTCGCGCCGAGGACGCCACTCGCCGCAATCACCATTCGCCAGGATCGAGCGCCCGTTATGCTTGACGCGATCTGCTGATCCACCGGATTCCCTGGAGCCTGCGCCATGAGACGATTCCTGTTCGTGCTGAGTCTGTTTTTTCTCCCTGGCATGCTCATGGCGCAGGCACTGGGCCACTTTCCGCCGGACTCGCTGGTCAACACCAAGGTCATTCCCCACGGCACACCGGTCATCCAGGTGATCGGCATGATGCGCGACATCGCCACCTCGCTCGGCGCGCGTTGCCAGTTCTGCCACGTCGGCCAGGAAGGGCTGCCGCTGGGCCAGTTCGATTTCTCGAGTGACCAGAAGACCAACAAACTCATCGCGCGGCAGATGATGCGGATGGTGGAAGAGATCAACCGGCGGGTCGACACCTTGCCCGGCCGCGAGACCAACGGCCTCCACGTGACCTGCGAGACCTGCCACCGCGGCGTCAACACGCCGACGCCGCTTTCCCAGGTCATCATCGACATCGCCACCACCGCCGGCGCCGACTCGGCGACGCGCGCCTATCGAGCGCTGCGCCAGCAGTATTACGGCCGCGCCTCGTACGACTTCGGCGAGCGTTCGCTCAACACCGCGGCCTTCCGGCTGGCGCGGGCCGGCAAATTCGATGAAGCCTTCGCCATGCTTCGGCTCAACGCCGAGATGTTCCCGGGCTCCACGGGGATGGCGGTGATCCGGGGGAACGTCGATCTGATGAAGGGCGATACGTCCGCGGCCGCCGCGGCATTCCGCGAGGCCATCCAGCTCGACCCGACCAACGACGAAGCGAAGGGCCGCCTCCGGAGCATCGGCCAGCAACCCTGACGCAGACTGAAGCGTACCGCGTCGCAACAATCGCTGTCGCGACCGGCGCGGAGCGGGCATTATCGAGCATGATCGAGCCTGTCGAAGAGACCGGGCCCGCCCCGCGGCGTATCCGTTGGGGAATGATCTTCGGTTTCTTCACCGCGTACGGCCTGCTCAACGTGGCGCAGCAGCATCTCGTCTACGCCATGAATCGCGGCTCCACCACCAGCTGGTGGACGTCGATTCTCCTCCAGATGCCGGTCGCGTACACCTGGGCCCTGGCGACGCCGGGGATCCAGTGGCTGGCGCGCCGCTTCCCCCTCGAGCGCGGCAGCCTGGTCCGCAGCATCCTGGTCCACCTCGTTGCCGGTTTCACGTTCGTGTTTCTGCTCGATCTGGCCTACGCCTTCCACATCACGCTGGTGATTCCGGCGGCCGCCGCTTCGCCCTCGCCGCTGGTTCGCCGAGCCTGGGGGCTGTTCGTCTACTGGATTTTTTCGGACGGCCTGCTCTACTGGATGATCGTCGCGGTCACCAACGTCGCCGAGCACCGGCGCCGGCTCCAGGAGCGCGAGGTCGCGGCGTCACAGCTGCGCACCCAGCTGGCCCAGGCCGAGTTGCGGGCGCTGAAGATGCAGCTCCATCCCCATTTTCTCTTCAACGCGCTGCACACCATCGGTTCGCTGGTGCGCACCGGCGACCGCGACAGCGCGGTCAAGATTCTCGCCGGCCTCGGCGACCTGCTGCGGCGGATCCTCGACGACGGTGCGCAGCAGGAGGTGCCGCTCGCGCACGAGCTGGAGTTCGTGCGCAACTACCTCGACATCGAGCAGGCGCGGTTCCGCGACCGGCTGGAGGTGGCGATCAATGTCCAGCCGGACGCGCTGGAAGCGTGGGTACCGCACCTCATTCTTCAGCCGCTGGTCGAGAATGCGATCCGCCATGGCATCGCGCCGTACACCTGGGCCGGCCATCTGCTCGTCGAGGCCCGGCGCCTGGGCGGCCGGCTGGAGCTGCTGGTGCGCGACGACGGACCGGGGCTCGAGGACGAAAAGACCGAGGCGTCCAGACCCGGCATCGGCCTGGCCAACACCCGGGCCCGGCTGGAGCGGCTCTATGAAGGCGACTACCACCTTGATGTGAGGAACGCGGCCAGCGGCGGGCTCGAAGTCCGGCTCGACGTCCCCTTCCGCGCGGCCATCGTGACGGAGGCGGCGACATGAGCGATCCGATCCGCACGCTGATCATCGACGACGAGCCGGCGGCGCGCGATGCGATTCGCTCGCTGCTCCAGGACGATCCCGAATTCGTGGTGACCGGCGAGCCATCCGACGGCCTCTCGGCCCTGTCGATGATCCGCGACCAGCAGCCCGACCTGGTCTTTCTCGACGTGCAGATGCCGGCCATGGACGGCCTGACGATGCTGCGCCGGCTGGACTTCACCCAGCTTCCCGTCGTGGTCTTCGTGACCGCCTACGATCGTTATGCGCTGCAGGCCTTCGATGCCCATGCCCTCGACTACCTGCTCAAGCCTTTCGACGACGATCGGTTCCGCCGCGCCCTCGAGCGCGCGCGGGAGCGGGTGCACCTCACCCGGCTGGGGCGGGCCGGCGACCAGCTGCGCGCCATGCTCGACAACGCCGACCGCATTCCGCGCACGACGCCTAACGAGCGTCTCCTGGTCAAGGCCGAGGGCCGCTCCACGGTGCTGGCGCTGGCCGACATCGACTGGATCGACGCCGAAGGCGACTACGTCGTGATCCACGCGGGAAAGACCGTCCACCGCATCCGCGAGACGATGACCCGCATGGAGAGCCGGCTCCCCGCCTCGCGCTTCGTCCGCATCCACCGCTCGGTGATCGTGCAGATCGATCGCATCCGCGAGCTGCAGCCGTTCTTCCGCGGCGACCAGGTCGTGCTGTTGCGCGATGGTACAACGCTGCGGCTTTCCCGCAGTTACAGATCGCACCTGGAGCAAATGCTCGGCTCGAATTCCTGAGCTTCGTCGCGCCCGGCGCGCCATTCGTCGCATTCTCCTTTGATCGACACTTCCCCTGGTCTAGCATAACGAGCGCAGAACCGACATGGGCGCGTTGCGAGAGGCAACGCGCAGGCTCCGCGTTGTCAATCACCAGGGAGGTCGCCGTGAGAATTCTGCATCGTGCGGGAAGCATCGCGTGGTCGCTGCTGTTGTCCCTCGCGCTCGCCGTGCCGCTGCTCCAGGCGCAGGAGACGACGGGCAAGATCGAAGGAACGGTCAGGGACTCGGCCGGCGCGCCGATCCCCGGCGCGACGGTGTTCATCGTCGGCTCGGCGTTCTCGTCCCGAACCAACGAGCAGGGCTACTACTTCATCAACAACGTTCCCGC
>DASXPG010000036.1:0-22891 GCA_036493755.1 Gemmatimonadales bacterium
AGAACGCCGTGATCGGATTGCCGAGCAGCGGCTGCGAGCCATAGCTCATCGCGAGTATGCTCACGTAGAAGCCCGCAAGGGCTGACGCCATCACCATGATTGTTGGATCTTCGGCCCGGCGTGCGAGACGTATTGACCGAACCAGCATTCCGATCAGCAGCCACATGATCATTACCAGACCAGGGATCCCGGCCTCGGCTATCTCGTCAGCCGCAAAGTTGTCCGCCCATCCAATGTCGCTCTGCACCTGGGCGCTGGTGGCGTCCGCGGCGATCTGTTCCTGGAAGGCGCCCAGCGCCGATCCGGTGCGCCCCAGGCCGGCGCCGAATGGGTAGTGACTTGCTCGATAAACAATCGTCGGCCACGGATTGTCTCGCGCCGTAGAGTACGTAGAACCGGAGGTCAAGGTAAAAAGGCGTTGCGTTACGTCGCGCTCGCGCCAGATCTCCGGCGAGCGCACATCCCGCAGCACGGCTTCATTTGCCATCGGCCTCAAGAAAGTTGTTACTCCGAGATAGCCGGCAAATCCAATAATGGCGAGCGTCGCGGTTGCCAGGGCGATGCGTCCCGACCGACGACTCATTGTGAGCACAGCCATCACCGCTACGGCAACCAGGCACCCCAAAAGAACCTGGCGTATGCCTGACACGACAAACGTCCCGACCGCGAGCAAGAGACTGAGAAGACAAATCGGCTTCATGCTCTGCCGAGTAACCGGGCTCGCCAGCAGAGCGACGCTGAAGGGAACCGCGAGATAGGCAAATACGGAGGTACCGCCCGGCATCGCGCTGGTGCCAAAGGGACGCCACTCGTGGTAGTAGCTGATATTGGACCAGAAGCGCGGCGATAGATCCAGAACACTCGATGGTCCTAATGCGTACTGCAGAAGTGCCATTGCGTACGGCAGGATCATGATGACTGTTAGACCAAATGCGAACTTCAGCACGTCTCGAGGATCGCGAAACAGCGTTGCAGCGATGAAGTAGAGCGGCACCATTGTCAGGTGAACTTTGAAGGTCGCGATGCTCTGGACGATGCCTGGCGAAAAGGGATTGAGAAGCTGCAAGACGATCCAGAGACAATAGACCAGGATCAGCCGGGTATAGGGCAGCTCATCGAGAGCTGCATTGTGTTCGACGACGGCAATCAGAATCAGGTAGAGCGCGAAGCTGATCACGATTACGTCCAGCCCGACGTGGACGATCTTGTTGTAGTTGGAAATGAGCTTGAGAAAGCCTTCGATGCTGAGATACGCGATGATCAGCAGCAGTGTCGAAAGGCGGCGACCCCGGAACAGCACCGCCAGGGCCACGAGCAGGGGCACAACCGCGTAGATCACGCTCTAATATGGGGTTGCGGTTGCCTGCCGGACAACACTACCGTAGGGTTGAGGGCCTCCAAGACCCATGCGCTCCTACCTCTTTACGTTCCTGCTGGCCCTGCTCCTCGGGCTGGGACTGACGCCGCTGATCGCGCGTCTGGGTCTGCGCGTCGGTGCTGTCGACCGCACCAAGGGCCTTCAGATCCCGCGATCCGGCGGGGTGGCCATTCTTCTGGCGACCGGTCTCGCGTTGCTGCTGCTCGGGTTGATCTGGGAGCCGGTGCGCTCGCTGCTGCGGTTCTCCGGCTCCGAGCTCGCGCCGGTGTACGCCGCCGCGGCGCTCATCGTCGTGCTCGGCGTGGTCGACGACATCGTCCGCCTCAAGGCCTGGCCCAAGCTCCTCATCGAAGTCGGCATTGCCGTGGGCTTGTACTACGCCGGTGTGAAGGCCGGCACGGTCTGGCTGCCCTTCGGGATTCTCGCGATGGGACGCATCGCGTCCCTCGTCTTCACGGTGGCCTGGATCATCGGCATCACCAATGCTTTCAACCTGCTCGACGGCATCGACGGCGCGGCGGCCGGGTCGGGAATCTTTGCCCTGCTGGCGATGTTCGGCGCGTCGGTGAGCCTGGGTCAGCCGCTGGTCGCGCTCCTCGCGGTCACGCTGGCCGGCGCGACGCTGGGCTTTCTGCCGTTCAACTTTCCGCCGGCGCGCATCTACCTCGGCGATGCCGGCAGCCTGCTCCTCGGCTTCGCGCTGGCCACCCTGGCCCTGGAAGGGGCGGTAAAGGGACCGGCGATCGTCGCCATCGCGATCCCGATCGTCGCCTTCGGCGTGCCGGTGCTCGATACGATGATCGCCGTCGTGCGCCGCGGCGTGCGCGGCGCGCCGATTTTCAAGGGCGACCGCGAGCACCTGCATCACCGGTTGCTCGACATCGGTCTTACCAATGCGCAGGCGGCGGTGATTCTGTACGCCGTATCGGGCGCCTTCGCGCTGGCCTCGATGTTGTTCCTGAATCCCAATGTGCGCGGCATGGCCGTGGTACTGACCATGGTCGGTACCATCGTCTGGCTGGCGGTGCGGCATCTCAGGCTTCACGAATTCTTCGAGCTGGCGCGCATCGCCCAGCGGGGGATGTCCTCGACGCGGGCGATCTCTTTCAACGTGCAGGTGCGGCGCGCCGCCGACCAGCTCGCCAAGGCCCAGACCTGGGACGAGATCGTGGATCAGCTGTCGCGCCTCTTCGGCGCCAGCGAATTCGACGTGGTGCGGTTGATCGTGCAGAAGAGCGGGCCGGGCTCGCCCCGGCGCGAGTACCACCTGGAGAACGGCTTCATCGTCGAGCGCAAACGGCCCATCCAGCCGGACGAATGGGGTGTCCACGTCCCCTTCGCGATCGGTCCCGACGGGGCCCGCGGCGAGCTCGCGGTGTTCCGCCGCTACGGCCGCAAGCCGCTGCTCACCGACGTGAATCTGCTGGTCGAAGCGCTCCGGCCCTCGCTGAGCCAGGCCGCAGGCAGAGTCCCCGCGCCGCCAGATTGATTCCGTGAAAGTTGTTCAGGTCGGGAAGTTCTATCCGCCGGAATACGTCGGCGGACTGGAATCGGTCGTGGTCGGCATCAATGACGAGCTGGTGCGGCGCGGCGTCGGTGTGACGGCGGTGGTCGCCGCGGTGCGGGGAAAGGGGCGCACCGAGACCTTTCGCGGCGTCGAGGTCGTGCGGACGCCGACCGTCGTGACGCTCTTCTCCCAGCCGGTGGCGCCGGGTTTCGCCGCGGCGGTGAAAGCCGCGCCCGGCGACGTCGTCCATCTTCATCACCCCAACCCGTTAGGCGACGTCGCGGTCCTTGGCGACCCGCGTCCGCTCGTCATTACCCAGCACAGCGACATCGTCCGCCAGCGGTTGTTGCGGCCCCTGTATGGGCCGGTGCTGCGCCAGGTGTTCGCCAAGGCTCGGCGCATCGCCGTGGGCTCGGCGCAGCTGCTGGCCTCGTCCAGCGAGCTGAAGGGGTTCGAGGACAAGACGCGCGTCATCCCCTTCGGCATCGACAACTCGCGGTTCGCCGCCACGCCTCATGTCACCGCCCGCGCCGATGCGCTGCGCAAGCGGTGGGGCGGGGGCCCGCTGATCCTGGCCGTCGGCCGGTTGGTGGGTTACAAGGGCTTCGACGTTCTCATCGAGGCGGCGCGAGGGCTGGCGGGAAGCCTGGTCCTCGTCGGGACCGGGCCGGAGGAATCGCGCCTCAAGGGACTCGCCGGGCCGCATGTGATCTTTGCCGGCCGGCTCGGCGATGAGGATCTTGTCGCGGCCTATCATGCCTGCGACGTCTTCTGCCTGCCTTCGGTCTCGTCGGCGGAAGCGTTTGGCATGGTGCTGCTCGAAGCCATGGCCTGCGGCAAGCCGCTCGTGACCACCGCGCTGCCCACCGGCGTCTCGGCCGTCAACCGGGAGGGCGAAACCGGGCTGGTGGTCCGGCCCGGCGACGTCGGGGAGCTGCGCGAAGCGCTCCAGGCGTTATTGGCCGACGACGCTCGCGCCGAGGCGATGGGCGCGAAGGGGCGGTCGGTTCAGGAAACCGAATACACCGCGGAGCTCATGGGACAGCGATATCTGGCGTTGTACGAGGAGGCGGTCAGCGGAGGTGCGATGCTGAAGGCGTGAGGCGCGATTCAGTTTGCCGGCTTGAGTCGTTTCCTCGATTCGACGTGCGATTCGGGAATCGTGATCAGATGACCGGCCGCCAGCGCCCCGATAAACGCGGCGTGACGTATCGTCAGCAATCCCCGCCATACCGACGCGAATACCCCTTCGTCTTTCACGGCTTCCGGTACGATCCGCAACGCCCGGTCGGCGATGCCGCGCCAGCCCCCGAAGCGGCGCACCCGGTCGAAGGTGGCGCCCCACGAAATCGCCTCGGAGATGCGCTCCGTTTTCCAGCGGCGGCGTCCCCAGCTATCACGCCACGAGGCGAGGCGCAGGTAGCGCGGCTCCGCCGACGGCTCGATCTCGGCGGCGATGCGCGGCGAGAGATGCGCGGCATCGGCCATCGCCTCGAGCAGCGGCTCGGGATGCGAGTCCTCCTGGAGATGCCTGACGACGTCGCCGATGTCGAAGTCCGGCGCCCTGGCGACCAGCGCGAGGTCCATTGCCGCGCGCAGCGACCCCGTGGACCACGCGTGGTTGCGCGCATCGTGCAGCAGGAAGTGCCAGAAGAGATCGGCCGCCATCGGTACCATGAGACCCGGCATACCCGTGGGCTCGGCCCGGGTGAACCAGTCGCCGGCGCTGGCGGCGCGGCCCCAGCGGCTCGGCCCGAGCCGCCAGTGCAGCTCGATCTGCCGGCCTTCGGGGCTGGTGAAGGTCTCGTGATAGGGGCGGAATACTTCCGGACCTTTGGCGTCGCGCTCGTAGCCGCGCACGTAGTCGAGCGACTCCAGCACCCACGCCGCCTGCTCGACCTGCGTCTCCTTCACGAGGATGTCGAGGTCGCTCATCCAGCGGATGCCGAGGTCGGGCGCATAGTTGGCGGTGAGCAGCGCGGAGCCTTTGAGTGCGATCGAGGCGATGCCGACGGCATCGAGCTCGGTCCCGATGCGCATCAGGTCCGCGGTGAGCTGTACGCTCTGGGTTCGCGCCTCGTCGTACGCGTCGGTGGCGTGCACTTCGAGGGCCGGCGGGGCGATGGCATCGAGCTCGAGCACGTTGAGCGCCCAGCCCACCGCGGCGCCAACGCCGTCCCAGGTAATGGCGGCGACCCAGGATGCTTCGGGGGCTTCGGCGCAGGCCCAGCGATCGATGAGCTGCGTGGTCGCCGGACTGCCATCGAGGGCAACGCGCAGCGTCCGCGCAAGAAGGCGGCGGACCTGAACCGGATTGAGATGATGTCGAGGCGCCATGGGCACAGCCAGCGTCGCCCCGGAGGGCGCTACTGGATGATGTTGATGCTCGCCGTTGCGGCTGTGGTCAATCCGTTTGCCGTGGCGGTCAACGACATCGTACCGCAACACATTTGCGGGAAGACGTTCGAGAAGATGGCGATGCCGTGATTCGCCGTGACCGTGGTTTGGCCCAGAAGCGGGTTGCTGGCGCTTCCGGAGCTGAGCGTCACGGTATTCGAGGCGGTGGTGACCACGTTGCCCGACGCGTCGACGATCTGAATCTGCGGAGCGGGCGACGCGGGGACCGATGCCTTCAGCTGGGTCGGCTGGATGCGGAACTGCAGGGCCGCGGGCGTGCCGCCAGTGGAGCCGGGTATGGTCCCACCGGTCGGCAACGAGCGGAGCGTCGGTTCGTTGATGGCCCCGCAGCCGGCGATCCCGAGCAGCAAGAGCCCCACCAGGGCCACGCGAGCCATCGGCATTGCAGTCGGTTCACGCATCATGGGTCCGTCTCCGTGCCGGGAATACAATGGGCGATGAGGGACTCGAACCCCCGACCTCGCGCATGTGAGGCGCGCGCTCTAACCAGCTGAGCTAATCACCCTGAAGAAGGAGAAAAGTAGCGGCCCGGCGGGTCAGATGCCACAACGCCGCGAGGCTGTTAGTATCGCCGATGGCCAATTGGCGATTTACCGCCGCCGTCCGTGACGCTCCGGAGATCATCCGCCGTTTTGCCGACGGAGCGGAGCCACGCGAGCTGCACGAGTTCCTGGTGTTCACCCGCAGCGTCTTCGTGCGGACCGACGGCGGCATCGCCGCCTGCCCGCGCGCCGTCGTCGAAGCGTTCCTCGAGCCGGCCCGCGGCCTGCCGGCGGAAGCGCTGCGACGACGTATGCTCGGGCGGCTGGCGCGGATCGTGCCTAACGCGGCCTTCGCGGTCGGCGCCGGCGAGCCGCCGCGGTCGATCGGCCGGCGCGAGCTGGCGCGGGAAGTCGCGCGCCGGGCGGGACCTCGCCGCGCCCGGGTCACGCAGGACGAAGCGGTGCGCGCCGAACGCCGCGCCGTTCCGTTCTATCTTGCGGTGCAGGAAGTCTTCGGTCCGCCGCGGCCCGACACGCTCCACTACGCGCCGGTGATCGAACGCGCCGCGGCGTTTCTCGCCCACCGGCAGCAGCCGCGGGCGCTGGACATCGCCTGCGGATTCCGGCTGCTCCTGAAGGGATTGTCCGAACGGGTGCCGGCGGCCCGCTGTCTCGGTGCCGACCTGCTCCCGTTCGGCGCCAATTTCATCTCGCAGCACGACCGGCAGCCGCTCCGCGATCGGTCCTTCGACCTGGTGATTTCGACTTCGCTGCTCGACCACCTCGTGGATCCGCCGACCCTGGCGCGCGAAATGGCACGGCTGGTCAAGCCGGACGGTCGGGTGATCACCATCGCGACCGCGAGCCACACCATCCATCTGAACCGGAATCCCTGGTCTTATGTCGAAGGGCTGCTCAGCACCGCGTGGCCGGGCATCCTCCCGCCGCCGCCGCTCTTTCTCGAGCCGCTCACCGATCTGCCGATGCCGTGGAATTTCTTCCACCGCTCCGAGATGCGCGCGATGTTCGAGGAGCATTTCGATGAAGTAAGAGTCACGCCGCTGCATTTCAGGCATCTGCGAAAATTCGGACTGGAGAACGCGGCGTCGTGGGTGCCGGTGCTGCGGAACTTCGGAGGTCTGCTGATGACGGAGGCGTCTGGTCCGCGCGTCAGGTAGCCTTGCGGTAGTCCTCCAATATCCGGCGCAACGCCTCGGGATTGACCGGCTTGACGAGGTGATGCGAAATCCCGGCCGCCATGCTCAACGATTGATCGACCGGCTGCGCCCACCCCGTGACCACGACGAACGACATCGGCTGGTCCGAATTTTCGCGCAGCTCCTTGGCCACCCGGTAACCGTGCAGATCGGGAAGGCTGAGGTCGAGCAGCACCACCCGGGGCCGGAGCTCGGCGGCAATCTGTCGTGCCTCCGCCCCGGTGCGCGCGACGCGCGCGACGAATCCCCAGGATCCCAGCAGATCCGCCAGCATCAGCGCCGTATCGTAGTGGTCTTCGACAATCAGAATTCGCGGAGCGTTCGGCGCATCGACCGTCAATTTGGTACTGGTCAACTGGCTGGAATACCCGGTGCCGAGCACCGACTCCAGCCGGCCATCATCGAAGGGCGTGGCGTCGTTGCTCTCCGGAAGGGGCACTCCGGCAAGGCGCGCCGCGGCGCGGGCCCCGGCCGAGAGATGCAGCACGGGATCAGGATTGTTGGAGCTCCTCAGAATCCTGGCGGCGAGACTCCCTTCACGAAAGGACACGCCGAGGGGGCTATCAACGAGAGACCGAATAGCTACGACAGCCTGGTTGGCGTCGAGAAAGCTCCGGAAGCGATAAGCACGGAAACCTTCACCTTTCCAGCTCAGTCGCGGCTTCTTGCGCCGCTCCTGATGAAGTAGCTGACTCGCTCCCATTCTTCACCGCCTCTTGGGATGACAAATTGTGATACCAGTGAGTACTGCAAGAATCATGTCAGTAATCCGAGAAGGAAACCCAGGAGAATCGTAGCGGATCGCGGCTTGCCCGAATTGGGCGTGCTCAAGAATGGTGCACCAAGGCGCTGAAGAAGTCGTAACAAAAGGCAGCCTCAGGGGTAACCTTAAGATTGGATTGAGGATGAACTATCGCCTGGACGCCTTACCATGCGCGTAATGATCGTCGATGACAACGAGGATGCCGCGTCGATGACCGGCATGCTGATCGAAGCGTGGGGATACGAGGTTCATATCGCGCACACCGGCGCCGAGTCATTGCGCCTGGCGGCCGAGCGGCGACCGCGCGTGGTGCTGCTCGATCTCGGTCTCCCCGACCAGCACGGCTATGACCTCGCGGTTGAGTTGCGGGAGCAGGCGGGAGCCCGGCGGATTTATTTCGTGGCCATCACCGGCTGGAACCAGATCGCCGACCAGCACCGCAGCACGGCGGCCGGTATTTCGCATCACCTCGTCAAGCCGGCCAACAAGGATGTCTTGCGAGAGATTCTCGCGGCCTATCAGGCGTCCGAGAAGGAGTTCGAAACTGAAGCGGGGCAGGTGCCCGAGTAGAGTGGCCCCTCCAGGGCTCGAACCTGGGCGCTTCGGATTATGAGTCCGCTGCTCTAACCAGCTGAGCTAAGGGGCCGTGCGCGGGAATTTAGCTTTTCGGCGTCGCCAGCGCATGCACATCCCATTTCGCTTCGGCCAGCGGCAGCTCCGACTCGAGCGGCCGCACCTCGTAACCAAGGCCGGCCATCTGGGCGGCGAATTCGCGGTTCTTGCCGTGCATCTCGCAGAGGATCACCGGCCGGTGGGCCCTGATGGTCTCGCGCATTCCTTCGATCACCTCGAGCTCGGCGCCCTCGACGTCGATCTTGATGAAGTCGGGGGGCCGGATGGTGCCGGCCTTCACCAGATCGTCGATGGTGATCATCTGAACCGTGATGGTGGGGCCCTCCGTGGATGCGTCGGCGAGCCTGGCCCAGGTGGATTCCTCCCGCAGCGCCATCCGCACCGTCCCGGCCTTCGCGCCCACCGCCTTGTCGAAAACGGTGACCTGCACGAAGCCATTGAGCTGGGCGTTGTGCTTCGCCGCCCTCGCTGTCTCGGCCAGCGGCTCGAACGCGAAGACCGCGCCGCCGGGGCCGACCAGGCGGCCGCAGAGCACGGTGTAGAAACCGACGTTGGCGCCGATGTCGTAGACCACCTCGCGGATCTTCACCAGCGACGCGATCAGCTCCTGGACCTCGGGCTCGCTGGTGCCTAACGCGTAGCCGGGATTCGCGCCCGCCGCGTTGAAGCGCAGTCCCCGGCCGACGCCGTGCGAGATGATGACATCCTGGCGGCGGATCCAGTCCGATGAAGCGCCCACCAGCCGCCTGGCCAGCGGCCCGGTCCACTGCCATGCGCCGACGCGCCGCAGCCAGCTCGCCGGAAGAATCTGCACGAGCGCGATCAGCAGATCACGCATCGGTTCTCCGTCCCGGCAGCGCCATCGACAGGCGGCTGGTGTAGTGCGCGCGCTCCTCGACTCGCAGCTCGAAAATCCACCACACCAGGAGCAGTGTCGTGCCCGAAACCGCCAGATCGACGGCGAGCATCGGCCAGCTCCGGGGCGGATGGTTCAGCGCCAGCCATACGATCCCCGCGCCGGGGATCGCGGCCCACGCGAGCGGCGCCAGGGTGGCCCGGAACAACCGCGCCGCCGAAGCGCCGAATCGCTTCTCCATCTGGTAGGGCATGTACCAGAAGGTGGTGCTCAAGGTCGCGATGGCGGTGCCGAGGAGCGGGCCGGGAAGCCCGATGGCGAAGGCCCCCGCCACGCTGAGCCCGAGATTGAGGGTCGCGCCGGCCAGACAGACCGGCACCAGCGCGGTGACCTGGCCGGTCCCCGTGAAGCACCAGCCCCACAGCGACACGATGGAGAGCAGCAGCGCGTTCACCGCGGCGAGAATGTTGACGAGCTCGCCGCCGTAACGGCTTTCGCCGACCCAGAGCCGCACGAAGGCATGATCGAACGCGGCGAGCGGCAGCAGGACCGAGACGCCTAACGCCGACACCAGGCCCGTCAATTCGATGAGCCGGGCGTTGAAGACGTCGCGGCGGCCCAGCGCGTGCAGCTCACCCAGCGCCGCCCAGCTGGCATTGCCGATGCCCTGGAGCTGGGCCTGCGCCAGGGTCAGCAGCCGCTGCGTCAGAAAGAGCGGCACGACCATCGTCGGACCCAGCACCAGCGCGATGACGATGTTATCGGTCATCAACCCGGCCCGGCCCGACAGATCGAACAGAAAGCTGGGCAGGTTGAGCCGGCGGATCTGCGCCCGGGTCTGCGCGTCGCGGCCTTGGCGTACCGCGGCGGCCAGGCCGGGCAGACGCCTCACGCCGTCGCGGGCGAGGAGCAGCGTGAACAGCGCCTGGCCGACGATGAGGGCCGCGAATTGGCCCGCGATGCCGAAGCCTTCCCACGCGAGAAGGACGGCGAGTCCGGTCACGACCAGCGTCTGGATCAGCGACCCGGCATTGATCAGCCAGCCGCGCTGGCTGGCATCGGCCAGGGCGCGGAAGGGCGTCAACGGATAGACGCAGAGTCCCAGGACGGCGATGAGACAGCCGATCCGGAGATCGCGCACCAGATCGGGCGAGACCGGCACCAGGCGCTCGATCATCACCGTGATGACGAGCCCGGCGAGACAGGCGGCGAGCGCGACCTTGGCATAGGCGCGGATTCCCTCCGCCAGGGTCGCCCGCGCTCTCTCTTTGTCGCCGCGGCCCAGGGCCATGGCGAGGAGCGGCGCGAGGGCGCCGTAGAGTCCCAGCTCCAGCAGCGTGAGGTGACCGAACCAGTCGGTGGTGGCACGCACGGCCCCGAACACCTCGGTGCCGAGAAAGCGAAGCAGCAGCGGCGTGGTGACGAATGAGACCGCGAGCGTGACGGCGGTTCCGGCGAGGCCGGTCACGAAGTTGAATGCCGATTTGCGGGTTCGCTCGTTGACCGCGCCGCCGATCTGCTCGCCCTCCCGGGTCACGTCACTCATGCGGGCCATCCGGCCGGCGCGCGATCATCGGCGTGACGAGATCCACGATGCGCCGCGCCACGGCGCGATTGCCGGACTCGACCAGGTGGCCGTGCTCATCCCAGAAAATGTCGGACGTCTCGCTGTCGAAGAGGCCGGCGAGGTCGATGTAGTTCGCGCCAGGCTGCGCCGCCATCGCCGAATCGGCCATTGCCGTGCAGCGCCGGGCCATATCCGCGAAGCCCGGTTCGGGATCGCCGACCGCCTGTTCGAAAGGACCCATTTTCTTGTGCGACGTCGGCAGCATCGGCTGCCAGAGAAACAACGGAGTGAAACCGAATTCTCTGCCAAGAGCGGCGATGGCGCGGGTCATCCGGGCGTACTGCTTCGCCACGCCGGCGCACGCTTCCGGATGTGGGCGGGCCGTGGGAGCCGGCGACTTCAGCAGCGCGAGCCGCTGCACGATCGCGAGATTCTCTCCGGCACGGACCAGGTTACCGAAGAAACCGGTCTGGCGCCCGTCGGCAAAACGACGCGCGAAGAGTTGCTCGTTATAGATGTGCCCGGCCTGGCCGTTCTCGTAAGCCGACTGGATTTCGTTGACTCCGTCGAGGAATACCGCCACGGCGGGCGAGCTGCCGCCGCGCAGTTTCAGCAGCAGGGTCGCCGCTTCCTGGGTGATCTGGAATGTCGGCTGGCCGAGGTTCAGGGCACGGACGGGATGGCCCTCGGCCGCGAACATTCCAGCAGCGAGGGAGGGAATCGTGAGGCTGTCGGGGACGATCCAGCCCCACATCACCGAGCCACCGAAGAAAAACAGCTGGGGCGCGTCGGCCGGCGCGGCGGGAAGGGCCGTGCGCCTGAGACCGGCGGAGTCCACGTTGATCACCGGCGACGACAACGGAGTCGGCCAGAAACCGCGATAGGGATCGTAGCGGATGTTCGAGCCAAAGATCACGACGGCCGGCACGTCCTTCCACCAGGACTCATGCGCCTGCGGATGGCGTGGCGAGAGCCAGGGTGCGCTCTGGTCGTTGCGGTGTCGCGAAAGCCTGAAGGCCGCCTGCGCACTGTAGAGTCCGTCGGCGGTCAGGAGGATGGCCAGCGCGACGCCGACGATGACCCAGCCGTCACGCAGGACCTGTCCCGTCTTTCGTAACCAGGGGGCAGCGGGCATCGGCGGCGCAGGGGTTAGGGTGGTACAACCTACAAGACTGGGCCGCTGCGCAAAACACTTTCCTTCCATATGTTCGGCCCCGATGACATCCGGAGCCTTCGATGGATACTGGCGGCGCAAGCAGCTGCTCGAAGCGCCGCCACGCTTTCCGGTTCGCCGCTGGTGGGACGGCGAGGCGCTCTGCGACATCGAGCGCGTATACCTGGCTGCGATCGGCGCTGCCCGCACGCTGCTCGATGTCGGTGCCGGCGACCTGCGAATCAGGCGGCGCTTCCAGGCGGCGGGCTTCAGGGGCGTCTATCACACCCAGGACATCGGCGGCGAATTCAACTACGACTACGCCAGCCTCGAAGAGGTGAAGCAGTCGTACGATGCGATACTCTGCCTCGACGTGGTCGAGCACATCGGCCTCGCGGGCGGACTCGCGCTTCTGGGCCGGCTGATCGATCTCCTCACGCCGGGCGGCGTCCTGATCGTCCAGACCCCCAATGCGCGGTGCATCCGCCACCCGTCGGGATGGGACATGACCCACGTCCATGCCTACAATGCTCCGGATCTGTGGGCCTGGCTGACGGCGCAGGGACTCGCCTGCGACGGGTTCCGGGTGCGGTTCGGCAGGCCGGCGCGCGCGCCCCACACCGTGCTCCTCGAGTCGCTCTCGGCGTTCGTGGTGACGCGGCTGCTGGGCGCCGACTACGCCGACAACATCGCCCTCATCGCGCGCAAGGCTCGTTAGGCAGTGCGCATCGGGTTCAATGCCCGCTACCTGGCGAGTGACGACCAGCGCGGCTTCAACCGCTACACCGCCGAGCTGGCGCGGGCTCTCGCGGCGCTGGGGCACGAGGTCGTGCTCTTTTCGGAAGGGCCGATCGATCCGGTGCATGGGCTCTCGGAGGTGGCCGGCATCAGCGCCGTCTGCCGGGCGGTGCGGCCGCAGGCACGCTGGCAGCACCTCTGGCTTTCCGGAGCCATCCGGCGCGCGAAGATCGAGGTATTCCATGCCCCCGCCCACTGGGGCATCCCGTTACGCTGTCCCTGTCCCACGGTGGCCACGATCCACGATGTGGCCGGATGGGAGCTGCCCGGCCTTTTTGGCGACGGCACGAGGGCGGCGGCGTGGCGTCATCGCTGGGAAGAGCGGCTCACGACGTCCCGGGCCGCCCGCATCATCACCGTGTCCGAGTACTCGGCGCGCAGCATCGAACGGTACCTGGGACTCGATCGGGCGCGGATCGCCGTGACCGTCGAAGGGGCTGCGCCGGTGTTTTCGCGGCCCCAGGCCCAGGGGCGTGCGGCGGCCATCGCGGGGCAGTTCGGTGTCAGGGCGCCGTGGTTTCTTTGCGTCGGCGGATTCGAGACCCGCAAGAACCTGGGACTCATCGTACGCGCATTGGCGCTCCTGCCGCCCGAGGAGCGTGCCACCGTGGTGCTGGTCGGCCAGCGTAACGAGGAGGCCGAAGCCCTGGCCGAGGACGCGAGGGACCTTGGTGTGGACCGCTGGCTGCCGCAGGTCGATTTTCTCGTCGAGGAAGATCTCGCGGCGCTCTACGCGGGCGCGCGGGCGGTGATCATGCCATCGCTTCTCGAGGGCTTCGGACTTCCAGTCGTCGAGGGAATGCATGCCGGCACGCCGGCGATCGTGTCCAGTGCGGGATCGTTGCCGGAGATCGCCGGCGACGCGGCCATCGTGATTGATCCGGGCGACGCCGCGGGACTCGCGGCGGCGATCCGGACGCTGGCCTGCGATGACCGGGTGCAGGGCGCTCTGGCCGCACGCGCGCGAGCGCGGGCTCCGCGCTTCACCTGGAGCGCGGCCGCCGATCAGACCTTCAAGGTGTACGAGGAAGTCCTGCGAAAGCCGGCTTAGAGCACTCCGCCGCGCCGGAAGAGTCCTACTTCGTCGTAGGTTCGTTCATACAGCCGCAACACCTCTTCGGGCGACACCACCGCGACGCCCGCCTTGCCCACTTCGATTCCCGCGGCGTAGTTAGCCAGCTCGGCGGCTTCGATCACCGTCGCGCCGGCCGCGAGCGCCGTGCCGACCCACGCGGTCACCGTGTCGCCCGCTCCCGAAACGTCATAGACCTCGCGCGCCTGGGTCGGCATGCGGGTGATCGCGCCGTTATGGTCGAGGAGCGCCATTCCCAGCGGGCCGAGGGTGAGAAGCAGATTGTCCACTTCGAGTTTGGCCATCACCGCGGGAAGCGCGTCGGCATGCTCGAGATCCACCGTGGCGCCTAACGCGGCCTCGAGCTCGCGCCGGTTGGGCTTGAAGACGGTGGCGCCCTTGTAGTCGAAGAAGTGCTTGTACTTGGGATCGACCACCGTCGGCACGCCGCGCCGCCGCGCCAGCCCGATCGCCTCGGCGATGATGTTCGGCGTCAGGACGCCCTTGTTGTAGTCCTCGAGGAGGACGGCGTCGGTGCTGCGGACGCACTGCTTGAGCCGGTGGAGCAGATCGCCGTGGGCGTCGCCGTCCACCAGCGCCGCTTCTTCTTCATCGATGCGCACCAGCTGCTGGTTGCGCGCGACCACGCGGGTCTTCGACGTGGTGGGCCGGTCGGGGACGACGATTACGCCGTCGTCGCGGATGCCGGCGGCCGCGAGCTCGGTGCGCAGCTGCTCGCCGCGCCGGTCGTCGCCGACCGCGGCGACCAGGGTCACGTCGGCGCCGATCGCGGCGACGTTGGCGGCGACGTTGGCCGCGCCACCCATGGCGTACTTGCGATCGTGGACGGCGACCACCGGCACCGGCGCCTCGGGAGAGATGCGCTCCACATCGCCGATGAGGTAAATGTCCAGCATGGCGTCGCCGATGACGACGATGCGGCGATGCCGCATCGCGTCAAGGAGGGCGATGACCCGCTCACGCTGAAGCATGGGGCCAATATAGCGCTCCGCGCCGCCCCCTTTCTACCTTCGGGCCGTGTCTGACCGGCCCCAAACCATCGCCGTACTCTCGGTCGCCGTGCTGGCCAGCGCTTGGGCCGCGCCGCTGATTCGCCTCAGCTCGGCGCCGCCGCCGGCCCTCGCGGCCTGGCGCGTGATCATCGCGGTGCTGGTGCTCGCGCCGGTCTTCTTCCTCGGAGCCGGCTTCAAGGAATGGCGGGCGCAGCCGGCGCGCGATCGAAGGCTCACGGCGGCCGCGGGCGCGGCGCTCGCACTGCACTTCGCCACCTGGATTTCATCGGTGCGGCTGACTTCGGTGGCGGCATCGATCGTCCTCGTCGACCTCTCGCCGATTTTCACCTGGGTTCTCTCCTGGTGGTTTCTGAAGGAGCGGCCCGGTCCGAGGCAGGGCGCCGGGATCGTGATAGCGGTGATGGGCGCTGTCGTCATCGCGTCGGGCGATGCCGGACGGGGCGGCGGTCACGCGCTCATCGGCGACGCGCTCGCGCTGACGGGCGCGCTCTGCGGCGCGGTCTATTTCGTCCTCGGCCGGCACCTGCGCGCGCGCCTCGGTCTGGTCGCGTACATCGCGCCGGTCTACGGCGTCGCCGCCGCGCTCCTGCTCATCTGGGCAGCCTCGAAAGGGCAGATCTCCGGCCCGTTCGCTTCGCGCGACTGGCTGATCTTCGCCGCCTTGGCGGTCGGGCCGACGCTGATCGGCCATTCCGGCCAGAATTACGCGCTTCGTCATCTGGCCGCCTTCGCGGTCGGCGCCGCGATGCTGGCGGAGCCGGTCGGCTCCACGATCATCGCCTGGGTGTTGCCGTCGATCGGGGAGCGGCCGCCTGCCGCCACCCTTGCGGGCGGCGCAGTCTGCCTCCTCGGCATCGCTTTGACGCTGGCTCGAGGCGGCTCCGAGCCGCCGCACGTGCCGAGCAGCGGCTTTTAGCCGCTGTTAGCTTGCTCGCAATGCCCTCGGTGATCGAAGTCTCCCGCGGTGATCTCATTGAATCGCGCCACCACGTCTCCATCGCTGTCGTCCGGGCCGATGGCGTGCTGGTCGGCTCGAGCGGCGATCCCGATGTGGTTTCGTTCTGGCGATCCTGCGCCAAGCCGTTTCAAGCCGTCCCCATGATCGCGGAGGGAGCGGCCGCGGCGTACGCATTTGCGCCCGACGCCCTGGCACTCGCCTGTGCATCGCATAACGGTGAGGCGCGTCACGTCGCGCTGGCCCGCCAGATGCTCGCGGCCTCGGGCTCCAGCGAATCGGACCTGGTCTGCGGCCCGCACGCTTCGCTCAACGATGACGTCGCGAAAGCGATGGTGGCCAAGGGCGAGAAGCCGACCAAGGCGCACAACAACTGCTCCGGCAAGCACGCCGGGATGATCGCGCTGGCGCGGCATTCATCGTGGCCGGTCGCCGGCTATGCGCTTCCCGAGCATCCGGTACAGCAGCGCTGTCTGACCGAGGTCGCGCGCTGGACCGGCCTCGATGACCGCGCCATTCCGCACGCGACCGATGGCTGCGGCGTGCCGAGCTTCGCGCTGCCACTGAAGGCGATGGCGCTGGCGTGGGCCCGCCTCGGCTCGGCCTTCGCCGGAGACCGGATGACCAGCTTTCCGCGGGAAGTGCAGATCGCCGCGGGCCAGCTGTTAGGCGCCATGCGCGGCGAGCCGTTCCTGATCGCGGGTACCGGCCGGCTGGATACCGAGATCATGAGCGCGGCCGGCGGCAAGGTGATCGCCAAGGTCGGCGCCGAAGGCGTGTATTGCGCGAGCATTCCCGAGCAGCGCCTCGGCCTCGCCCTCAAGGTCGAAGATGGCGCCACCCGATGCCTCGGTCCCGCGCTCCTGGGCCTGCTCGACATCCTGCTTCCCCGCGCGGTGCAGGGACTCGACGAGCAGCGGCGGCCGGCCATCCGCAACACCCTCGGCGCCGACGTCGGTCGCATCGAGCCGCGCATTGTTCTGGACCGCGCCGCGTCGCGGCGATGACGCCGGCGTCCGTACCCACCGCTAGCATGGATGCGCTCGACGCGCCAACCGCGGCATTGCTCGCGGTCGCGGCGGCGTTGAACGAGGCGGCAATCGATCAGCTCGCCGGCTTGATGGCGGAGGCCCGAACCGCTGGCGCGCCGCCCGCGTGGATCGAGGAGCTGGTCCTGAATGCGGTCCTGCTGGTGGGATTCCCGAAGGCGCTGGTGGCCGCGGCGGCAATGCGCCGGGTGCTGCCGGACGTGGTCGATCTCGGTGACGCCGCCGATTACAGTGCCTGGCCGGCGTGGCGCGAGCGGGGCGAGGCCACTTGCCGCCGGATCTATGGATCGAGCTACGAGAACCTCGTTGCCAACGTGCGCAGTCTTCACCCTGCGCTTCTGGAGTGGGTCCTGGTGGATGGTTATGGCCGCACGATCAGCCGTCCCGGCCTGGACTTGATGCGCCGTGAGCTGTGCACCATCGCGACGCTCGTGGGGCAGGGCGTTCCGGTGCAGCTGCATTCGCATCTGCGCGGCGCGCAGCGGCAGGGCGCGTCGCCCGATCAGGTCACCGCCGCCATCGAAATTGCCGCCTGCCATGCTTCGATGCCCGGAGGTCTTGCGGATGCCGCACGTTCCCAATGGCAGCAGATGAGAGATCGAGCCAAATGATGTTTTACGCACCACGCCCCACGCACGACGCACGGTCGCTGGCGTGTTCATAGACCAGGTCGCCATCGACGTCATCGCCGGCAACGGCGGCTCGGGTGTCGCCGCGTTCCGGCGGGAGAAGTTCTATCCCAAGGGCGGTCCGTCGGGCGGGGACGGCGGCCGCGGCGGCAGCATCTTCGCCGTGGGCGACCGCAACATCTGGACGCTGCTCGACTTCACCTATCGCCGGAAGTGGGTCGCCGGGAACGGCAACAACGGCGCCGGTGCGCAGATGACCGGGCAGTCGGCCGAGGATCTCATCATGCCCGTCCCGTTAGGCACGGTGATTCGCGACGCGAAGTCGGGCGAGCTGCTCGGCGAGATCACCCAGCCGGGAGAAAAGCTGCTGGTGGTGCAGGGCGGACGCGGCGGGCTCGGCAATCAGCACTTTGCCACGTCGACCCGGCAAGCGCCGCATCACTACCAGCCCGGCGAAGATGGTGAGCAGCGCCGCGTCGAGCTGACCCTCAAGCTCATCGCCGACGTCGGGCTGCTCGGGGAACCGAACGCGGGCAAGAGCACGCTGCTGGCGTCGGTGACCGCCGCCAAGCCCAAGATCGCCGACTATCCGTTCACCACCCTCGAGCCGAATCTTGGCGTCGTCCAGCTGGGCGATCATCGCAGCTTCATCATCGCCGACATTCCCGGAATCATCGAAGGCGCGCATGAAGGGAAGGGGCTGGGGCTCAAGTTTCTGCGCCACGTCGAGCGTACCCGCATCCTCCTCTATCTCATTCCTCTGGATGCGTCCGATCTTGCCGAGGCCTACGCGCTCCTGCGCCGTGAAGCCGGAGAGTTCAGCAAGGATCTCGCCGCGACGCCGCATTGCGTGGCCTGGACCAAGGCCGACCTGGTCCCCGAGGGAGAAACGCCGGCATTGCCACCGGTGCCCGAGGCCTTCGCGTCGCTGGTGATTTCCTCGGTGGCCCGGAAGGGACTGCCGGAGCTTCTCGAAATCCTCTGGAAGCGCCTGGATGAGGAGCGGGCCGCCGAAGAGCAGGCGAAAGCATGAGCGTCGCCCAGCTCACCCAGGACGATGCGCGCTATCCGCGCGAGCTGATGGTCGTCGAGGATCCGCCCAAGGTGCTCTACGCCGAGGGCAATCTGGATCTGCTCCAGCAGCCGCGGGTGTCGGTCATCGGCAGCCGGCATCCGTCCGAATACGGCGATCGCATCGCGTATGAATCGGCGCGCACCCTGGCGGCGCGCGGCGTGGTCATCGTCAGCGGCATGGCGCTGGGACTCGATGCACGCGCGCACCGCGGCGCGCTCGACGCCGCCGGGGGGACCATCGCGGTGCTCGGCACCGGGATCGACGTCATTTATCCGCTCGGCAATCGCGAGCTGCTGGAAGCCGTCCGGGAGCGGGGCCTGCTGCTCAGCGAGCGCGCGCCCGGCGAGCCGCCGCGGCCGTGGAATTTCCCGGCCCGCAACCGGATCATCGCGGCGCTGTGCCACTGCCTCCTCGTGGTGGAGGGGCGCGCCAAGGGCGGGACCAGCAACACGGCCGAGTGGGCGCTCCGCGTGGGCGCGACGATCTTCGGCGTTCCCGGCCGCCTCGGCGATCCGCTGGCCGAGAGCCCCAACTTCCTGATCCAGGCCGGCGGGACGATTTACACCGGGCCTAACGACATCCTGCTGAAGCTCAACCTGCCGACGATACCCGAAGCAGCCCATACGCGCCCGGACCTCGCGGCGCGGATCGAGGCGGCGCGCCAGGCTCGCGTGTGCCTGTCGGGCGCCGAGGCGACGCTCTTTGACCTGATGAGCCATGCGCCGGTGCACGTCGATTCGCTGGCCTCGAAGAGCTCGATCGATACGGGTCTGCTGCTCGCGGCGCTCAGCTCGCTCGAGTTGCAGGGACTGGTGAAGCAGCTGCCGGGGAAGAATTTTGCCCTGGCTTCCTGACCGGCCGCCGGTCGACCATCTCTACATCCACGTCCCCTTCTGCGCCCGCCGTTGCACGTATTGCGATTTCAGCATCGCCGTTCGCAGCACCACCCCCGTCGAGGAATATCTCGAGGCGCTGGGCCGCGAGCTGGAACAGACGCGCAGCCGCGCAGCCGCGCCGCCGCGCACCGTCTACCTCGGCGGTGGCACGCCGTCGAAGCTCGGTGGCGAAGGGATCGCGAGACTCGCCGCGCTCATCGGCCGCGGGGCGGGCGCCGACGAGTTCACCATCGAGGCGAATCCGGAAGACGTGACGGCGGAGTCGGCGCGCGCCTGGCGCGAGGCCGGCATCAACCGGATCTCGATCGGCGCGCAATCCTTCGACGATTCCGTCCTCGCCTGGATGCACCGCACCCACAGCGCCGAGGCCATCCCGCGGGCGGTGCGAGCGGCCCGGGAAGGTGGCATCGCCAATATTTCCCTCGATCTCATCTTTTCCCTTCCAGAATCGTTAGGCAGGGTGTGGCGCGAGGATCTCGCCCGGGCCGTCGCCCTGGAGCCCGGGCATATCTCCCTCTACGGCCTGACCGTCGAGGAGCATACGCCGCTCTCGCGCCAGATTCTGCGCGGCCAGTCCGTCGCCGCTCCCGACCTGCGCTACGAGGAGGAGTATCTGCTCGCCCACGAGGTCCTGGGGCGCGCCGGGTACGGTTTCTATGAAGTGTCGAATGCCTCGCGGCCGGGAAGGGAGGCGGTCCACAACCGGGCGTACTGGCGCCGCGTGCCCTATCTGGGACTCGGGCCCTCGGCACACTCGTTCGACGGGAAGACCCGGTGGTGGAACGAGGCAGCGTACGCCAAGTGGGTCGATCTACTGAGTTCGGGCGAGAGCGTCGTGGCGGGTCGCGAAACGCTGAACGAGCGGGATCGCGAGATGGAACGCCTCTACCTCGGACTCCGTACAGTGGATGGTATCGATGTGGATGGCGACCTGGCTGAACGCCTCCTTCCCCGCGCCCGGCAATGGGTTACGGCTGGTTGGGCTGCCATGACCGCACTGGGCACCGCAGAACCGGGTACTACTGCGGCGACTGCGGCGACTGGCCGCCGGTATCGGTTAGCACTCACCACTCAGGGGTGGCTGCGCCTAGACCAATTGGTCGCGTCTATCTAAATTACTGTGCTATATGGGGTTGCCGTTGCCACGTGAAGGATTGAACGACCGCGAGATCCGGGTTCTGGAGGCAATCGTCCAGAGCTACGTCGAGACCGCCGAGCCGGTAGGCAGCCGCGTGCTGGCCCGCCGGTTCGGCCTCGGCGTGTCGGCGGCCACGATCCGTAACGCCATGAGCGACCTCGAAGAGAAGGGTTTTCTCTCCCATCCCCACACGTCTGCGGGCCGGGTTCCGACCGATCGCGCGTACCGGCTCTACGTCGACGCGCTGATGCGGGAGAAGGCCGTCTCGCGCCATGAGCGGGAGACGATTCGCGAAGGGCTCGCGGTGCACGGCGCCGCGGTGCCGGAAATCCTGCGGCGTGCCGCCGAAGTTCTTGGCGTGCTGACGCAGGAGTTAGGGATCGCGGTCGCGCCCTCGCTCGACAGCGCGGTCCTCGACCGGCTTGACCTTGTCGCCGTCTCCAGCGACCGGCTGCTGCTCGTCCTCACCCTCGGCACCGGGATGGTGAAGACGATCTTCGTCCAGGTTCCCGGCTCGGTCCCACCGGACGCGATCGTCACCATCACCCGCGTTCTCAACGAGCGGCTCGCCGGCCACACGCTGCGCGATGTGCGTCAGACACTCGCCGACCGGTTGCGCGATTCCGCCGCGACCCCCGCCGAGCACGAGCTGATGGACATTTTTCTGGCGACCGGCGATCAGATCTTCGACGTCCCCGCCGGCGACGAGATCGTTGTGGGCCGTACCTCGCTGCTCGCCGATCAGCCGGAATTCGCCAGCGGCCAGGGGATGCGCTCGCTCATCGAGCTGACGGAGCAGCGCGAAATCCTGGGCCGGGTACTGGGCCAGCGGAAGATGGCCAATGCGTTGACCATCACCATCGGCGGGGAGCACGACACCCGCCAGCTCTCGAATCTCACGTTGGTGACCTCGCCCTATTCCGCCGGATCATTGACCGGCGTCATCGGCGTCCTCGGTCCGACCCGCATGCCGTACGAGAAGATCGTCGCGCTGGTCGAGCACACTTCCAAGATGGTCGGTGACCTGCTGCGATGAGCGATTACTACGTGTTGCTGGGTGTGGATCGGAAGTGCGAAGACGGTGAGCTGAAGAAGGCCTACCGCAAGATGGCCATGCAGTACCATCCCGACCGCAACAACGAGCCCGACGCCGAAGCCCGCTTCAAGGAAATCACCGAAGCGTACGAAGTGCTGCGCGACCCGCAGAAGCGCGCCGTCTATGACCGCTACGGCGAGGCCGGCCTCAAGCGCGGGGGCGGCGGCCAGCAAGGCTTCCATCACTTCGATCTCTCCGAAGCGCTCAACATCTTCATGCGCGATTTCGGCGGCTTCTCCGGCTTCGAGGAAATGTTCGGCGGCGGGCGCGGGGGCATGCCGAGTGCCGACGAGCGGCGAGGCAACGATTTGCGGGCCTCGGTCGCGCTGAACATGGAAGACGTCGCCAAGGGTGCCAAGCGGCAGCTCAAGTACAAGGTGCTGGTCGCCTGCGAGCATTGCGGCGGCGGCGGTGCGCGGCCGGGGACCAAGCCGGCGCAATGCGCGACCTGCGGCGGCGCCGGCCAGGTGCGGCGCGCGCAGCGATCGGTCTTCGGCCAGTTCGTGTCGGTGGCCGCGTGCCCGACCTGCCACGGCGAAGGCTCGATCATCAAGGATCCCTGCGAGATCTGCCGCGGCGATGGCCGCGTCCGCGCCGACCGCACCGTCACCGTCGACGTGCCGCCCGGCGTCTCGGTCGAGAATTACATCACCCTGCGCGGCCAGGGCCACGCGGGTCCGCGCGGCGGCACGCCGGGCGACCTGGTCGTCACGCTGGAGATCGCCGAAGATGAGCGGTTCATGCGCCACAACGACGACCTGGTCCACGACGTGCACCTTTCGTTCAGCCAGGCGGCGTTAGGCGCGGCGATCACCGTGCCTACACCCTGGGGCGACGAGGCCCTCAAGATCGATCCCGGCACGCAGGCCGGCACCATGATCCGGTTGCGCGGGCGCGGCCTCCCGCACCTGGGCTCGGGAAAGAAGGGCGACCTCCATGTGCGCATCGGCATCTGGACCCCGGAGCGGATGACGCCGGAGATGGAGATCCTCTTCAAGGAACTGTCCAAGGTCGAGGGCGATCCGCCGGCGTCAAAAGGCGGCCGCTCCTTCTGGGATCGCATGAAAGAAGCCCTGGGCGCGTGAACGCCGGCGCCACCGCCGCCACCGGGCCGTCGGTCACGCTCTTCGCCCGCGGCCCGTTCCAGGCCGGCGGCATCATCATTCTCGACGACG
>DASXPG010000037.1:0-2674 GCA_036493755.1 Gemmatimonadales bacterium
GTCACCGACGACTCGCAGGGCGCGCCGCTGGCGATGATGCAGGATCTCGCGCGGCACTGGGCGACCGACTACGACTGGCGCACGTGCGAGGCGAAGCTGAATAACCTGCCGCACTTCATAACCGAGATCGACGGGCTCGACATCCATTTCATTCACGTCCGCTCCCAGCACACCGATGCGCTGCCGCTGATCGTCACGCACGGATGGCCCGGCTCGGTCATCGAGCAGCTGAAGATCATCGAGCCGCTCACCAACCCCGAGGTGCACGGCGGGAGCGGTGCGGAAGCGTTCCACCTGGTGATTCCCTCGCTGCCGGGTCACGGATTCTCCGCCAAGCCGACCGCCACCGGCTGGGATCCCACCCGCATCGCACGTGCCTGGGTCGTGCTGATGAAGCGCCTCGGCTACAACCGGTTCGTGGCGCAGGGCGGCGACTGGGGCGCGGCCGTCACACAGGCGATGGGAATACAGGCCGCGCCCGAGTTGCTCGGCATTCACTCCAACATGCCGGGTACCGCTCCAGCCGACATCAATAAGGCGGTCCAGCGCGGCGACCCGCCGCCGCCGGATCTCTCGGACGAGGAAGGACGCGCGTTCGAGCAGCTGAGCACCTTCTTCGCTAAGCACCTGGGCTACGCGCAGATCATGTCAACGCGCCCGCAGACGCTGTACGGGCTGGCGGACTCCCCCGTCGACCTCGCCGCGTTCATGCTCGACCACGGCGACGGCACCGGCCAGCCCGGGCTGGTGGAAAAGGCCCTGAAGGGTCAGCTGCAGAGCGCTCTCACCCGGGACGACATCCTCGACAACATCACGCTGTACTGGCTGACGAACACCGGGGTTTCCGCGGCCCGCCTCTACTGGGAGAACAAGGCGGATTTCTTCGACGCCAAGCCCATCACGATTCCGTACGCCATCAGCGTGTTCCCGGACGAGCTCTATCAAGCCCCGCGGAGCTGGGCCGAGCGCGCGTATCCCGGCAACCTCATCCATTACAACAAGCTCGACCGAGGGGGCCATTTCGCGGCGTGGGAACAGCCGGACCTGTTCACCGCCGAAATGCGGGCCGCGTTCCCGGTCACTGCGCTAGGGGCGGCCCTACAGCGGCGGTTACGTGCGCGCTTGTTCCGATCGTCGCTACAAAGGTGCGGCCGGATGCGCTTCGATTTCGGACGTCACTGCCGCGGAGCCACCCGCTGCCGCGCTGGACTTGGGTTCGGGATAGACACAGGCGACTGCCTGTGCGGTGAGCCTGCTCAGCTCGACTATCGCTTTCTGGATCTCGGCCGGATCCTGGCGGCGACAGGCTTTGTCAAGCTGGCGAGCCGACTCTTCGACGGGCTCCTTGAGGTGACCCAGGGGTTTGACATGCAGGTTCGCGAACGTCGTCGCACGGGTGGCGAGCTTGCCGGCTCGGTAGACCCGGGACTCTATCGGGGGATCGCCGAAACCAGCACGCATCTCGAGGTACTCCTTCGCCAACTTGTAATTGGTGCGAAAGGTGTCGATCGGGAACGCGGCGTCATCCATCAGCGCGCCGAGCCTCGGAAACTTCGATGGATCCGTCAGCATGAGCCACGCCGTGGTCGGCTCGGCCAGCCATTCGGGAAGCTCCGGCGGGCCTTTTCCGTCGTTGGCGGCCTTCATCTTGTCGTTCAGCCATGCCTCATCGAGACGCTGCTGGCGCGCCGCACGAAGATAACCCGCTGCGTATTCCTGGCCCAGCGCGTCAAGGTATTCCCGCATCGCGTTGATCCGCTCTGGCAACGACCCATCCCTGTTCACGATGTCAATCGCACCGATGCGGCGTACCTCGACGCGCGCACTCATGACCTCGGCAAGTTGCTCCTGGTACGTCTTGGCCGACCGATGTGCCTGCAGCCGGACCCGGGCCAGTACGACCTTCTGGTTTGCGGCGACGAGGTCGTTGAGGATGCCGTGCCAGGCTTGCCGCTCGTTTCGGCGTTGATCGATCTGTTTCACGACCATGCTGAGGGCGCCGGTCAGCACAAGAGCCGCGGCCACCGTGAGCAGCCACTTTCCCACCTCGGCGCCGACATCGACAGTGCGGGAACGGTCCAGGAGGATCAATGCCCCGACGACGGCGGCAACGGCGCACAGCGCGAGCCCGAGAGTCAGCAGGCGGTACGGCTGACGCATATGCGGAGCCTATCGGGCATCGAGAAGCCGGGATAGCGGGTTAGCGCCACATGGCTCACGCCGGTCACGCCCGGACGAGTCGCGGCCGGGGGGCACCGGTCATGTGACGGTCAGCGTGCCGGAATCGGCGGGGACCGGCTGGAGGGCGGCCGCGAGCTGCGCGCGCGAGCGGATGTCGAGCTTGGCGAACGCGTGGGTCAGGTGGGTCTCCACGGTGCGCGGCGTCACGTACAGCCGCTCGGCGATGGCACGGTTGCCGTGCCCGCGGGCGGCCAGTTCGGCGACGCGGTGCTCGGCTGGGGTGAGCGCGCCGGGACCGCTGAGCGCGCTGCGCCGCGGCCGGGCGCCGACCGCGTTGAGCTCCTCGCGCGCGCGCCGGGCCAGCCGCAGCATGCCGCCGCGATCCGCCTGCTCCAGCGCGCGCCGGAGCGGGTCGCGGGCGTCCGCCCGCCGGTTCGCCCGGCGCAGCGCGGCGCCGAGGGCGACCAGGGCGCGGGTGTGCTCGAGCCGGGCC
>DASXPG010000038.1:0-17143 GCA_036493755.1 Gemmatimonadales bacterium
ATGTAGGTGGTGCCCCAGCCCTTATCCGCCGACACCTTCGTCAGCGCCGCCGTCAACGTCGTCTTCCCATGGTCCACGTGCCCGATCGTCCCGACGTTCACATGCGGCTTGTCCCGGTTGAACTTGGCCTTGGCCATCGCTGATCCTCGTTAGGTATTTCCGTCCGTCACTTCTGTTGCATCCGTCACGTCCGACACAGAGCTCGCGAGCGGGATTGAACCGCTGACCTCGTCCTTACCAAGGACGCGCTCTACCGACTGAGCTACGCGAGCAAGCGGGCGACGGGACTCGAACCCGCGACCCTCAGCTTGGAAGGCTGACGCTCTACCAACTGAGCTACTCCCGCGGGAGCAGTGGTGGGGGAAGGATTCGAACCTTCGTAGGCGCAAGGCCGGCAGATTTACAGTCTGCTCCGATTGACCGCTCCGGCACCCCACCGCGCGTCCGCCTACGCTTCTCCCGTTTTCGCTATCGGTCCATTGAACAGAGCACCCCGCGGCTGTTGCCAACGCGGGGTGTGCCCTGCACGGGGTACCGTCTCCTTCTCCACTGGAGCTGACGCTGGGACTCGAACCCAGGACCTGCTGATTACAAATCAGCTGCTCTACCAACTGAGCTACGTCAGCGCGCTGAATTCGCGCGTTATCAAACGGGCCTCGCGAGCCTTGAAGCATAATGGGAGAGTTGACATGGGTCAAGTGAAGGTGGCACGCGAGCTTAAGCCCGCTTCGCCCAATTCGGCACCGAGCCACCGGCCGGTTCGAAATCATTGCCCTGCAATGAATTGCGCCACCTCCGGGGAACGCCCGACCCCTCTTCTATTGATTGCGGGTCAGAAGCGCGACCGGAAAAGTCCCCAACAGCTCCCCCACCGGTACCACCCCCTGCCGGCGCTGGCCGCTGAGCTCGTCGCACCAGGGACCCGGCGGCAACTCGACGGTCGTCCCCTCGAACGTCCGCCGAAGCGACAGCCGCGGGACAATCGTGATCGCCTCCCCACCCCGCGCGAAGGCGACGACGCATTCGGCATCCGGCCCCTTCGCCGCCAGCGGCATGTACTGCCCTTCGGGACCGAAGGCCCGCGCGTGCCGCGCGCGAGCGCCTAACGAGCGACGGATGAGCCACAGCTTGGGAAGCCCTGCGTCCGCATGGGCCAGCACCTCGGCGGCCGCCGCACCGTCCAGCGTCGCGAGCAGCCCGCGCCGCTTCGCATAGTCCACCGGCCGCCGGTTGTCGGGATCGACCAGCGGCTGGGCCCACAGCTCGGTCCCCTGGTACACATCGGGGATACCCGGCACGGTGAGCTTCAAGATCGTCTGTGCCAGCGACACCGTCCGGCCCTGGGTGGCCAGCTCGCCGACGAACCGCTCGAGCGATGCCACAAAGCTCTCGTCCTTCAACACCGCGTCGCAGAATCCCCGTACCGCCGACTCGTAGCCCTCGTCAGGCGAGGTCCACGAGGTGTGGACCTTCGCCTCGCGGATCGCTTTCTCCATGTAAGGCAGCAGCCGCTCGGCACCAATCGGCCAGGCGCCGGCCAGGGTCTGGTAGAGGAAGTACTCGGTGTTCCGGTCGGGGGTGTCGCCGACGCGATGGCGCTCGTTCATGGCCGACCACTCGCGCACCGCCGCCGTCCAGGCATCCGGCAGCTGCGACAACACGCTCAGGCGCGCGCGCACATCCTCCCCCCGCTTGGCGTCGTGGGTGTCGGTGGTCACCATCGTCTCCGGATACCGCGCCTGCGCGGCGATCATCGCGGCATGGAAGTCTTCCGGCGAGACACCGAAGCGCGACGGATCGCCGCCGACTTCGTTCAGGGCGATGAAGCGATTCCAGGTATAGAACGCCGTGTCCTCGACACCCTTGGCCATCGCGGGCGCACAGAGCTGCTGGAAGCGGAGGACGAATTCCGACTCCAGCTGTCCTGCCACATTCAGCGTGAGGATCTGCACCACGAAATCGATCAGCGTGCCGTCGAGGTCGGGACGGAAACCGCGCGCGCGGCGGGCCGCCTCCTCGATGTACCGGCGATCATCATCGCTGATCTGCTTCGCAACCGGCCGTGCGTAGGTGCGATACACCGGGAAGCAGGCGAGCAGCTCGCGCAGCACTTCGGTGAGATGATGCCGCGTGTAGTCGCGATGCCGGCGATGGCGCTCGCAGACATTGAGGAGCAGCTCCGCCAGCCGGCCGACGTCGCTCCCCAGAACCTCGCGCAGCACCAGCAGCTTCTTCTCGCGCGCCGCCGTCTTGAACTCCACCGTCTCGCCGGTGAAGCTGCCGTAGAGCGCGGTGAGTGGCGCCTCCGCCGCTGGATCGACGAACAGGCCGCCCACGAGATTCAGAAAGTCGTAACCGGTCGTCCCCGCCACCGGCCAGGTCTCCGGCAGCCGCTCGCCGGCGCCGAGAATTTTTTCGACGACCACGTAACACTTCGGGCAGTGGCCCTGGAGCCGGCGCAGGTAGACCTCGGGATCCTTGAGCCCGTCGGGATGATCGATGCGCAGACCATCCACCACCCCCTCCCGCACCCAGCCGAGGACCAGGCGATGGGTGTCGCGGAACACCGTCTCATCTTCGGCGCACAGACCGATCAGCGAGTTCACGTCGAAGAAACGCCGGTAGCCGAGGTCGCGCTGCGCCGCCTGCCACCAGGCGAGCCGGTAGTGCTGAAGCTCGAGCAGCTCGTCGAGACGGTCGGAGGTCCCGTTGACGTCGTCGATGACGACGTCCACCGCGGCGAGCGCCCTGGGGTGCCGGGCCGCGATCTCGGCGCGCGAGACGCCGGCGCGTGCGAAGAGCGCGTCGAGCGAATCGGGGGCGACGGGAAAGACGTGCTCGTGATAGCGAATGGTGAAGGCGGCGCCCTCCCGCCACAGCCGTATTTCTCCTGCCTCGAGCACCCGGCCGTATTGATCGCCGAGGACCGGGAGCAGCACCACGTTCCGCAGCCGCTCCTCGGGCGCTTCCCAATCCACGTCGAAGTAGCGCGCGTAGGCGCTGGCCGGCCCCTTCTCGAGGACGTCCCACCACCAGGCATTCGAGCGTCCGGCAATCGCCATGTGGTTAGGCACCACGTCGACGATATGACCGAGGCCGGCGGCCTTCACCGCATCCACGAACCGGCGATGCGCCGCGGCGCCGCCCAGCTCTTCGTTGACGCGGCTGTGATCCACGACATCGTAGCCGTGGGTGCTGCCGGCGGCGGCCTGGAGGTACGGCGAGGTATAGACGTGCGAGATGCCCAGCGCGGCGAGGTAGTCGAGGATGGCCGCTGCGTCATCGAAACCGAACCCGGCGTGAAGCTGGATCCGGTAGGTGGCGCGCCTCACCCTTCTTCCTGGAAGGTGATGCGGGCCTGGCCGCTGAGCTGGAACACCGCCATCGAGCGGGCCTCGAGCTGGAAGACCTCGCCGCCTTTCAGCGGCTGGACCTCCGGCTCCTCGGCGCTGCGGGTATCGACCACCGCCTCCCAGCGCTTGCGGGCCGGGGCTCCGGGCAGCTGAAAGTCGATCGGCTCGTGGTGTGCGTTCAGCAGGACGATGAAGGTATTGTCGCCGACGCGGCGGCCGGCCTCGTCCACCTCGTCCATCTGGTCGCCGGCGATGCGCATCCCGAAGCAGCGTACCTGCGTCCCCCAATCCTCATCGTTCATCTCCTGGCCGTCGGGCCGGAACCAGGACAGATCCTTGACGCCGCTGCCGCGCAGCGGCCGGCCCTGCATGAACTGGCGGCGCCGAAAGACCGGGTGGCCGCGGCGCAATGCGATCAGGCGCCGCGTGAACTTCAGCAGCGATTCGCCGGCGGCGTCGAGATTCCAGTCGAGCCAGGAGATCTCGTTGTCCTGGCAGTAGGCATTGTTGTTGCCCTGCTGGGTGCGGCCGATTTCGTCGCCGGCGGTGATCATCGGCACGCCCTGGGACACCAGCAGCGTGGCCATGAAATTGCGTTGCTGCCGGGCGCGCAGCTCGTTGATCGCGGCGTCGTCGGTCGGGCCTTCGGCGCCGCAGTTCCACGACAGGTTGTGATCGCTGCCATCGTGATTGTCCTCGCCGTTGGCCTCGTTATGCTTGCCGTCGTACGAGACCAGGTCCTTCAGGGTGAAGCCATCGTGGGCGGTGACGAAGTTGACGCTGGCGTATGGCCGCCGTCCGCCGCCGCCGTAGAGATCGCTCGACCCGGTCAGCCGGTAGGCGACCGATCCCGCCTGGGCTTCGTCGCCTTTCCAGAAGGCGCGGGTCCCGTCCCGGTAGACGCCATTCCACTCGGCCCACAGCTCGGGGAAGTTGCCGACCTGGTAGCCGTCCTCACCGAGGTCCCACGGCTCGGCGATCAATTTCACCTGCGACACCACCGGGTCCTGCTGGATAGTGTCGAAGAAGGCGCCGAGGCGGTCCACCTCGTCGAGCTCGCGGGCCAGCGCCGAGGCGAGGTCGAAGCGGAAGCCGTCGACGTGCATCTCCTGGACCCAGTAGCGGAGGCTGTCCATGAGCAGCTGGAGCGTCCGCGGGTGGGTCATGTTCAGCGTGTTGCCGGTACCGGTGTAGTCCATGTAGTAATGCCGCTCGTCGGGCTTGAGCCGGTAGTACGATGCGTTGTCGATGCCGCGGAATCAGAGCGTCGGCCCGAGGTGGTTGCCCTCGGCGGTGTGGTTGTACACCACGTCGAGGATGACCTCGAGGCCCGAACGGTGGAGCGTCTTCACCATCGTCTTGAACTCGGCCACCAGGTCGCGGACGCCGGGCGCCGAGGCGTAGCGGCCGTCGGGGGCGAAAAAGCCGATGCTGTTGTAGCCCCAGTAGTTGGTCAGGCCGCGCCCCTCGAGGACGTGATCGGTGACGAACTGGTGGACCGGCATCAGCTCCACGGCCGTCACGCCTAACGATTTCAGGTGGTCGATCGCCGCCTCGGACATCAGGCCGGCGTACGAACCGCGCAGCTCCCCGGGAACGGCGGGGTGCCGCTCGGTGAAGCCCTTCACGTGCGCTTCGTAAATCACCGTCTCGTGCCACGGCGTCAGCGGCGGCTTGTCGTCCCCCCAGGTGAAGGCGGTATCGACGACCACGCTCCGGGGCACGAACGGCGCGCTGTCGCGGTCGTCCTTCACCAGGTCGTCGCTTCCCGCATGGCCATAGACCGCGTCGTTCCACTCCAGCGGTCCCGCGAACGACTTGCCGTAAGGATCGAGCAGCAGCTTGGCGGGATTGAAGCGGTGGCCGTTGGCGGGATCCCAGGGTCCGTCCACGCGATAGCCGTATCGCTGTCCGGGACGCACCTGCGAGAGATAGACGTGCCAGACGTGGTCGCTGCTCTTCGCCGTCAGCGGGATGCGGATGGTCTCGGACCGGTTGTCGTGCTCGTAGAGGCAGAGGGTCACCGAGGTGGCATTCTCGGAGAAGAGGGCAAAATTGACGCCGGCGCCGTCCCAGTGGGCGCCTAACGGGTAGGGGCGACCCGGCGGGAGGGGCCGATCGGTCAGCGGGCCGCCACGGCCCGATTATAGACCTCGTCGTACTCGGCCAGGGGCGTGGACCAGGAGAAGTCGCTGCGCATCGCGCGGACGATGCGGCGCCGCAGCGCCGCCGGATCGGCGAACAAGCTGATGGCGCGGTCCATCGCACCATCGAACGCCTCCGCAGTAAAATCGTCGAAGAGGAAGCCGGTGTCGCCGTCGATCACCGTCTCGGCCAATCCGCCGACGCGCCGCGCGACGGGCAGCGTGCCGTAGCGCTGCGCGCGCATCTGGGTGAGACCGCAGGGCTCGTAGAGCGAGGGCATCATCAGGAAGTCGGCGCCCGCCAGGAGCCGATGCTCGGCCTGGTCGTTGAACGACGTCGTCACCGCCACATGCCGGCTCTGCTCGCGCGCCAGCGCCTGCAACGCCTTCTCGTAGCGGGGCTCGCCCTGGCCGAGGAAGACGAACTGTGCCTTGCCCTCGCGCACCGCGCGGGAGGCGAGGATCAGGTCGAGGCCTTTCTGGTTCACCAGCCTGGCGCTCATCCCGAAGAGGGGAATGTCGTCGCGCGCCGGCAGCCGCGAGGTGACCTGGAGATAGCGCCGGCAGCGCCGCTTCCCCGCCAGATCGCGACTACCGTAGCTCGCCGTGAGGTGCGGGTCGGTGCGCGGATCCCAGCGGTGCTGGTCGATGCCGTTGCGGATGCCGACCAGCCGGTCATCGAGCGAGCGGAAGACGTCCTGGAGGCCGAAGCCGCCCACGTCGGAGCGCACTTCGGTGGCATGGGTCCGGCTGACCGTCGCGACGACGTCGGAATACTTGAGCGCGCCCTTCAGGAGATTGAGCTGTCCGTACCACTCCATCTCGTCGCTGGACCAGAGGCTGTCGGGAAGGTCGAGGTCGGTCAGCGTCTCGCGCTTGAAGACGCCCTGGTAGCCGGCATTGTGGACGGTGAGGACGCTGGCCATGCGGCGGAAATCGGGCATGTGCGAGAGCCGCGACTTCCGCAGAAGTACCGGAACCAGCGACGCATGCCAGTCATGCGCGTGCACGACCGTCGGGCGATCGGCGAACGTGCGGCGCGCGAATTCCAGCGCGCCGAGCGCGAGGAAGGCAAAGCGGCGGGCATTGTCCGGATAGTCCGTTCCATTTTCCCCATAGAGCGCGGCCCGCTGAAATGACGGTGGATGGTCCACGAAAATGACGCGCGGACCGCGCCTCTGAGGTCGCTGTAATTCCAAGCACCGAACCATTCCATCGGCACAACCTTGGTGCACGCGGAACGGCTCACTCGTCCCTTGGATTGATCCCACTTTTTCGGCCACGGATTGATAGAATGGCGTTACAATGGCCACATCGGCGCCCTGGTTCGCCTGTTCCTGGGCGAGCTCGGCGACCGCGTAACCCAGTCCGCCCGTGAAGGCGAAAGGCCACAACTCCGCGGCCACGTGGACGATAGCGGGGCGGGCCGGAGCTTCTACGCTGGGCCGCGGAGCGCGGCGGCGGATCCGCTCAGGAGCACGGACGGCCTGCTCCGAAATGGTGTGTAAAGCTGATGCGGGAGTCATGGATGGAGGGAAACTGCAAACGTCGTGCCGGTAAATCCCTGATCAGGGTGGTTGCTTGCTACGCAACTCGAAACCTCCGTCCTTGGTGTCGCGAACGTCGTAACCCAGCTCATCGATCGCCAGCCTGAACTCATCCGCCTTCTTCCAATCCTTCGACCACTTGGCCTTCTTGCGCTCCTCGGCAAGCTCGTGGGCGCGCTGGAAGCTCGACTCTTTTTCGGCGTGCCGGATTCCGGGGATGATCTGGAGCACCCCCGTCGCCCGATTGAACGCGTTCAAGGCGGTCTCCCGCGCGGCCGTCGTCGCGCCCTCCTTATCCATGGAGGCGTTGGCTTCGCGCACGAAGCTCATGAGCACCGCGATGGCCCGCGGAACGTCGAGATCCTCATCCATCGCGGCGCGAAAGTCGGCCTCGAGCTTCGTGGCCAGGGATTCGAGACCGGTCCCGGCGCCGGCCGGCAGCCGCGCCAGGCGGACATGGAATTCGGCTAGCCGCTGAGCGCCGGCGGCGGCGGCCTTGAGGGCATCGTCGCTGAAGTTGAGCTGTTTTCTGTAGTGCGACTGGCCGAACAGGTACCGGATGGCGGCGGCATCCCAGCCGCTCTCCTTGAGGTCGCGGGCGGTCAGAAAATTCCCGTACCGCTTGGACATCTTGGTGCCCTCGACGAGCAGAAACTCGCCATGCATCCAGAGCCGCGCGAAGGTCTTGCCCGTCGCCGCCTCGCTCTGGGCGATTTCGTCCTCGTGGTGCGGGAAGATGAGATCGACGCCGCCGGCGTGGATGTCGATGGTATCGCCGAGATACTGCTGGCTCATCGCCGAGCATTCGAGGTGCCAGCCGGGGCGCCCGCGGCCGAAGGGAGTGTCCCATGCGGCGCCGGCTTTTTCGTCCTCGGGCTTCGCGGCCTTCCACAGGACGAAGTCGCGGGCGTCTTCCTTGGCGTATTCGTCACTGGAAACGCGGGCGCCGACCTTCAGCTCGCGGGTGTCGAGGCGCGAGAGGCGGCCGTAGGCCGGAAATTTCGCGATCGCGAAGTAGACCGAGCCGTCGTCACCTTTGTAGGCAACCCCTTTCGCCAGCAGCCGCTCGACCAGCGCGATCATGCCGGGGATGTGGGTCGTCGCGGGCGTGTACCAGGTGGCCGGCTGGATCCGCAGGTAGTCGCGGTCCTCGAAGAAAGCCTCGGTGAATGGCCGGGTGTGCTCGGTGAGAGGGAGGTTCGCCGCATTCGCCGCGTTGATGGTCCGGTCGTCGACATCGGTCAGGTTCATCACCTGCACGACCTCGTAGCCCGAGTACTCGAGATAGCGGTGCAGGACATCCTCGAACACGAAGGTCCTGAAGTTGCCGATGTGCGCGAAATTCCAGACCGTCGGGCCGCAGGTATACAACGTGACCCGCGGAGGCGCGAGCGGGATCAGGGGCTCGATCGAGCGGGACAGCGTGTTATAGAGCCGAAGGGGCATTCCAAAAACTAGGGGAGAAAGGGGAGAAACGGGAGAAAGGGGAGAAAGGTCCCTTCTCCCCCTTCTCCCGTTTCTCCCGTTTCTACGGTATTGCTAGCGAAGCTGGCCCTGGATCTCCTTGGCCTGTTGAAGGTGCGAATTGACCGTCGCGCGCTGCCGCATCAGCAGCTGCTTGAGATCGTTGTTCTGCGCATGCGGGATCAGCTTCTTGTCGAGATTGTCGAGATCGTCCTGGTGTGACTTCACTTCGGCGTCGATGTAGTGACGATCGAAGGTCCGGCCCGAATCGCTGGCCAGATCGTTCATGGTATGCTGGGAATGCTCGCGCGCATCCTGCGCGTCCTTGCTGTCCTCGACGCTCATGTGCATCCGGTGAACCAGCGCGGTGGCCGCGGCATTGGCGGCACCGTGGTCGTGGACCATCCGCTGGGCGAAGGTGCGTACCGCGGCGTTATGGGCGCGATGGGCGGCGAAGGCACCCCCGCTGCTGTCGGTGGTGTTGTCGGTGATGACGATGCCGGCGATGGCCGCATCGGTCAGGGTATCGGTTTTCACCGCCGTGGTGTCGGTGTTCGCCGCGCCGGCAGCGCGGGCCGTTGGGCGGCAGCCCGTGGCCGCGAGTCCGATCAACAGACCGGCGCAGGCCAGCGGTGCGAATGTGCGTGCTCGTGACATGGTCGCTCTCCTCGAGTGATGACACACGTTATGGGCTGCTACCCCTGCACCGAGCCTGGTTCCGGGAACCTTGCAGAGGCGCTTGGAAATGGTTGGTTTCCTTCCCATGCTTCGCACCCTGATCATCGGGGGAACCCGCAACCTCGGACCAGACCTGGTCCGCGCCCTTCTCGCCCGCGGCGACGAGGTCACGGTGCTCAATCGCGGCCTGACCGCTGATGATCTGGCCTCCCCGGTGATGCGGCTGCACGCCGACCGGAGCAACGAGGCCGCCCTCCGCGCCGCGTTGGGTAGCCGCAGCTTCGACCTGGTGGTGGATACCACGCTCTACAATGGAAAGGATGCGCAGGCGGTCACCCGGATACTGGCGGGCCGCGTCCAGAAGTACGTCTTCTGGAGCACGGGACAGGTCTACCTGGTGCGCACCGGTCTGAAGCCGCCATTCTCCGAGCAGGACTACGATGGGGCGGTGATGGACTCGCCCGACGCCAACCGGACCGACGACGCAGACAACTGGCGCTATGGCGTCGACAAACGCGCCGCCGAAGAGGTTTTTCGCGCCGCTCTCCAGCACTCGGGCTTCCCATTCGTGTCGCTGCGGATGCCGATGATTCATTCACGGCGCGATCACCATCAGCGGCTGCCGGCCTACGTGCACCGAATCCTGGATGGCGGACCCATCCTGATCCCCGACGACGCCGCTCCGCTGCCGCTGCGTCACGTCAGTGGCGGCGACGTGATCGCCGCAACGCTGGCCGCTTCCAGCGTTTCCCTGCCGGCGGGAGCCTGCCTCAACGTCTCCCAGGACGCATCGCTTTCTCTCGCGGCATTTCTCGCCATCGTCGCCGACCAGCTCGGCAGGCCGGCGCCCACCGTGGCCCTCCCGCGCGCGGCACTCGAATCGCGCGGCCTTCTCCCCGGTTGCTCTCCCTGCAGTGGTCGATGGATGTCGATCCTGGACAACGGCGCGGCGCGGCGAATCCTGGGAATGCGATTCGCTGCGCCGTCGGACTACCTGCCGCCGCTCATCGAGGCGGCGGTGCGTCTTCCCGCGTCCTCTATCATCGGGTATTCGAAGCGGGCCGAGGAACTCCGGCTCGCGCAGACGGCAAGGGCCGGAGGATGACCCCCGGCCCAAGCCTTCCGCCTATCGGCTTGCTAGCCTAGTACGCCGAGGCGGTCTGTCCCCGCTGAATCTCACGGGCACGGTCGAGGTGCGCCTGCACCACCGGCCGCATCGCCTGCAACGCCGTACGCAGCTCCGCATTGTACGCGAACGGGATCAACCGTCCGTCGAGCGCGTCGAGCGCCTGCTGATGGAAGGTCACCATGTAGTCGATGAACTTCTTGTCGTCATCCGACAGCGTCGCCGTGGTTGCGGCGGGAGCCGGCGTAGTGACGGTGGCATTGATGCTCGCCGGCGGTGTCGACGGGGTGCTCTCCGTGGTGCTCGGAGTGTTCGGCGAGTTGTAGTCCGAGACATTCACCCGGGTGTCGGCATTCTTCACCGCCGGGTTGCTGCCGGTACCACCCATCGGGGGCGCTTCGACGGTGTCCATGCGCGACGGCTTGGCGCTCATGGTCGCGTCATAGTGCATCGGCTGGGTCACGGGAGTGACGGTGTGCGCAACAACCACACCCACCGGCACGGCAAAGGTATGGCCGGTGCTGTCCCGGAGGATCGCGCTGCTGATGTCGTTCTCGGCGGGCGCGATCCTGGTGCGGTTGATGATGTCGGCCAGCTTCTGGTTCGCGTCGCTGTGCTGGCGGACCATCAACTGCGCGAAATCACGGACCGCGGGATTCTGGGTCCGCGCCGCGACGCCGGCGGATACCGCGCTGTCCACGCTATTGGCAATGAGTACCGCGTGGGTGATCTGCGCATCGTTCATGAAGGCGCCCTTGGCGTCGGCCGGCACTCCACAGGTCGGGAGCGAACCGGAGGCGCTGATTGGCGAAACGCCATTCATGCTGCTGCTGCCGTTCATCGTCGACGGACTGGCGGTGTCTTTCGGCATATCGCTGCGCACGCTGGTATTGCCGTACGTCGACGTTGCCGAAGTTGCCGCGCCGGAGGTATCGCGAGATCCGAGCGATCCACCGGTCGTGTCGGGCGTCGCCGTCGGTACCCGCGTCAGCGCATTGGCCCCCGTGGGACGATTCACATCGTAGGGCTGGGCGGCATGCGCCGGGGTGGTATCGGCCCGGTCAGATGGCACAGCGGGAACCGCCGTCAGCGAAGCCGAGGACGACGACGAGGGTTTGGCGCTGTAATCGTCGGTGCTCACCGGCGCGCTGGTGCTCGGCGATGCGCTGATATCCGTGGACGGCTGGCTGCTGATCGCCACGGTGCCCGTCGCAGGAGTGCAGGTCGCCATCACCGGAACGACGCCCGCGCCGCTGGCGTTCAGGGCGAGGTTGTTGCTGCTGCTGGTCGCGCTGCCGTTGTACGCGGTGCCGCTGGTGCTGCTGCCGTTCATGCTGCTGTTCGAGCTGGACGAAGCCGACGAGCCCGGCAACGTGCTCGACGCTTCGGCCGTCGCGTCATCGGTCGTCTCGGACTTCGCCGCGTGACGACGGTGGCGCCGTGTCGTCGTGGAAGCCGTCGAGGTCGAGCCGTATTCGTTATTCGGATTGTTCCGCGCCCGCGCCGAGCTGGCGGCGGTATTGTCCGACGGCAGCGGCGTGGTCGCGGCCGACGCCGAGTCGCTCATCGTCGACGGCGTCGCGGCCGATGACGAATCGCTCATCGTCGACGGCGTCGCGGCCGTCGCGGTTGGAGCCGACGCCGAATCGGTCGGCACGCCGTTGGCATTGGTGCTCATCGCTCGCTCGCCGCGCGCATGGCCGCAGGCCATCATCACGCTGCTCAGGGCTATGCCCGCCGCGGCGAGAGCCAGGCGGCGGTGCCGGGTTACTTGACTCATTGTCAGTCCTCTTTCGATTGTGCGTTCATCGTTCCGCATATCTCAGGCGTTCGCATCCATCGTGCAGTTTCTGGTACACCGCGTCGCGTACGAGGTAACCCGCCAGTTCCGGCAGTTGCGACGGCCAAATCGTCGCGGGCGCGGAGCGAACCGTTTCGGTGCAAAACCAACATTTTTGGTGCGTGATGTACCGCGGAGGGGGGAACAACGAGCGTCAGGCGGGTCGCTCGGGTGCGATCTGATTGAGGTAGAAATCGCGCGCGCTGCCGGCCGCGGCGTCGTTGCTCATGGCGTCGGCAAGGCAATCGAGGAATCCCGCCTCGAGCCGGGGAGCGTCATCGCCGGCAAGCGCGATGGCGTGGGCGGCGTAGCGCAGCGACTGGCGGCCTTCCAATCCCGCGAAATCGTCGAAGAACCAGCCGCACGACGTCATGGCGCGCAGCACGCTGCGCTCCATCTCGGCCAGGCGGCCCGCGTCGTCGGCGGGAAAGGCGGGCACGGCGCCGGGACCGAGCTCGTCGCGGCGGCGCCAGGGATCGCCGCCATTGGCGGCCCGCTCGAAGCGGCCATGGACCTCTCCCGCGAGCCAGTCGACGGCGGCGCGCAACGGGGTGCGCCACCGCTGCTGGCTGGATTGTTCCGGCGCCATCTTGCAGCCGCAATCGGCACGCCACCGTTCGACGCCATGGATGCAGCTCCAGGACGACGGCGCGACCAGATCGAGATCCGGGCCTTCCGGATGCGCCGCCAGCGCCGACGCGAAATTTTCGAGCCGCACGGCGCGGAGCGTGGCGAGCCGGCGGAGCAGCGCGCCTAACGCGAGATCGGCATAGACGTGATGGTGGCCGAAAGTCTCGCCGTCCATCGCCAGGCTCAGCACCTGCCGCCCCTTGGCCTCCGCGATCAGCTGCTTTTCCCACAGCACCGCATCCTTGAGCAGCTGGCCGAACGCGACGTCGTGCGACAGTGCACCATCGTAGGCGAACACCGCGATGCTCCGGCCGCCGGAGGTACGCACGCGTCCCGCGACCCCGCTCGAGGGCGGCGCCGCGACCTGGTGCGGGGCGAGCACGGTGAAGGCGATGCCTTCTTCGGCCAGCACATCGAGGGTCTCGCGATCGACGGCGGTCTCGGGAAGCCACATCCCCGCCGGATCGCGGCCGAAGACGCGCTTGAAATCGGCGATGCCCCAGCGCACTTCGGTGGTCTTGTCGCGGCGGCTGCAAAGAGGAAGGATCAGGTGGTGATAGGGCATGGCGATGGCGTTGCCATGGCCGAGGCGCTTCCTGCTGGCGCGATCGCCCTGCACCATCGCCTCGAGGGTGGGCCGCGCCTCGCGCTCGAGCCAGGAAAGGAGTGTGGGGCCGACGTCGAAGCTGACGAAACTGTAGGCGTTGATCCGCGGCGGATCGGAGTCGATGGCGCCGATGGGAATCGAGCCCAGCGGGGCGTAGCACTCGCGATTGATGCGCGCGTTCCAGTCGTGGTCCGGTGCCGCCGTTTTCTCCTGGTCGATGGCACCGGTCCAGGGATTCTCGCGGGGCGGCTGATAGAAGTGCCCGTGCAGCACCACCGACCTCGTACTCATTGGAGCGCCTGGCCCACCGCGTCGAGAACGCCGGGAAAGAGGTCGTCACGGACGGCCATCTCATCGGCGCGCCGCACCCCTTCCTCCAGAGCGTCAGGAGGAGCGCCGTCGGCCAGCGCCGCGACCAGCTTCTCGGCATCCCCGCAGTGGCCGGCGAAGCGCCGCTCGGCGTAGTCGCTGGCGGCGCCGGTCGAGATGACGAACTGCCAGTCCGAGGCCTGCGCGAGGAGGAGCGAGCGCGCCGCCTGCGCCAGGATGCGGCGCTGGGCCGCGTTGCCGGAGAGCGCGCGCCGCGCCACCGACCAGAACGCCTCTTCCAGCGGCCAGAGCCGCTGCCAGGTCCACGCGGTCTGGTCGTTCAGCCACATCGAGAAATCGCCGTTGGCGCCCCACGATCCTTCGCCGAGCCGCACCGTCGTCTTCGCCGGATGCGCCTCGACGTGCTCGCGCGCCGTGGCCGGGAGCACCGGGGAGCTGCCTAACGACCGGTACAGGTCGGCGATGAAGTCGACGCCCTCGAACCACCAGTGGCCGAAGAGCTCGGTATCGAAGGGCGCGACGATGGCGTCATCCCCGGGATGCGTGGCCGCGATGTCGCCCAGGATCCAGGCGAAATGTTCGGCGTGCCGCCGGGCCCGCTCCCGCGCCGCCGCCGGATCGTAGGCCACCTTTCCGCCGAGATCCACGTCGCCGCCGGTCACGCGCCAGAGCTTGAGGCCGCCGGGCCAGCGGATCTTGTGGAATTCGAGATAGGCGGGATCGCCGGGAAAGCCTTCGTGGCGGCTCCAGACCTGGCGGGTGGAGCGGGGGTCGCGGACCAGCGCCTCGATCGGCCCACCGGACACCCGGTAGGCGCGGTACGGCGAACGGCGATGCGCCGAAGCGTGATCGGCATCGCCGCGGCCCACCGCGTGCTGGACCTCGGTTTCGTTCGCGGCGCCACGCATCACTTCGCCGTACACGCCCAGATATTCCCCGGCCTGCGGCAGATGCGCGTCGACGAAAAAGTACCGGTAGCCTGCGGCCGCGAGGTGATGCGCGGTGCCCTGCCGGTACGCCTTCGCGCGGGCCCCCGGCGGATGCCACGGACCGGGCGGCCGGAAGGCGCACTCGGGTAGCCAGCAACCCGTCGGCGCGCGCCCGAAGAGCCGGCGGTGCTCGTTCAGTCCGGCGAAGAGCTGGAGCCGGATGCTCTCGTCGCGGCCGAGCAACGGCAGGAAGCCGTGGGTGGCGCACGACGACGTGATTTCGATGCGCCCTTCGTCCTGGTGCCGTCTGAACGCCGCGATCAGGTCACCGTCGGCGCGATGGAGCACATCGCGCAGGTGCGTCAGCCGGCCGCGCCAGAAAGCGACCAGCGGCAGCAGCGCGGCGTCGCCGGAGGCGGCGAGGGAGGCCGGGGCCTCCTCACAGGCGACCAGGCGCTGCGCGAAGAAGGCCTCGACCTCGGTCAGGAAGGCCGGATTGGACAGCTGGGCGGCGAGAACCGGCGTAATGCCTAACGTGACCGGCGCGGAGACGCCGTCAGCGGCGAGACAATCGAGTGCGTCGAGCAGGGGGATGTAGGTGTCGACCGCCGCTTCGCAGAGCCAGTCGCTTCCGTGGGGCCATCGGCCGTAGTTGAGCACCCACGGGAGATGGCTGTGCAGCATGAGAACGAAATCCATCAACGGGCGGCCAGGGCGCGGTGATAGACCTCGACGTACCGGCTCACCGGCTCGGCCCAGGAGAAGTCGAGCCGCATCGCGGCGCGGGCGTGCTCCAGGTAGACCGGCTGGTCCTCGTAGACATCGAGGGCGCGGCGGACCGCGCGGTCGAGCTCGGCGGGCGTGTAGATCTCAAAGAGAAAGCCGGTGACGCCATCGATGATGGTGTCGGCCAGGCCGCCCACGCGCCGGGCGATGGGCAGCGCGCCATAACGCTGGGCGCGCATCTGGGTCAGCCCGCAGGGCTCGTAGAGCGAAGGCATGAGCAGGAAGTTGGCACCGGCGAGGAGCCGATGCTCGAGCCGGTCGGTGAAGGCGGTGTTGAGGGCGATCCGCTCGGGGTTCCGGGCGGCGAGCCGGGTGAGGGCCTCTTCGTAGCGCGACTCGCCGGCACCCAGAAAGACGAATTGCGCGTCCATCGACGCCAGCGTCTCCGATCCGACGATCAGGTCCATCCCCTTCTGCGAGACCAGCCGCGCGCTCATCCCGAAGATCGGGACGCGGGTGCGCTGGGGCAATTTCCAGTGGCGCTGCAGCGCCGCCTTGCAGCTCGCCTTGCCGCGCAAATCGTCGGGCTTGTAGTGACCGGTGATCTCGGGATCGGAGCCGGGATCCCACAGCTCGGTGTCGATGCCGTTGCGGATTCCGACGAAGCGGTCGCCGAGACGCTGGAAGACGTCGTGGAGCCCGAAGCCGCCCACCTCGGTGCGCATCTCGATCGCGTGGGTGGGGCTCACCGTCGTCACCATGTCGGCGAACTTGAGCCCGCCCTTGAGATAGTTCAGCCGGCCATACCATTCCATGTAGTCGATCGACCAGAACGATTGCGGCAGCCCGATCAGGGCCAGCGTGCCGCGGCCATAGTGGCCCTGGAATCCTCCATTGTGCACGGTGAGCACGCTGGGAACATCCGAGAGATCGGCGGCATCGGGAGCGACGCGCAGGTAGACGGGCGCGAGCGCGGTATGCCAGTCGTGGGCATGGAGCACGAGGCGATTCCCCGCCGTGGCCTTGAGACGGCGCGCGACTTCGATCGCCGAGCGGCTGAAGAGCGCGAAGCGGCGGTCGTTATCGGGATAGTCGCTGCCGCCCTCGCCGTAGATCCCATCGCGGTCGAATGACGGCGGATGGTCCAGGAAGAGGACGCAGGGGGCGCCGTCCCTGCCGTGCTGCTGCCAGCAACGGACTTCCTCGGTGAAGCCGCCGAGATCCACGGTGAACGGCTCGCCTAACGGTTCGAGCTCCTTGATGTGCTCGCGGGCCATCCGGTAGAGCGGCATCATCACGCTGGCGTCGATGCCGGCGTGGGACTGGTAACCCGCCATATCGGCGACCGCCTGGCCGAGGCCGCCGGTGCGCGCAAAGGGCCAGAGCTCAGCGGTCAGATGCAGAACGCTGAAGCCGTCGCGCGCCATGATCAGCCGGCCGGCGGGTCGTCGTCCGGCAGAACGCCGGATGCGGCCGGGAGGTAATAGTCGCGCACGTACTGCTGCACCATGCGACCGGCGGTGAAGCGCTCGCCGGCGGTGCGGATGGCATGCTTCATCATCGCCGTCCAGCGCCGCGGGATGCCGGCGGCATCGCGATCGTAGAAGGCGGGCACGACTTCATTCTCGAGCAGGGTGAAGAGATTCTCGACGTCGACGGCATCGACGTCGCTGTTCTCCGGAGCGAGAGGAATCGCCCAGCCGTTGTAGCCGGTATAACCCTCCGCCCACCAGCCGTCGAGGGTGCTGATCTGCGGCACGCCGTTCAGC
>DASXPG010000039.1:0-20355 GCA_036493755.1 Gemmatimonadales bacterium
GCTTGCCGGTGTGGCCGTCGGTCTTGAGGCGATGCGGCAAGGAGAGTCCCAGCGCGACGAGGGACTCGTCGAGCAGGGGGACCCGCACCTCGATGCTCGCGCGCATGCTCATCATGTCGACCTTGCGGAGCATGTCGGAGGGGAGACTGACCGAAAACAGGGTCTCGGTCATCCGCCGCGACAGCTCCTCGAGGTCGAGGGTCGCGTACGGCCGATACCCGTTGAAATGCCGCCAGCTGGGCAACAGATATTCGCGCGCGGCCGGCGTGACCAGCTCGGCTTTCTGCTCTTCGCTGAGATACGTCGACAATCCCCCCAGCAGCATCGCCGACTCGTCGCGTCCCGCCTCGGCGAGATCGACGGCCTTGGCGACCTGCCGGCCCCAGTCGCGGGTCGCGCCGGCGAGGGCGTTGCCGGCGAATCGCGCGGTGCTCCTCGCCCACTGCGGCGCGCGCATCATCTGGTTGAGCGTGTTGGCGCGCCAGAACCTGGCATAGCCGCCGAAGGCTTCGTCGCCGCCGTCGCCACTCAGCGCGCAGATGATGCCGCGCTCGCGGACCGCGGTGGAGACCCAGTACATCGGGATGAACGAGGTGTCCGCGAACGGCTGGTCGAAATGGCGCAGCAGATTGAGCACCAGGTCGGGAGTCAGGGCCTGCTCGCCGGGATCGATCACCTGGTGATTGGTGCCGCAGTGATCGGCGACCGCGCGCGCCATCCCCGTCTCATCGTGCCCCGAGTCGGGAAAGCGGACGTTGAAGGTCTGCGTGACGTCGTTGGTGGCCTTGCGGTGCGCGGCGACGACCAGCGACGAATCGATGCCGCCGCTCAGCAGCGCGGCCACCGGCACATCGGCGACCGACTGAAGCCCCACCGACTCGAGCAACCCGGCGGCGAAGAGCTCCTCGCTCTCCTCCAGGGTGCGCGAAGCCTCGGGGTGCGCCGACGAACGGAAGTACTGCACCAGGTTCTGCGCCCCGGGGGTGATGAAGAGGGTGCTGCCCTTGGGAAGCGCGGCGATGTCGGCGAAACCGGTTGCGGGCTCGGGGATGTAACCCAGGCCGAGAAAATCGTAGCAAGCCTGCCGGTCCAGTCGGGGCCGGAACCCCGGGAGCGCGGTGATCGCCTTGATCTCGCTGCCGAATACCCACTGATCGCCGCGCGCGGCATAGAAAAGCGGCTTGACGCCGAAGCGGTCGCGGGCCAGCAGCAGGCTCTGGCGGCGCGCATCGTACAGCGCGAAAGCAAAAATCCCGCGGAGCTTTTCGACGACCCGCTCACCCTCCTCCTCGTACAGGTGGAGGATGACTTCGGTATCGCTGCTGCCGCGGAACATGTGGCCGCGCGACTGGAGCCCGGACCGCAGCTCACGATGATTGTAGATCTCCCCGTTGTAGACGATCTGCAGCGCGCCGTCCTCGTTGGTCATCGGCTGATGACCGGTGGGCGAGAGATCGATCAGCGCGAGGCGGCGATGGAGCAGCTCGCAGCGCTCGTCGCGGAAGTATCCCGACCCGTCGGGGCCGCGATGCGCGATGAGCTTGTCGGCTCGTGCTGCCCATCCGGGCGCGCCGGGGAGCGCGGTGGGATGAAAGCGCCCCGCTAGCCCGCACATGGATCGACGCTCCAGATCGTACGTGTGGCCGGGTTGGACCAGCGCCGCGCGGCCGCGATCGCCAGGGCAAGCGTGATCCAGAGAATCTTGGAAGCGAGCCAGGTTCCATCGATACAGCCGAAGAGAATTGTGGCCATGAATGCGACCGGGAGATATCCCATCGCTCCATGCCGGCTTTTCCACGCGGCAGCGATGCAGAGCCCGAGCCCGATGAGGAAGGGAACGGCACCGATGATCCCCGACGTCGTGACCAGCTCGAAGACGAGGTCGTGCGCGTCGCGGCTGGCCTTCTTCCGCTCGCCGATGCGGCGCCCGATCTCGAACTGGTTTTCGACCGGACCCCAGCCGAGGATGGGGCGCTCGCGGATCATCGAGATCACCGCCGGATAGATCTTCTCGCGCCCGGCGAGGTTGCCCTGCTGCGCCGCGGCTTCGAGCCGGGCGCGCATCATCGACGAGTGCATCGCGCCAATACCGAGGATCGCCATGCCCGCGATCCCGAGGCAGGCGTTGCGCACCCGGGCCTTCAGCGTTGTGCCGCTGAAGAGGTAGCAGGCCAGTCCGACGGCGATGCAGATCAGGCCGCCGCGCGATCCGGTCTGGATCGTGGCCCAGCCCATCAGCAGCGCGATGCCCCAGGTGAAGACGCCGAAGCGCGGCAGCCAGGAGCTGTGCGCCGCGTAGAGTCCCACCACGGTGATGATCCCCGCGGCGAGAATCATGGCGCTGAGATTCGCGTTCTGGCCCAGCGCGGTGATCCGCTCGCCGCCAGTCCATACTTCGTGCGACGTCGCGCCGATGCCGAGGATCTGGATGCCGGCGCGAACCACGCAGGCGATCACCATGGCGATCAGGAAGCCACGCAGGGCGCGGGGATCCTCGAGCACGTTGCTCATGGTCCAGAAGAGCAGCAGCAGCTGGGCCAGCGAGACGAAGTGCTTGACGACGGAATCGATCTCCTCGACGCCGTTGAAGATCGCGGCGATGGCGAGGATCCAGAGGTGCCCGGCGAACCAGAGCAGCGGCGCGGGAATCCGGCGGTAGCAGGCGCGCGGATTGAGCAGCGTGGTCAGCAGGAAGATCAGGCCCGTCGCGGTCGTGACCTCGATCGGAAACGTCCGGTGCGGGATCTCGAAGGGAATCGAGAGGATGTAGAGCCACAGGCCGGCGCGAACCACGGCATTGACGCGGACCGACGGCACGGCGGTTGCCGGCGCAACGGCGGCGCGCGGCGCGGAGGACGGACTGAAATCTGCCGCGATGTAGGCTGAGGACGGGTTCACGAGCGCGTCCGGTTGATGAGCGACTTCACGCGGTTCTGGAGCACCAGGCGTTCCCGTCCGTTCGTGCCCAGCACCAGCGCCACGACGGTCACGCTCGCGACACTCGCCAGCACGCCCGCTACCCAGAACACCCAGTGGTTCACCATGATCCGGTTACCGAAAGCGGCCGCGGCGGCAAAGAGCGCCGCGGTGACGGCGGCGAGCCGCAGCGAGTGCGATTCACCGGTGGCAGCGCGCTCGATCTTCAGGCAGCGGCGGACCATGATCGGATAGGCGACGGTCTGCACCAGCCGGCCGATGATGATGCCGCTGGACAGGCCGATCAGGCCCCAGGTCCGCGTCAGCAGAATGCACAGGGTGATGGTGAGCACCGCGGCGACGGCGCCGACGATGACCCGCAGCCTGGGCTGGAGCGTCGCGTCGATGACGTACGAATCGGTACGGATGAATGTCGTCTGCGCCGCGGCGATGACGATCAGCAGATCCACCCACATTCCGGCGTAGTGCTGCGGCCCGACCCAGAGCGCCACGAAGGCGTGATTCCAGAGCAGGATCGCCGCACCCACCACCGTCGCGAAGAGCCAGGTGAGGAGCTGCAGCTCGCGGCGCGCCTGGGACGCCCGGGTCAGCTCGCGGCGGCCGATCAAGCCGCCCAGGCCCGGCATCGCCGCTCCCGCGGTGAACACGTGGATGCCGATGGCGCTGCGGGCCGCGTAACTCGTCAGGGCGTACGTCGTCACCAGCGCGGGACCGATGGTCGCGCCGAGGATCAGCACGTCGCTCGCCAGCAGGATCTTGGATACGCCGTCGCCGAGCGCGAGCCATACGCTCATCCCCAGCAGCGCCTTCACCTCGGCCTTCCTGGGGCGCGCCGCCTTGAACCACGGTACGTACTTCTTTACCAGCAGCCAGTAGACGAGGCCCGTCGCCGCGGCGCGCACGATCTGCGCGCCGCCCAGCCCGACGAGGCCGAATCCCATCCACACCGCGGCCGCGGCGGCGAGTCCGCCGAGAATGTTGAGGCTCGACTGGAGTCCCATGCGGCGGTAGCCGAGGTTCATGCCGCGCAGCACCGACTCGGGGACTTCGGCGAGGCTCGAGAGGACGAAGGTCAGCACGATGAGGCCGCAGGTGATCTGGACCTGGGGCCGCATCTGCGCCACCGCTTTGGTCAGCGCCGGCGCGATCCAGATGGAGAGCACACCGCCGGCGACGAAGATCACCGGCAGCATCAGCGCCCAGACCACGAGCGACGCGCCGACGTAGCGCCGGTTCACCGGGATGTCGCCCTCGCTCTGCCGCTGGGCGACGATGAGCCGCAACGCTTCGGTCGGCCGTCCGTCGGTGGCGGACATGTAACTGCCCATCCGCGCCAGCATCTCCCACATCCCGTAGACCGCGCGGCCCAGGCCGCTGACGAGGATCGGCGTGATGAGCAGACTCGCGAGCGCCTTGGCGCCGTAGTCGAGAAGCGACGCGACGGCGGTGAGCGACGCGCGATGGGTCAGGTTGGCGGTGGCCCGCGGTTTCTTCCCCGATACCACGACCGGCGTGGGCGCGGGTGCCGTCAGTGGCGGGACTTCACCGATGTCGCCGGCGACGGCGACCGAATCAGTTGCCATGGGCCGCCCTTTCGATGGCATCGCGGACGCGCGCGGCATCTTCGCCGAACGCGCCGTCGCTCGAAGGGAGCGCCTGCACGGTCATGCCGGCTGCTGCCATGTCGCCGATCACCAGGTCGTAGGCATCGCGAAACCGGGCGATGAAGCTGCTGATCTCGCCGTCCGGGAGATGCTTCACCATGTGCGGCTTCGTCCTGGTGCGGATGCGGCGCGCCAGCGCGGGGTCGTCGGCGTCGAGCCGGACCACACCGTCGAGACGCCCGGCCCACTCGGCACGCGCGCGGCGACGCCAGCCGTTGCGGAAGCGCGCCCCATTGGACTCGAAAAATACTTCGAGCCACGCGAGCCCGAATACCGGGCCCTCATCGAGAAGGATCACGCGAATATCCCCGCTCGCGGTGCGGGCGAGGACGCGGCGCAGCGCGACGAGGCGCATCATCTGCGCCAGCTCGGCGCCGCGAAAAGGATGGCCGCTCAGCGCGGCTGCCGTCGCGACCGGCAGCAGCGAGATCGCGGCGCAGATCTGATCGAAGCGGGGCAGGCCCCAGACGCTCGGTCCGGTGCGGAGCCGCGGATCGGCGGCCGGCAGCACGGCGGCCAGGGTGCTCTTGCCGGCACCGGCGGGGCCGACGAGCTCGACCAATCGGGTGCGCGCCACTACAGCGACTCCCAGATGCGCGCGCGCAGATCGGTGAGAACCTCTTCGATCGGGCGTCCGGCATCGATGACGATGGCGTCGGCATTGGACCAGTCGGTGGTCCACATCCGGCGCGCGCGGGCCCGCACGTAGTCTTCGGGCTCATCGGTCTTGCGGCGCACGGCGACTTCCGGCTCGACGCGGAGCACGAAGATCTGATCGGGGGCCGTGATGCGCTGGTAGTACCAGGCCTCGACGCGCCGCAGTCCCCGCGCGAAACGGGTGCGCGCGTCGAGCGCCAGACCCTGCGCGCGGCTGGGACCGGCAAGGCCATACGCGGCGGGAATCGGGTAGCGCTCGCAGATGGCGATGCCGCCAGCCGTGGCGAAGCGCTGCACCCGCGAAAAGAGACGATGACGATCGCGCGCCGTCGCCAGGTGACGGAGCAGCTCGAGATGCGCCGTGAGGCCGGAGATCTTCCGGCCGCGAAGGCGATCGAGCCATACACCGAGTTTGAGCGCGCCGCCGGCGGCGAGGGTGCTCGGCGAACGGGGCGGTCTTCCAAGGTGTGCGTGACAGGTGTTCAGCTCGGCGGCGAGCCAGTTTTGAAGGGCGCGCGCGCAGGTCGACTTTCCCGCGCCATCGGCACCGATCAGCGCGATGACCGCGCCACCTCCGGCGAGCCGCTTCCCCGAGTCGGAGAAGCCGGAGTTGGGAAGCGCGGCGCGGGCGATCTTCTTCAGCGCGCGGCCCAGCCACGACGCGATGGTACCGCCGTGTCCATGGGCGCGCAGCCGCCAGCCAAGCTCGGCGTGGGCGGCGAGTCCGCGCCAGCGCGAGGCGCCGGGGCGGAGGGTGCCGAGGCAGCGCTCGAAGAAGGAGACGCCGATGTCGGGAAAGGATTCGGCCAGGGTACGGACAACCGCGGCCGGCTCGGCGAGGCGCTCGAGGCGCGTCAGCTCGGGCTGGAGAGCGGCGATGCGATCGGTGGTTGCACCAGGGGCGACGAGCGGGTCGTGGCGCAGCGTCTGTTGGAGAACGAAGAGGATAAACTCGTACTCCGGGGCGGGGGTCTTGAAGAACAGTCGCGGAAACGCCGTTTTGTGGACGGCCCGCTCTATCGCCAGGTGGTAGTGCCGGGTGTCGGCCCGGCCGAGAATCAGGGCAAAGTGCGCGTGGATGTGAATCAGCCGGCCAAGCTGCTCATCGAGGCCGACGAAACTGATGATGCCGGGAATCGCTCGCTCCGGCGCCGCGAAGGCGGGCTTGAAACCGAGCCCCGCCAGAAGCTCCGTGAACCCGGCGAGCGCGGTGCGCTCGACGAGCAGATCGATGTCTCCCTCGCCCGAGCCCCAGCGCTCGACCTTGCCGCTGCCCTTCCACTGGCAGCTCTTGATCGAGGATGCCTGGAGTGCCGCTCCGAGCCGCGCCACCAGCGGGGCGGAGATGGTCTCCCCGCCGGCGCCGGGGGCAACGGCCGGGCGGTCTATGTCCGGGGCGTGGATCAGTGACACGAGCCGGTGCCTGCGTCGTTGATGGTGGTGCCGGCCGCGGAAACGAATTGCCAGTCGTAGTCGGAGGCGCGCAGCGTGAGGCGCAGCACTCCGTATCCCACAGCGAGTGCTGCGCTGTTCGGGTTGATCACGTCAGGCATCGCCTGGCTGTCGCCGCCGGTGCCGACGTTGAACTGCCGGATTCCCTGCACGGTGTCGACCGAGCCGTCGGGCCGCATCGGCTTCATCCGCTCGTAGTCGTGCTGGTGTCCGTTGACGACGACGTCCGCGCCCGCGGCGTAGAGGTCGTCCCAGAGGATCTTGGCCACCGAGCGCTGCGTGAAGCCGGCGGTGCTCGAGGAGAGGAAGAGCGGCTGGTGCCAGATCGCCATGGTGCACGTCTTCGAGTTCGCCGCGAGATCGGCGCGGAGCCACTGCTCCTGCGTCGTGCCGGCGGTGAAATCGACGTACTGCTGATTGTCGTTGAGGACGATGATGTGCCAGTCGCCCAGGTCCATGCTGTAGTAGCCCAGGCCGTTGGTCCCGGCGTGACTGCCGAAGTAGTTCAGGGCCGGCGTCGCGTAGCCGCTGTCGTAGTCGTGATTGCCGAGCGCCGCCCAGGTCCGCGCCTTCTGCGTGCCCCAGGTCGGGTCATAGCAGTTCATGTATTCCTGGGTGTTGCCGCTCGGAAAGGCGTTGTCGCCGGCGGTGAGAATCGTCCCGGGAAGCGTATCAATCAGCGATGACGTCGCTGATGTGTTGGGATCGCCGCAGCGCGCGATGTTACCGGCTACCAGGACCGTCACGCTTGGCGGCGGAGGCGGCGGCGGCGGAACCGGCGGTGGCGGTGGCGGAGGAGGCGGTGGCGGAGCCGGCGCGGGTGGTGGCGTGACGATCGAGTCGACCGCGTGGCCGCAAGAGATCGCCACGATTCCGACCGATGCACAGAGAAGCAGCCTTCGTGCGTATGCGCGCCCGCTCAAGTAGTGCAACATCTCTCTGATTCCGTTGTTTCGTAGGTCATGCCGGCCTTTATCTGGTGCCGCCGGCGGTTGCTGAGATTGGGTAATGCAGCTTCCATGCCCCGACGGATGCATCAGGACATCACGGACCAGCGACGGTCAGCGTTACCTGCACCCGCTGCGGACTGTTGCTCGCACCGGCCGCGGCGATGGGAACGGTCGCGATGTAGGTGCCTGGCGTGAGCCCCGCGCCGTTGGTCGTGATCGTCAGCGTCGCGGGAGCGGAGTCGGCGGTGAGCGAGGCGGTGAGCCAGCTGGCGCCGCCCTCATAGATCGTGGGCTGCACCGTGAGGCTTCGCAGTGCACCCATTCCCGAGTTGCTGACGGCGACCCCTACAGACTGCGGGTCGGCACGCCCCACCGAATCCATGATCGCGATCGTGCTGGGATCCAGCGCGATGGCCGGCATTTGCGACGGCGGCGGCGGTGGCGGCGCATCGGTGAAGGGCTGCGCGCTATGTTCGCAGGCGACGGTCACGAGAGCGGTGATCAGCATCGAGGCGGCGTAGCGCGGGAGGTAATTGCGTTTCATGAGCGTTGGTCCAGGTTCCCCGGGAGTGCCGGCAGCCAGGGATCAACTGCCGGCATTCCAGGGGTTGACGGTGGTCAGAGCCCTAGTGGCACTTCGCGACGCCGGAATCGGCGACGGTCGAGCCGGGGGCATTGATGAACTGCCAGGCGTAGGTGCTGTCGCCCAGCGTGAGCTTCAGGACGCCATTGCCGCCGCTGAAGTAATCGCTTTCGCGCTGGCGGAAGGTGCCGGCGGTGGAACCGTCGCCGCCGAGTCCGCTGTTGAACTGCATGATGCCGTTGACCGAGTCAGCCACCGGTTTCGCCGTTGGTTGATCCCAGCGCAGCGGCCCGATGCGCTCGTAGGTATGCTCGCCGCCGTTGAGGACGACGTCGGCGCCGGCATTCTGGAGCTTCAGCCAGATGCCGCTCTGGTTGGGATGCTCATCGGGATACATCACACCCGTCGTGTCGGTCGTGCTCGAGTACCACATCGGGTCGTGCCAGACCGCCATGATGCACTTCGCCGGATGCGCGGCGAGATCGTTCTTGAGGAAGGTGTCGAGCTCGTCGCTGCCGTTGCCGTAGGTACGGCGGCCGCCGCTGATCACGTTCAACATGATCACGTGCCAGGTGCCGATGTCGAAGCTGTAGTAGTTCTTGCCGTTCGGCCCGATGCGCGCGTCGCCGAAATAGGACTGCGCGCCGGTGGCGAAGCAGCAGATCGAGTCGGCGATCAGCGTGTCTTCTTCCCAGCTTCCCACGATGGCCTGGGTACGGCTGAGAAACTGACCGAGCTGCGGGGCATAGCAGGTGTTGAATGCGTTGGCGTCACCGCCGCCCGGGTTGAAGGTCATGTCGCCCAGGGGAATGAACGTCGCATTCGGATTGGCGGCGACGATGCTGACGATCGCGCCGATGTTGGTGCTGTTGCAGCGGGTGTTGCCAACGGCCAGGACGACATTGCCGGTGGGCGCCGGCAGGCCGCCAGCCATCAGCGTCATGCTGACCGCCACATTCTGGGGACTGTTGGTGGCGCCCGCGCTCGTGACGGGCACCGTCGCGGTATACGTCCCGGCCGCCATGCCGGTATTGGCCATGGTGATGTTGAGCGTCGCAGGCGTGCTGGTCCCGCTGAGCGTTGCCGTCACCCAGCCGGTCGCGCCGGTGCCGTAGGTAATGGTGCCGACAGCGAGACCGCTCAGTGCGCCGGTGCCGCCATTGGTGACGGCGACGGTCACCGGTGCGGGCGCGCCGGCGCCGACGGTATCGGTCACCGCGACGGTGGCCGGACTCAGGGCGATAGTGGCCCCGGGCGGCGGTGGTGGCGGGGGCGGTGGATTGGTCCCCGTGTTGTCGGCCTTCGAACCGCACGCGGCCGCGAAGACCGCGGAGACGCCGAGGAGCAGCAGCCGGCGAACCGCTCCGCGAGTCGGAAGTTGAGCAAGCATGTCGTGATCCTGTCGGTTAGGGGTTGGGCTTGCCGTGGCGGGCGCGGCAGCATCGCTCGCGCCCGCCTCGGCCGCCGGCTAGTGGCAGATGCCGCTGCCGGTGTCGCCGACAGTTCCGGGTGCCGTCAGATACGAGTAGTCATAGGCGCCATCCTTCAGCGTCAGCTTCAGCACGCCGAACGACATGTTGATGATGGCGCTGTTCGGGCTGACGACGGTCGGGGTGGGACCGGCGGACTCACCGCCCAGGCCGACGTTGAACTGCACGATGCCCTTGGCGTCGTCGCGGGCGCCGGCGGCGGTCAGCGGAACCATCCGCTCGTACTGGTACTGGCCGGCGTTGAGGATCACGTCCACGCCAGCGCCGTCGAGAATCGCCCAGGTGCTCTGGAGCGTGGTGTTCTCGACGTAGCCCGCGGTGGTCGACGACAGGAAGCGGGGGCGATGCCAGACCGCCATCGTGCACTTCGCCGATGCATGGGCCTGGAGATCGGCGGAGAGCCACATCTGCTGCGGCGAGCCCGACTTGTACACGTTGGAGTTGCCGCCCTCTTCGGTGTTCAGGACGACGACGTGCCAGGTGCCCACATCGAAGCTGTACCAGCCGTCGGGAGCTGTTCCCGCCGACGCCCCGAAGTAGGCGAAGTACGGAGCCGCGGTCGGATCAAGCAGGTAGTCGTGATTGCCGACGGTGGGGTGGGTGATCGTCTTGAACTTGCCCCAGGCCGCGTCGTAGCATGCGTAGTCGGCGGTGGTGCCGCTGTCGGCCGCGTTGCCCAGCATCATGACGGCGGCTGCGCTGGTGTCAATCAGCCCGGCGGTCGCCGCGGCGTTGCCATTGGAGCACTTGGAGATATTGCCCGCGGCAAACACGTTCACGGTACCACCCGTCGGGGGCGGTGGGGGCGGGGGCGGCGTCACGATGGTGGTGTCGGGGGGCGTCGTAACATCACCACCCTTGCTACCGCACGCCGCAGCGACCGGCAACATGGCCAGCGCGAGAATCTTGATAGACGTCTTCACGGTACAACCTCCTGTATGGCACTCAGTGGCCGCGCCGTTCCGTCGGCGGCGGTCACGGGGGGAATGAGCCGGGCGGATGTGTCCGGACTCGAAGTGGGGCGTCGGCGGCCGAGGATGCGCCAGACCGCCGCGCCCACCAGGGGCATGGGATCATCCCAGGCGAATGCGCTCTTGGTTTCGCAGCGCAGCGCCCAGGGGAGCCACTGCAGCAGTGGAACACCACTGCTGCGCGCGGCAGGACAATCACTCCAGACCTTGCACCAGCGAACACCGGCGCGAGCCCGCACCGCCGCCGGGCGTCGACCGCCCGTGCAGTCGGCGAAGACCAGCGCCGGCAGATTCACTCCGGCTTCGGCGCCGGCGTGGTTCCAGAGTGTGAAACGGGGATTCACTTCCAGCAGGTACAGCTTGCCGTCGGGACCACGCTTGAAATCCAGCTTGGCCACGCCGCGCAGCTTGAGACGCTTCACGACATCACGACCCAGCGTCTCGACGTCCAGCGCGCCGGTGATCTCGAGCGCGGTGGTATCGCCGTACGCGGTGGGCCAGGTGCGCACCTTCTTGCCGGTGAACTCGCCGGCGGTGACGCCCTTCTCGTCGACGTAGACGTGATAACTCTCGATCGCCGACTCGGGTCCTTCGATCTGCGACTGCACCATCACCTCGGCTCGCGCCGCGGACAGCTTCGGCCAGAACGCGCGCAGCTCGTCGGCATTGGCGAAGCTCATCGCCTTGCCGGCGGCCAGTGGATTCCACTGGTCGTTGCGCCTGGTGAGCGGCTTCACGATCACCGGAAAGGTGAGCGAGCCGTCGTCGGAGAATGACTCGTGCGCGGTGCGATAGGCGCGGGCCGGCGGAACCGGCAGCGCGAGGCGCGTCGCGAGCTGCTGGAAGCGATGCTTGTCGACCAGCTGCTCCACGAGCGTGGCGTCCGGGATCACGAAGCGGAACGCGCCGCGCAGGCGATCGCGCAGCCGCGAGACCAGCAGCAGGCCGCGGTCATCCTGATAGAAGAGCACCGGCGGCTCGCTCTGCGCCTGGCCGTGCGCGATCAGCGACTCGACCAGCTCCTCGGAGCGTTCCCAGGGATCGACCCAGTCCAGCGCGCCGGCGGCGGTCATCGAGAAGCGCGCCGCCGATCCGGGCGGCGCGACGACCATCGACGGAATGCCGGCCAGTCCCAGCGCGCGCACCAGATCGATGTCACCCATCACGCAGGCCGGCACGGCCGAATCGGTTTCGGCTGCGCGCGACCGCGCGGCCGCGCGGCCCCAACGCCCGCGAATGGTCTGCTGAATCCGGAAGCCGGAACCGGCGACGCGGCGCGCCTGCATCAGCCAGCGCGGCCGGCTGCGGAGCCAGCGCATCTTGGTATCGTCGGGCTCGGCGCCGAACTTGGACTTGAAGTCGCCGCGGCCCATGAAGTCGAACGTGGTGCAGCCGGCTTCCATCGCCTTCTGCATCGCCGTCCACGTCATGAGCTCGGTGGGCCGATACCAGCGGTAGTGCGACGGATGCGCCCACATCCACAGGTACAGCTCGGTGCCTTCGATGAAGAACATCCCGGTGGCGATGTTGATCCTGCCGCCGGGGAGGTAGACACCGAGCGCCAGGAGCCGGCCCGCGGCCTTCATCTGGCGGAAGCAGCTCAGGATCCGCTGCTTGCCGAAGGGAATCAGGTGCCCGCCGCGCAGATACACCTCGACCAGCTGCGCGTAGTGCGTATCGACGAACCTCTCATCGGTCTCGACCTTCACTTCGAGGCCGAGCTTCTGGGCCCGTCTCACGTTGCGCCGGGCGCTGTCCTTCATCGCCTTGAAGGTCTGCTCGGGATTGGCCGGGTTCAGCGAAGCACGAAAGGTCGGGACGCTCTGGCCCTCGAAACCGGCGGCGCGCATCGCGTCGCCATCGAGACCGGGAAGCATCAGCTCGGTGTGCACCACGCGCTGCTCGCGCTCGAGCCAGGGCACCAGCGCAGCCATGATGTCGGCGACGTCCAGCCTGGCCGGATCGAAGGCCGGACCCATGCTGACCGTCTGCCATCCTTCGAGGGGAGACCCGAAGAACCTGAGTCCGCCTAACGTCGCGATGAGACCGGGGAGACAGCCCACGATCTCGCCGCCGCGCTCGAACACCAGATAGAGCGCGCGCCCGCAGCCGGCATCCACCAGCGAATCGATCCAGGCGCTGAGGTGGGTGATGCGGTGGTTGGGGAAGCGGCGGACCAGCTCATCCCAGCGCTCCCGCTCCAGCTCGCCGGCTTCGCGGATCATCAGGTCGGGCATCGCGGTGGTGATCACGCCGAGGCCCTCACGTCGGCACCGGCGAGCGCATCCGCTTCCGGGGCCGCCTGCGGCACCAGCGGCGCGCGCATGATCGACGCGCGATTCAACAGTGCATCGGTGGCGGCATCATGGCGGCGGGCTGGAACCAGCAGCCGCCAGGCGGCCGTGATTTCTGGTGGGTTCGCAAAGCGGCGCCAGCCCGCCAAACTCGCGACGATCACCCGAAGCGTTCGGCCGATGATCGTCAGGTCGTAACCGAATGAAGCCCGGCGCACGTACACGCGGTCGAGCGCCAGCTTGAGCGGCAGCAGCAGCTCGACGTACCGGCCTTCAGGATCGCCGCCGGTCAGGATCCGGTCGCCATGGGTGCTGCTGTAGATGCTGCCGGGACTGGCCAGGCCGGGGAGCACCTTGAGAGTCTCGCGATGCTCGGGGGCGTAGTGACGAGCGACGAAGGCCGGATCTTCGGGCCGCGGGCCGATGATGCTCATCTCGCCGCGCAGCACGTTGATCAGCTGGGGGAGCTCGTCGATCTTGAGCCGGCGCAGCAGCGCGCCAAAGCCGAAGACGCGCGGATCGGCGGCGCCGGTGATGCGCGGACCGGCCTCGGTCACGTGCATGGTGCGCAGCTTGAGCATGGTGAAGAGCCGGCCCCCCAGTCCGACGCGCCGGCAGCGGTAGAGGATCGGACCGCGGCTCGAGAGCGCGATCCCCGCGCACGCGACCACCAGGATCGGCGAGGCGATCATCAGTCCGGCGATGGCGCCGGCCAGGTCAAACGGGCGCTTGGCCATCACGGTGTGTCCGCCGCACGGTCATGAAGACCTCGGCGGCATCGAGGAGTTGCTGGTTGCCCCACGCCTTGGCGCGGTGCCGCAAGGCGCAAATCGAGCGGGGGTGGGGATATTCGCGGACTTCGCTTTCGTAACAGGACATCGCCGCAAGCTTGGTCTCGAGAGTGCTCGAGATATCCACCCAGGTGTCGGCGGTGAAGGAGCGCGGATACGCCCACTCGGTGCTGCTGGCGGTATCGAAGGCGTAGACGGTGTTGATGCTCGCCGCGGTCGGCCGGGTCGCGACCAGCGCCGCCTTGAAGAGGAGCTGGTGGTCGCGGTTGATGTCGCCGCCGAACTGGCAGTAGACCATGTCGGGCTCGACGTCGCGCACTACCGCTTCGAGCGGGGTGATGATGTCGCAGAGCGTCATGGTGTCGAGGCGCTGGTCGGGGAAGCCGAGGGTGCGCACGTCGTCGACGCCGAGGGTGGCGGCGGCGCGGCGGATGTGGTCGCTCTGGCCGACGCCATCGGGTCCGTAACGCAGCGACTCGCCTTCGCAGACGATCACCGACGTCACCTTGTCGCCGGCACGCGCGTGCAGCGCGACGGTACCGCCGCACCCCAGAAGCTCGTCATCGGGATGGGCCGCGATCACCAGCACGCGCAACGGCATCAGGCCACCCCCGCGGGATGGTTCGCGTGGAACCGCTTGCCGGTCCAGCGCTGCTCGGCGAGGCGGGGTCCACTGAGCACCTGGCCGTCATCGGACTCGATTTCGAGAATCGTGAGGACGCCACCGGCGCAGGCGACCACCTGCCCGCAACTGGCGGCATCGGGGCTCAGCGCGGCGCCGAGAATCTCTCCGGGGCGGCGGCCCTCGCCGTCGGCGGTGCTGAAGGAGGCGCGCCAGATCTTCCAGCAGCGTCCGTCCAGATTGCTGAAGGCGCCGGGGTAGGGACGGGTCAGCGCGCGGACAAAGTCGTAGATCCGCGACGCCGGCTGTTCCCAGTCCATGGCGCCGTCGGCAGGGCGGCGGCGGCGCAGCACCGGCTCCTCGGTCCGCGGCTGCGGCCGGCCGGGCCGTTCGCCGGCCATGAGCCGGGGAAGCAGCGCGAGCAGCATGTCGCGATTGGTCACCGCCACCTGCTGGTAGAGCGTGGCGCAGGTGTCGTAGAGGCTGATTGGAAAGGCGCGCTGGTCGATGAGGTCGCCGGCGTCCACGTCGGGTGCGAGCCAGATGAGTGAGTTGCCGGTTTCCTTCTCGCCGTTGATGATGGCCCAGTTGATCGGCGCGCTGCCGCGGTTGTGCGGGAGCAACGAGGCGTGGGCGCCCACCATGCCGACCTTGGCCAGGGCCAGGGCGGGCTCCCGGATGATCTGGTGCCAGCCGATGACGAAGACGACATCGGGGCGGATGACCTGGAGAATCCGGGTCGCCTCGGGGCCGTTGATGTCGGTGATGTGGTGCAACGGCACGCCGCGGCGGACGCAGACCGGGAAATAGTCGGCGCCGCCGCTGCGCTTGGCCGCCAGATCGGGGCGCAACGTGATCACGCCCTGGACGGGCGCACCGGCCTCGAGGAGGGCGTCGAGCGCGGACACGCCTTCGGCGTGGAAACCGACCCAGGCGAAGCGCATCAGCCTAACGGGCGAAGGTGTGGGCGACATCGAGAACCGCGTCGATCACGTCGGCGACGTCCCGGTCGCTCAGCTGCGGATGCAGCGGGATGCTGAACATCCGCTGGTAGTTCGCGTAGGCGACGGGGAAGCTGTCGGGGCGGTACCCGTACTTGTCGCGGTAGTACGGGTGCACGTGGAGTGGAATGAAGTGAACCGACGTGCCGATGTTGCGCGCCGTCAGCTCTTCGATGAACTCGTCGCGGTCGATCGCCAGCATCCCCGGGCGCAGCCGGAGCGCGTAGAGATGCCAGGCGTGCTCGACGTGGGACTGGCTGACCGGGGTCTGCAGCGCCGCTTCGCCGATGAAGGCCTCGGTATAGGCCCGCGCCACCTCGGCGCGGCGCCGCTGGAATCCCTCGAGCTTCTTTAGCTGGACCAGGCCGATCGCGGCCTGGATGTCGGTCATGTTGTACTTGAAGCCGGGGAGCACGACCTCGTACTTCCACGAACCGCCCTTGGCGTAGCGCTTCCAGGCGTCGCGGTTCATTCCGTGCAGGCTCACCATGCGCGCCCGGTCGAGGAACGCCGGATCGCCGGTGAGCATCCCGCCTTCGGCGGTGGTCAGATTCTTCGTCGCGTAGAAGCTGAAGGCAACCGGGTTCGAGCCCGAGCCGATCATCCGCCCCTTGTACGACGCGGGGAGCGCGTGCGCCGCGTCTTCGATGACGACGAGGTTGTGCTCCTGCGCGATGATGTTGATGGAGTCGAGATCCACCGGGTGTCCGGCGAAGTGCACCGGAATGATCGCGCGGGTGCGCGGCGTGACCGCCGCGGCGACCTGGCGCGGGTCCATGTTCAGCGTGTCGGAGAGAACATCCACCAGCACCGGCGTCGCGCCGACGTGCTCGATGACGTTGGCCGTCGCGGTGAAGGTCATGGCGGTGGTGATGACTTCATCGCCCTCGCCGATGCCCAGGCAGGCGAGCGCGGTGTGCAACGCCGCGGTGCAGGAGTTGAGGGCGAGAGCGCCGGGGGCGCGGACCGCGCTGGTGAACTCCTGCTCGAAGCGCCGGGTCTTGGGCCCGGTGGTGATCCAGGGAGAGCGGAGCGTATCCACCACCTCCTGGATCTCCTCCTCGCCGATCGACGGCGGCGAGAAGAGCATGAATTCGCTGCGGATGCCTTGCCGGGTCTCCGGCCTGCCGACCGTGGTCATGCGGTACCCTTTCGCGGCGTGCGCGCGGAGGACGAAATCGTTCCCGTGCGCCGCTGCTGTATTGCGATCGGGATCGGTGCCTGGATGCGCGCGTCCCGAATCGAGAGGGTGCGCCGCGCCCGGCCGTTACCGTTGCCGTTGGCGTGGCTCTTCCCGTTGCCGTTGGTGTGCTTCCCATTCCCATTGCCGGTGTGGGCGACGAGGCGCCCATTGCCGTTCCCGGCGTGCGGTAGCTCCCGCAGCGCCGGGGCGTACTCGGGGATGAGCGTGTCGAGCGCTCGTAGCAGCGCCGGCTCATCGTGACGAGCCATGAGATGGAGCAGATGCCGCAACCGCTCGGCGAGAACCGTTCCGTCCGCGGAGCTGCGTTCGACGACGCGGATCTTCTCGATCGTCGTCGGGACCGCCTGTTCGCCGGGGGCGACCAGCTCTTCTTCGAGCTTCTCGCCGGGCCGCAGGCCGGTAAAGACGATCTCGACGTCCTTGCCGGGCACCCGGCCCGACAGGCGGATCAGCTGCTCGGCGAGGTCGACGATGCGGATCGGTGTGCCCATCTCGAGCAGCGCGATGCGGCCGGCGCATTCCTGGAGCGAGATCGACTGGAGCACCAGCTGCACCGCTTCGGGAATGGTCATGAAATAGCGCGTCACATCGGGATGTGTGACGGTGATCGGGCCGCCGGCATTGAGTTGGCGCTTGAAGAGCGGTACCACGCTGCCGTCGGAGCCGAGGACGTTGCCGAAACGCACCACGCGGAAGTCGGTGCTCGAATTCTGGAGCGAGGGAAGCTCGAGGACGATCCGCTCGCCGACCCGCTTGGTGGTGCCCAGCACGCTGGTCGGGTTGACCGCCTTGTCGGTCGAGATGCAGACGAACTTGCGGGTCCCCGCGCGCGCCGCGGCGCGGGCCAGCCGCAGCGTTCCCATCACGTTGTTCCAGACGCCCTCGACCACATTCGCCTCGAGCATCGGCACGTGCTTGTAGGCGGCGGCGTGGAAGACCACGTCGGGGCGCAGGTTCTCGAAGACCTGCTCGAGCCGGTCGGAGTTGGTGACGCTGGCCAGTACCGGGACGATGTCGAGGGCCGGATTGCTGCGGCAGATCTCGTGCTGGATGAAGTACAGCGGGCTCTCGGCGCGCTCGAACAGAATGAGCTGCGCGGGATGAAAGCGGGCGACCTGGCGCGCCAGCTCGGAGCCGATGGAGCCGCCGGCGCCGGTGACCAGAATCACTTTGCCGGCGAGCTCGGGTTCGACCCCGCCATCCAGGTCCAGCTGGATGGGCTCGCGGCCGAGGAGGTCCTCGATCTCGACGTCGCGTACCGCGCTCATCTGGACGTCGCCGGTCATGAGATCCTGCAGCGGCGGCAACAGCTTTACCTCGCAGCCGGCGCCGACGCAGCGATCGACGATGCGGCGGAGCTCTTCGGGCCCCGCGGATGGAATGGCGATCAATGCGACGCTGGCCGAGTGGACGGCGGCAAGCCGGCGCAGATCGCCGGTTCCCCCTACGACGGGCACGCCGTGAAGACGCAGCCCGATCTTGGCAGTGTCGTCATCGATGAGGCCGACGACGTTGAAGAGGTGACGGGGGTCGTGAAGGATCTGGCGGAGCAGCTGCTCGCCCGCTTCACCGGCGCCGACGATCAGCGTGGGACGGCCGGCCGCGACCGGAAGCGGCGCGCTGCGCTCGCGGGCGAATCGCGCGGCCACCCGGACGCCGGTGGTGAGCGCGATCACCAGAAGCCAGTCGATGACGAAGACGGAGAGCGGAATACCGCTCAGCCGCCCGAGAGCCAGAAGCGTCAGCGGGAAGATGATGGACCCGATCGTCACGGCCTCGACGATGTTGACCGCGTCGGTGAGCCCTACGTGCTGCCAATAGGAGCGGTCGAGCTTGAAGCGGTGCGAGATCACCAGGCGGATCGCGATCAACCAGGGCAGCGTCCGGGCAAGACGCCCCAGGGCGTCCGAAGGAAGGCGAAGATCGTATGCGACGCCGAAGGCGCCGGCGTAGGCGACGGCGGCCAGACCGATCTGGGACATCACGATCAGTGCTCGGCGGCGCATCGGCGATGAGAACTTCAGTCGTGTGTTCATTCTGTCGATGTTGTTTGGCACGTTCCGCGCCGACCCTGCGACTCGCCACATTCGATCGCCTGATCGTGCTCATCCCAAGGCCATTTTCAGGCAGATGATGAGGGAACCCGCGATGTCGGAGTGCGCGCGTCAATCGCCACAAAACGCGGCGGAACATTGTTGAGGGGGGACGCGAAATGGTGCGACGAAGCGCGGTGACTCGTCTGATTCGTCGTATTGGTGCGGAGGAAGGTTGCGGTCCCGGGTTTGCATAGTGAGGAGGTGGCCGGCGGCCAGAGTGGCGCGGTCACCCGAAAGGAGATTGAAGAGCAATGCGCATGGAGATAGAGCGATCGTCGCTGCCGCCCGCTGGTCCGTGGGGCACGGAGCTGGTTACGAGGCCGCAGTATCAGCCGACCACTCCGATGGCGGCTTCAGCCGAAGCCGCACCCCGCAGCGAATGGCAGCGTTACTTCGCAGTTGTTGGGCGCCACAAAACCATGGTGGCCATCATCACGCTGCTCGGCAGCGCGCTCGGATTGGTTGGCGCGCACTTCCTGCCGCAGGAGTATGACACCAAGGCCATCCTCTGGGTCGAGCGTCTCAACAAGGACCGCCCCGACGAGGACCGTGACCCGGTCGCCCAGGAGGTGAGCAACACCACGATCGACGCGCCCGGATGGGTGCAGGTCGTCACCTCGAATTCGGTGCTCGACTCGGTGGTGCGCCGGATGCGCACGTACGTCGTCCCCAAGGAGCCCGCAGACGCTCCGGCTGTCGCGGGACTGCAGATCACCGATCAGCTCATCCCCGGTATCTATAGAGTCATCGTTGCCCGCAGCGGCCGGACCTTCGAGTTCGACCAGCAGGACGGCACCGTTCTCCAGCGCGGCAACGTCGGCGATTCCATCGGCCTGGCGCAGGGAATCCAGTGGGCGCCCTCGGCGGCGCTGCTGCCGGCTGGCAAGCGGCTCGAGGTCAACGTCATGGCGCCCTACGAGGCGTCACAGGCGCTGGCGAAGGACCTCAAGGTCCGCGTCGATGAGGGCTCGAGCTTCCTGGTCATTCAATTGAAAGGAAAAGATGCTGCCCGCACCGCGGGTATCGTCAATGCGGTGGCCTCACGCACCGTGGTCATCGCGGCGGAGATGAAGAAGCGCCGCTTCCAGGATCTCGCCACCATTCTGAGCGACCAGTACGACCATGCGAAGCAGAACCTGGACAGCGCCGAGTTGCGGCTGCGTGATTATCGTATCCGCACCGCCGGCGCCCTGGGCGCGCGCACCGTCGCGCAGGAACAGCCCAATGTGAACGTGCCCCAGCCCTGGCAGCTGCAGGGTACCATGGATGACCTGGCGCGCCAGAAGGCAGTGCTCGACCAGGTGGCGCATACGCGTCCCGGCCAGCCGCTCCGCGTCGAAGCGCTCGCCGCCCTCCCGGCCACGCACAATTCCCCCGAGCTGACCGAAGCCCTGGCGGCCGTGACCGCCAAGCAGGCCCAGCTTCGCGATCTCAAGACCCGCTACACTGATGAAGCGGCTCCGGTGCTCCAGCTCCAGGGCGAGATCGATTCGCTGCAGAGCAGCGCGATTCCCGCGCTGGCCGCCTCGCTCTCCCAGGAGCTTGGCTCCGAGCAGCAGACCTACCGGCCGCAGATCAACAACACCGTGGGCCAGCTGCGCCGCATCCCGACCCTCGAGCTCGACGACGAGCGGCTCTCCCGC
>DASXPG010000040.1:0-4784 GCA_036493755.1 Gemmatimonadales bacterium
GCGCATCGATCATCCGCGCCTCGATCACCACGCTCTGATCGGTACCGAGCCCGGTGCCGGCCAACTTGCTGATCAGCTCGCGCCTGGTGACCTCGGCGTTGTTGATGAGGTATTCGCTCTCACCGGAACGGGACACGCGGCGCGACACCACGACCTCGGCGAAATCGAGATCGAGCCCGCGATCGGTGTTGTCGAAGTAGAGCGACACTTCGGCCACGTTCTGCGGCCGCCGGCCGGAGCTTCCCTGGAAGATGACCTCTTCCATCCGGGCGCCTCGCAGCACCCGCGGGTTGTGTTCGCCGAGGACCCAGCGAACCGCGTCGCTCACGTTGGATTTTCCGCAGCCGTTGGGACCGATGATGGCGGTCACCCCGTCGCCGATCTGGACCTCGACGGTGTCGGCAAAGGACTTGAATCCGGTGAGCTCGAGACGGCGCAGCTTCATGGCAGGTACCCCGAGCGCGGAACGAGACTGTCCGCGCTGCCGGTTGGAGTGAGAAGGTCCTGGAGGAGTGACGCCTGGGCCGGCACATCGTACGCGCCGGCGAACAGCATGAAGGTCCCGTCGGGCTGGCCGAGGATGAAGGCGGGAACGCCCGCGGCCCGGAGGCGTGCGCGCTCGGCCTCGGCCTCGGCGCGACCCGCACGGCTGCCTAACGAGATCGAGAGAGGAAGGCTGAGGGTGAGGCCGGCGTTCGGCGGCAGCAGCCCGGCCTGCCGCAACGCGGCGAGGGTCGAGTCGGCCGAGCGCCTGGTGGCGAAAGGCCCGGCATCCACCCGATAGATGCCCCGCGTCGCGCCCAGCCGCACCGGGGCGACCAGTGCGGGCGTTCCGTGCGCCGCCAGCGTGTCGCGGAGGGTGAAGGCGCCGGCGATAGACGGCAGCGCCGCCACCTGGACGACAAACGGCAACGGCAGGGCCGCGGCGTGCGCCGGCAGCGTAGCCGGTGCGGCCGGCATTGCGGAGTCACGCGGCGCGGCGGGCGCGGTCGTCGGTGCGGGAGCGCGAGCGGCCGCGGGCGTCGGTTGGCCCCGCGGCTTGGTTCCGAACACCAGCTCGAGACCGCCGAAACGGTAGGCGAGGGCGAGTCCGGCCAGTGCCACGACCAGGATCACGAGCATCCAGATGCCGCGGCTCGAAGACGGTTCTTCCGGCGCGAGCAAGGCGAACGGTGCGCTGGCGCGGGACGGCCGCGAGGGGCGCACCGGCACCGGCTCGAGCGTCGCTTCCTCGTGGACGTCGGGAAGCTCGTGCGCCGCGGGAGGTGGGGCGGTCGGCATCGGGTGCGCACCGCTGGCTCGCGCGACCGCGCTTTCATCGGCGACCACCGCCAGGAGCGGCATCCCGCGCCCCACCGCTTCCGCGAGGGCCGGCGACTCAGCGGCGGCCAGTCCTTGTCCCTGCGGGGCCAGCACGATGAGCCCATCGGGCTCGGCGGCGAGTCCGGCCAGATGCTCCGCGCTCACATATAGAAGGAGCAGCGCTTCTTCGTGCCGGAAACCGGCGCTCAGCCGCTTCCAGCGCGGATGCTGCATCAGCGGCTCAGCGGCGGCGGTGTAGGTACCGGCGGGGATGAAAAAGAGATCGGCCTGGGGCTGCTGCTGTACGATGCGGTTGAGTGACGCGCCGTATTCAAAGGCATCCACCAGTCCTTCGGTGTTGCCCTCGTGCACGCCGTGGAGCGTCGGCGCGTCGACGAAGCAATCGATCAGCACCGTCCGCCGTCCGCCTGATGCGGCGGCGCGCGCCACCTCCCACGCCATTTCCGCCGACCAGCCGAGCAGCTCGGTCGCGGGAACGATCGCCACCACCGACGATCCCGCCAGCAAATCCGGCACCGTGCTGCCAAGGTCGGCCGTGAGGAGCTGGGTCACCATCACGGACGAACCCGCGCGTCGCGCGCGCGGTCCAGGACCCAGTAGGGTTTGCCGATCGAGCGGCCGGCTGAATCGGCGGCATCGCGGGTCCAGAAGGGACCGACCACCACCCGCCAGGTGTCGTCCTCGGTCTTGGGAGTGAGGACCTGCGCAGCTGCACTATGCAGCTCGGCCACCAGGGAGCGGGCCTGCGCCTCGCTCGTCGTCGACGTGAGCTGGATCCAGAAGGTCGGAGCCTGCTGCGCCGCGGGCTTGGGGGTCGGCGGTTCACGGCTTGCGGTTGACGGCGAGCCGCGCTGCGTCGTGTCTGCTGTTGGCCGCTGGCCGTTGACGGTCGACCGTTGGTTTTGCACATGGGTGGTGTCACCCAGCGCCGCGGCGGCCCTCACGCCCGCGGTCGCCGATGTCGGCACCCAGCGCCCGGCGAACCAGAGATCGCGCGCTCCGCCCTCGACCGCGGCCACCGAATCGAGCGTATGGATGTCGCGCGCTACCACACTCGTCCCTTCGCGCGACAGGATCACGCCGCCTTCGGTCGCGGCGGGAAGGTCGCTCGACCAGGTGCCGTGGAGGGTGCCCGCCAATGCGTCGCGCGCGATGCCGATGACCCAGATGTCGATGTCCTGGGTGCCTTCGCCGCGAGCCATGATGGCGCGGCCCCAGGGATCGGCGCGCAGCGCCGTGGCTGGACCGGGCAGCGACACCGATCCGCGCTGCTTGCGGCTGAAGCGGTCAATCACCGCCAGCTCGTTCTTGTCTTTCAGTGCGACGTAGAGCCGGTGGCCGGAGGGCGTGAAGGTCAGCGCGCGGGGATGTCCCTCGAGCTTCACGAACCAGGGATGGGTCAACTCGCTGCTCTCATCCACCACGATACCCGAATCGGTGGCGAAGGCGACGGCGTCGCCGTCCACACTGGCCACGACATCCACGGCATCGGGTACCCGGGCGCTTTGGGAGACGCCGGTTTCTTTCGACGCGATTTCCAGCGAATCGCCGGCCTGGGTGTGCCGGATCACCAGCAGCTCCGGCCCCGGTGCGGCGAACACATGGGTCACGCCCCGGCCAACGCCGGTGTGCCAGAGGGGAGTTTCATACGGGTGCGACTCGATCACGTCGCCCGCGGAATCAACCGCCATGAGCGATCCATCGGCGGCGATGGTGGTGATCGAATGACGGGGCGCGATGGTCTTCTGCCGCAGGCTGACGAGATCGAAGGACGATATGCTGCCGGTCGAATCCACGAAAAGGAGCCGGCGGCCGGGGAGGTCCGCCCCGACCGCCGCCCGAGCGCCGCCGAGGCGGCTGGCGCCGCCCCATGATGTGGTGTCGAGCCCGGGCAACATATAGATGGAAAGGGTTCCGCCATGGTCGGGAAGGCGAAACGCGGCCGCCGTCATGGGGCGGGCCTGATGGGATTTCGCGGTGTCGGCGGCGAGTCTTTCTCCGGCGCCGGGTGCGGATTTCGCACACGCGGCCAGCAGCATTAGCGCGAGGGACGCCGAGAGCCGATTGGGCACGGGATTCGTGGTGGAATGTAGTCCCGTGAGAGGGTGAGGCAAAGGGGAGAATCAAGAACCAAGTATCAAAGAACCAAGAGCCAGGACTAAAGCAAGAGGGTTCCGACAACATCCGGAACCCTCATGCTTTTCTGCCTGATACTTGGCTCTTGGTTCTTGTGTACTTGGCTCTTGCTCAGAAGGGCGGCGTCAAACTCACGATCCAATATCCGCCCTGCTTGTGAACCGCGCCGGTGCCGTCAACCCACGCCGGACGATTGCGCGGCACCGCGTAGTCGACGCTCATGATCACGAAGCCCAACACGTTGATCCGGACGCCGGCGCCGTAGGATGAAATCGGCCAGCGGTCGGTTGCCGCAGGATTCGCGGGACGCGTCCAGTGGACATCGTCGCCGCCATTCCATGCCAGGCCTGCGTCGGTCCAGATCACGCCTTCAATGGGCGGCAGGCCGATCGGCAGGAAGCCAAGCGCGTTGCCACGGATCAGCGGGAAGCGGAACTCGGCGCTGGCCACCGCCATGCGCGAGCCGATGAGCCGGTAGAACTCGTTGCAGGCGGCCTGGGTTCCGTTCAATCCGCACTCACCGTTGCTGTAGGAGCCATAGGTGTAGCCCCTGACCCGGTCGGTGGTGCCCAGGAAGGTGGGGAAGATGCCTTCGTCGCGGCCGAATCGTCCCACCGTCGTGATACGCGCGGCGATGGTCCAGGGGAAGCCGAGCGAGACGTATTTGCGGAAGTCACCGACGAACTGGGTGTAGCGATAACCGCCGACCGCCTGGCCGACTTCCAGCCGGTAGCGCTGCCCGTAGAAGGAGCTGGTGTAGCCGAAGAGTGAGTTGTCGTAGACCAGTGCCGCCGAGGGGAGCGCGTAGAAAACGTTGCTCCCATTCGTGATGACGTCCTGCTCGCCGAGCGGGATGCCGGTCGGATCGTAGAAGACCAGCTGGTTCAGCGTGCTGCGGTAGAGATCGACGCCGTACATCCCCAGCTCCAGTCGCTGGAACCGGTTGAAGGGCCGGATGGCGCGGCCGAAGACTTCGCGCGCGATCCAGCGGTCGAGGGCCTGGTTCACGGTGTCGCCGCTGATTGTCGACTGGCCCGTGTAGTAGTAGTAGACCTCCTGGGCGCCGCCGACCTGCCAGTTCCAGCGATGCGCCAGGTTGGTGTAGGCGCCGTAGAGCTGGGCCTCCGAAATGCGCCCGTTGACCGACCCGGCGAAAGCCATCATGTGGTCGCCGAGCAGATCCGAGAGCGAGATCGCCGCGCCGCCGAAAAGGCCGCGGCCGAAATTGTCGCGCGCATAGCCGATGGTCGGCCGGCTGATGAAGTCCGCGGCGTAATGCGGCTTGTACGGACGAATGCTGAACTCGCTGGTGTCGGGAAGCGCCA
>DASXPG010000041.1:0-3832 GCA_036493755.1 Gemmatimonadales bacterium
GTCTGGCCAGGCCGCATCCGGTGCAGCCGGTTGCGGCGGAGATCCACGAAGTACCAGAAACCGTCGGGGTGCCACAGCGGGCCCTCGGTGAAGATGAAGCCCGTGGCGAGTTGCTCGGTCTCGGTGGTTTCCAGGACTTCCGGTAGATAATTGGTGGCGGCCATGCTGTCTCCTTTAGGTGACGGGCGGCGGGCGCGGGATTCCGGGGGTTCACCGCTACGGCCGCGAAAAGAATGAGATAATAGCGGTGTGAGCGACTCAGAACCAATTTCTGCACGCACGCGCCTGCAGCAGCTGCAGGCGATTCCCGAGCGCCAGCGCACCGACGCCGAGTGGGACGAGCTGAACGAGCTCGAGATCATGCTCCACTCCGGCAACCGCCAGGGCGGGCCGAACCCGAACGTGCGCCACACCGGCCCGATGTCGAGCGGCAGCCAGCAGCAACAGCAGCGGCAGGGCGGCGGCCAGCAGCGGCCCGGCGGCGGCCAGCATCGCGGCCAGCGCCAGGGCAGAAAATTTCACCAGCGTCCGCCAAAGCCGCGCTGATCTCCGTTGCCTGATCGCGGCGTCCGCCGCTCGCCGTGGTCCCGTCCGATTCCCCGTATTGCCGTGCCGATTGCGGGTGCGCCATGCACGGTGTGGACGAAAAGACCGGATTGCGGACAAAAAACATATAAATAGCTGATTTTATTCATATTTAAACCTTCCACCGGTTACGGATATGATGGGAAGAAATTAGCAGGACGGCGCGGAGGAGGAATGAAGCGATACGGTGGATGGATTCTGGGCGCGGCGCTCGCGCTCGGACCGCTGCCCGGTGTCGCGCAAACCGCTGCGACGGGTTCAGGGCCGGCGTATCCGACCAAGCCGGTGCGTCTGGTGGTGGCGTTTCCCACCGGCTCGCCGTATATCCTCGCGTTGTTGCTCTCGGACAAGCTGCGCGAGCCGATGGGTCAGCCGGTCGTGCCGGATTTCCGCGGCGGCGCCGGCGGCAGCCTCGCTTCCGAGATCGTCGCCAAGGCGCCGGCAGACGGCTACACGTTGCTGCTGACGAGCGCTACCATTGTCATCAGCCCGATCCTGTTCACCAAGGTCGGCTATGACCCGTTCCGGGATTTCGCGCCGGTTACGCTGATCGCGACCGTGCCCAACGTGATGGTGGTCCATCCATCGGTGCCGGCGAAGAGCCTCGCGGAGCTGGTGAAGCTCGCGAAATCCCACCCGGGCAAGTTGAACTACGGCTCCGGCGGCGTCGGCTCGGGCAGCCAGTTGGGCAGCGAGCTGTTCAAGACGTTGAACGGTCTCGCCATGGTGCACGTGCCGTACAAGGGCGCGGCGCTGGCGATGACCGCGATGCTGGGCGGCGAGGTGGACATGGTGACCTCGACCGTGCCGGCGGCAATCCCGCTCGTCAACGCCGGCAAGGTGCGCGCGCTCGCGGTGATGGCGCCGAAGCGCGCCGCGGCGCTCGGCAGCGTGCCGACCACGGCGGAGGCGGGCATGCCCGACTTGGTGGTGATCACCTGGTACGGCGTGTTCGTGCCAGCGGGCGTCAGGCCCGATGTCGTGGAGCGGCTGAACGGCGAGTTCGTGAAAGCGCTGAATGCGCAGGACGTGCGGGCGAAGCTCGCGCAGGTGGACCTCGAGGCGAGTCCCAGCACGCCGGCGGAGACCACGAAGTTTGTGCGCGCCGAGTCCGAGCGCTGGGCCAAGGTGATCCGCGACGCCGGGATCAAGCCGCCGCAGTAAGCAACGCGAAAGTCGAAAGGCGAAAGTCGGCAGGACTGTCCCGCGGCGCGGGAAACGCATCACTTATCAGCCATCATTCATCACCCATTTTCTGAAAGGGACAAGACATGCTTCGCTTATATGGCTCGGCTAAATCGCGCGCGGTGCGCGTGCTGTGGATGCTGGGCGAGCTGGGCCTGCAGTACGACCACAAGAACTGGCTGCCGCGTGCGCCGGAGACCAAGACGCCGGAATATCTGGCGCTGAACGCCAACGCGCGCGTGCCGACGATCGACGACGACGGCTTCGTCCTGTCGGAATCGATGGCGATCAACGTGTATCTGGCGAAGAAGCACAAGAGCCCGCTCGCCCCGTCGGACCCGAAGCTGGAGGCCCTGGCGATGCAGTGGAGCCTGTGGGAGACCGACCGCCTCGACCGTCAGGTCGTCAACTACTGCCGTCACACCAACGACCTGCCGCAGGCCGAGCGCAAGGCGGACGTCGCCGACGCGGCGTGGAAGGAGATCGTGCCGGCGTTCGACGCGCTGGAGGCAGCGCTGAAGAAATCGGAATGGCTCGCCGGTCCGCAGTTCTCTGTCGCCGACCTCAACGTCGCCTCGGCGCTGTTCCGCGCGCTGACGCTCGATCTCGGCAAGTGGCCCAAGCTGAACGCCTGGCTGCGCAAGTGCTGGGATCGCCCCGCCGCGCAGAAGGCGAAGGCGATGCGCGAGGCCAAGTAGCGGCAGATCATGGCTGGTACGGATCGTTTTCTGCGGCACGCGGCCGCGGCGCTGCTGCTTGCCGCGGCGGGTGCAGCCTCGGCGCAGGTTCCGGGCGCTGCCTATCCGGCGAAGCTCATCCGCCTCGTCGTGGCGAATGCGCCGGGCGGGGGCGCCGACCTCGTCGGGCGGATGGTCGCCGAGAAACTCGCCCGCCCGCTCGGCCGCCAGATCATCGTGGAGAACCGGCCCGGCGCATCGGGGCAGCTCGGCACCGACTACGTGGCGAAGGCGCCGGCGGACGGCTACACGCTGCTGCTCGGCACGACGCTGACGCTCATCAGCTCGCCGGCGCTGCACCCGAACCTTCCCTACAAATCTCCCGCGGATTTCGCCGCGATCTCTCTGCTCGCCGCGACGACTTACGTGCTGGTCGTTCATCCGTCGGTGCCGGTGCGCACGGTGAAGGACCTGATCGCGCTGGCGAAGGCGCGGCCCGGCGGCCTGAACTACGCTTCGCCGGGCGCCGGCAGCGCCGCCCACATCGCGGGAGCGTGGATGAGCTCGATGACGGGCATGAAGCTGGTGCACGTCACGTACCGCGGCGCGCTGCCGGGAGTAATATCGGTGGTCCAGGGCGAGACGGACCTGATGTTCTGCAATCTGCTGCCGGCGATGCCGCTCCTCAAGAACCACCGGGTGCGCGCGCTCGGAATCGCGAGCCTGACACGAAGCAACCTGCTGCCGGACCTGCCGACGCTGGATGAGGCGGGCCTGAAGGGCTTCGATGTCGAGCAGTACTATTCCCTGGTGGCGCCGGCCGGCACCGGCGCGGAGATCGTGGATCGCCTGCACCAGGAGGTCGCGCGCCAGTTCCAGGCGCCGGACGTGAAGAGCCGCCTCGCGGCCGAAGGCTCGGAGGTTCGCCTCTCGACGCCGGCGGAGCTCGAGAAGCTCATCGTGGCGGAGATCGCGAAATGGAGCCGCGTCATCAAGCTGGCGGGCATCCAGGCGGACGCGGCGCAGTAGAACAGGAGAACGGGACGCAGCCATGAAGATGGAATCCACCCGCACCGGCGCGAGCGACCTGGCGGCGGCGTTGAAGCAGCTCGGCGTCCACCGCGTGTTCGCGCTATGTTCGGACCAGACCAACAGCATTTTCGACGCCCTTGTCGCCGAGCAGATCGAGATCGTCGGCACGCGTCACGAGGCCGCCGCGGTGCACATGGCGGAGGGCTGGGCGCGCGCGACCGGCGAGGTGGCGGTGGCCGTCATCGGCGGCGGCCCCGGCTTCGTCAACGGCGTGACTGGCATCGCCGTCGCGCAGTACGCGGCGGCGCCGGTGGTGATCCTCGCGGGCCAGCCCCCGCTCCACACCCGCGAGC
>DASXPG010000042.1:0-5639 GCA_036493755.1 Gemmatimonadales bacterium
GACGTCGGCCATGTAGAGGTCGACGAAGAAGAAGTTGCGTTCCGACAGGTAGACGACCTTGCTGCCGTCGGGCGAAAGCTGCGGCGACACATGGTAGCCGCCCCCCGAATTCCGCTGATTGAGTACCAGGTGCGACATGGACCGAGGCCGCTGCTGTTCGGGCAGCTGCGGCAGGTAGGTGTTCTGCACCGCCTCGATCCATTCATCGTCGAGGTTCTCGAGGCTGATGCCGAGCACCCGTTCGAAGCTGTGCTCGATGCCGCCCGAGAGCGTTCCCTGGAGGATCGCGCCGATCGACTCATCGCCCCACTTCTGGCCGATGTAGGCCCAAAGGGCATGGCCATAGCGATAGGGGAAAAAGCGCGGATCGTAATTCAGCTGTTCGATGCTCGGCATGTGGCCGTGGATCGCCGCGTCGCGCATCCACATCGAGGTGTGAGGATCGACCGGGCCGATCGACAGATACTCGGCCATGCCCTCCATGAACCAGAGGGGCGGATTGATCTGGCTGATGGTGTTGATGCCTGCACCGGCGTGGCCGTGGCTGAAAATGTCGTACTGGAAGGCGTGCACCATCTCATGCTGGAGCACGTGCTCGAAGTCGGCATAGGCCCCGGTGAAGGGGAGCACCATCCGGTTGCGATTGAAGTCGGTGAAGCCGCCGATGGCGTCGCCGAGATCCTCGTCGGTCGTGTTGGTCTGAGAGAAGTCCGACGCCGACTGGTAGAGAATGATCGGCTTCCGTTCCTGGAACTCGTGCTGAAGGATGCGCGAGAGCCGGGCATAGCTGCGCTCCGCCATGCGTGCCGCATCGAGGGCGGGCTGGCGCTCAGAGCCGTAATAGTGGACCTCGAAATGCTGCGTCTCGATCACGTGCCAGTCGAAGGTCCGGTACTGGACCTTGTTCTGGCCGAACTGCGCGAGCAGCACCGTGGGTACAAACAGGGCGGCGAGGGAAAGCTGAACCAGGTGTCTGCGCATTGCGTTCTCCTGAGTATCGGACGCGTTAGAATCGACGCTGGGGTGCGTCACCCCACAAGCCTTCCAACTGATAGAACGACCGGAGCGTCGGATGGAAGACGTGGACCACGGTATCTACGTAGTCGACGAGCACCCAGCGCCCCTGGTTCAGTCCCTCAACCTGGTACGGTTTGAGGCCGGCCGCACCCAGTGTTTCAATCACGTACTCGGCGATCGCCCGAACGTGCGTATCGGACGTCCCCGAAACGACGACGAAGTAATCCGCGGCATCGGATAGATGCCTCAGATCAATCACCACGCCGTCCAGTGCCTTCCGCTCCCCGCACGCGGCAACAGCCGCGTCGAGCGAAACATTGATTGCAGGATTGGGCCGGCGCGGTCTCCGCGCAATGGGGCGAACCGGCGGCTTCTTCCTCATATCCGGGCACCCGGCGCTTTGTTCCCAAGTGCAGCCGGAATCCCATCTTCCACCTGCCAGAAAACACCCCAGGCGTCGGGTCCCGCGTGAACGCCGATCACCGCCGTGATCGGGGTCAGCACGATGTCGACCGGATGGAAGGCGAGGTGCAGGGCATCCCTGATCTGCCGGGCCGTCGCCTCCGCGTCCGCATGAGCGACTCCCATCCGGAGTCGCTCGTAACGCTCGGGGAGCGCGTCCCGCACCAGCTCGATGACCCGGGGCAGCAAGGCGGCCCGGCCCCGTACCCGGTCGACCGGCGTCACCCGACCCTCAGCGTCGAGCGACAGAATCGGCTTCATGTCCAGCAGGTTGCCCAGCCATCCCTTCACTCTGGATACGCGCCCCGATCGGACCAGGTTGTCCAGCGTATCTACAGTAAAGAACATCCCCGACTGGCTGCGCAGACGTTCCAGCTCGGACACGATGGCCACGGCGGACCAGCCGGCCTCGGCCAGCTCGGCGCCGCGGATCGCCAGCAAGCCGACGCCGAGCGAGGCGCTGCGGCTGTCCACCAGGTGGATGCCGCCCACTTTGAGCGCCTTGGCCGCCGATTCCGCGTTGCCCCAGGTGCCCGACAGCGTCGATGACAGGATCACGCCGACCACCGATTCCGCGCCGGCCCGCGCATGCGCGAACGATTCGGCGAACATGGCGACGGTGGGCTGCGACGTGGTGAGGTGGTTGCCGGCGCGCATCGTCTTGTAGACGGCTTCGGCGCTGATCTCGACGCGATCCTGGTAGACCTTGTCGCCCATCATCACCTGGAGCGGCACCAGGCCGATGCCGTGACGGTCGAGCAGCTCGTCGGGAATGTCGCAGGAGCTGTCGGCGACGATGCCGACAGGCCGCGACGCCTCGCTGAGCATCCGATGCTGCTCGCGCATATCCTCGGCCTTGCGGCTGACGATCTCGCCCCAGCCTTCGGCCAAGTTGAAGAGCAGGTCGGGTTCGTTGAGATGCACGTGGACCCGCAGCAGCTCGCCGGTGCGGAGCACCAGGAGCGAGCCGCCGCCCAGCTCGTGCAGTTTTTCGCGCGCCGCCGCGCTGCTTGGCAGCGCCGCGCCTCGCACCAGCACCTCGGTGCAGTAGCGGTGGTCGCGGTCCTCGACGACCTCGGCGCTCGCCGCCGGCGCCGCGCCGGCGAAGGCCGCCGCCTCCTCGGTGGCTTCCTGGGTCGCCTTGCCGTCGATGAGCCGGACCACTCCCTCGATCATCCGCACGAAGCCTTTGCCACCGGCGTCGACGACGCCCGCCTTCTTCAGCTCGCGCAGCAGATCGGGGGTGCGGGCGAGCGCCTCTTCGGCCTGGGCCAGCGACTCGCGGAGCACGCCGCCGACGTCGGCGCCGCGATCCGCCGCGGCCTGCGCTCCCGCCGCGGCAGAGCGACAGACGGTGAGAATCGTCCCTTCAACCGGGTGCTCGAGCGCGCCCTCGAGGCGCTGGGATCCCAGCGTGATCGCGGCGGCCAGCTCGCGGGCCCGGATGCGGAAGCGGGCGCCGATGCCTTCATCGAAACCGACGAGAAAATGGGAGAGCATCATCCCGGAGTTGCCGCGCGAGCCCATCACGGCGGCCTGGGCCGCGGCGCGCGAGACGTCGGGGAGGGGCGCATCGCCCAGGCGCTGGAGGGCCTCGGCGATCGACTTCATGGTGAAGAAGAAATTGGTCCCGGTGTCGCCGTCGGGAACCGGATAGACGTTGATGCGGTTCAGCTCGTCGCGGCCCGCTGCCACCCATTGCGCCGCCGCGAGGAGCGAGCGCCGCAGCCTGGGCCCGTCGAGATATCCAATGCCCGGCACCAGCGTTCTACTCGCGGACCACCCAGACGCGAACCTCCGGCTTCACTTCGGCGTGCAGCCGCACCGGCACCTTGTAGACACCGAGGGCCTTGAGGGGTTCGTCCAGCTCGATCGTCTTCTTGTCCACGCTGAAGCCTTCAGCCTTGAGCCGCTCGGCGACATCGGAGGCGGTGACCGAGCCGAAGAGCTTGTCGCCTTCACCGGCCTTCATGGTGAAGGTGAGCGAGACGGACTCGAGGCGCGCGGCGATGTCGCGCGACACCTGGACTTCGGCGGCGTGCTTGCGCCCCTTCTGGCCCCGCTCGGCTTCGAGACGGCGCCGGTTGGCGTCGGTCGCGAGGAAGGCGAGGCCGCGCGGCAGCAGGAAGTTGCGCGCGAAGCCGTCTTTCACCGTCACCAGCTCGCCGGCGTTGCCGACCTTGTCGACGTCCTGTCTGAGAATTACGTCCATGACTTTGCTCCGAAGTCGAGTGTCAGCTCTTCTTGGCCTTCAAGGCCAGCTTCCGCCAATCCACCCAGGTATCCGTCACACCCAGCGCCAGGGCACCGATCATCACCACCGGCATCAGAAAAATCGTGAGAAAACTCGCGAGCAGCGCCACGAACGGCCCGCCGACGCCCGCGGCTCCGGCCAGCGACGCGACGATGCCGAGTCCCCGGACCACGTACAGCCCGCCGAAAAACGCCGCGAGGTTTCCGCCGATCAGGTGCAGCGACTGGACCCCCGGAAACACCAGCGCCACCAGCGACAGCACCACGCCCCAGATCAGCTGGTCGCTGAAACGGAAGTCCCGCAGCCTCGGCAGCGGCTCCCCTTCGGGCTGCCGCACGAACCAGCGATAGAGTCCCCACGCCATCGCCAGCGCCGCAACCGACTGGAGCAGGACCAGGGCGGGGAGGAGCCGGCTCACCATCTCGACCATCCAGTCGAGCGTGGCGTCCATCGTCTGCAGCAACTCGCTCCCGTTAGGCAGGTTGCTGAGGTTCTGCGACATCACTTCCTGCGCCACGCGGGCCAGCATGCTGTAGTGCCGCGTCGCCAGCCAGTAGAGCTCGTGCCAGGAGAAGGGCGTGGCCAGCACCACCAGCACCGCGGCGGTGCCGGCGGCACCGACCGCCATCAGCCCGCCGCTCACCAGCTTGCCGCGGTTCTCCTGCGCGCCGCTGCCGAGCGCCACGGCGACGCCGCCCATCAGCAGGCAGACCCAGGCATCGGCGACCCGGTCGAACCCGTCGGCCGCTCCCGTCACGCTCCACACCGTGAAGGCGAGGAAGAGCAGGCCGATGAACGTTTCGCGCCGCGTGGGCCGCTGGAAGAGCAGCAGCAGGGCCAGCGGCCCGGTGATCAGCGCCACCGGGCTCACGAAAGCGAGTGCGAAGAAGTACGTCAGGGCGCCGAGGACGAACCTCAGCACACTGCGCGGCGACCGCGTCGCCGCGGCCGGACTACTGCCCGTAACCCTTGATGTACGGCAACAGGGCGAGCTGGCGGGCCCGCTTGATGGCCGTGGCCAGCTGCCGCTGATGGCGGGCGCACATCCCCGACAGGCGGCTCGGCAGGATCTTGCCGCGATCGGTCAGGAACCGGCCCAGGGCGCGATCATCCTTGTAGTCGAGCACCCGCACACCGGCCTCGCAGACCGGACAGGTCTTGGAACGCGTGGACTTCATCATTATTCGTCATCCTCCTCGGCGCCCACGGCCGACTCGACCGGGACCGGCGCAGCGGCCTCAGGCCCCTGCGCGACGACGAGGAAGCGCACCACGCCCTCCTCGAGCTTGATGGCCCGCTCGAACTCGGGCAGCACCGACGGCTCGGCCTCGAACTGCGAGATCACGTAGTAGCCGGTTTCGTGGCGGCGGATCGGGAACGCGAGACTGCGCTTTCCCCAGTGATTCTGATTCGGGGTGACACCGGCGCCCAGGAGCGCGTTGAAGCGCCCCAGCCGTTCATTCACGGCTGCCTCATCGAGCGCGGCATCAAAGATGTAGACGACTTCGTAACGACGGGTCACGTCTCGCACCCTCCTTTGGTCTCTCGGCCCCCGCTGGTGCAACGGGAGCAGGTGGTATGTTGTTCTGGTAAGCTACTTGGGAATCAAGCGGTTATCCAGTAGGTGCGCTCGTTGTAAACTGATGAACGGTGCCGGTACGCTGGATCTTCCCCCAGCCGAATCTCTTTCCCTTGATCGCGCCCACCACCGCTTTCCAGAGTACATAGTACATCGTCTGCCGGTAGATGAAGCGCTGCCAGAACAGCCACCAGAGCTGCTTGTAATCCTCGTCGTCCAGGATGAATGCCACCAGCGACGCCGCCAGATCCACCGCGAAATAGAGCGCGTAGAAAAAGCCGGTCTGGGCAAGGAGTCTGGTCAGCTGCGGCTGCCAATCGAGCTGCT
>DASXPG010000043.1:0-30857 GCA_036493755.1 Gemmatimonadales bacterium
GGATTCACGGCGCTGATCCACGGCAAGTACTTCCACGAAGAGACCAAGGCGACCGCCTCGCAGGTGACCAAGTATCCCGGCGGGAAATATCTCGTGGTTCGCGATATGGCCGAGGCGCGGATCGTCTGCGATTACATCGAGAAGGGCGAGAACGTCGGCGGCCTCCGCACCCGGTTCGGCAAGGCCTCGTCGGCGGACCTCGACTTCGAGAAGGACCTGCTCCACATCGGTGTCGCCAACCAGACGACGATGCTCTCGGGAGAATCGCTGGCGATCGCCGCCGAAGTGCGGCGCTCGATCGGCAAGCGTTTTGGTGAAAGTGCCGTGGACGAACGGTTCCGCAGCTTCGACACCATCTGTTCGGCGACGCAGGACCGGCAGGACGCCGTGGTCAAGATGCTCGAGGGCGGCGTGGACGTCTGCGTGGTGATCGGCGGATACAATTCGAGCAATACCAATCATCTCGCGGCTCTGTGCGCGGAGAAAGTGCGCACCTACCACGTCGAGGATTCGGCCTGCCTGCGTCCCGACGCGGGAACGATCCGCTATATGCCGGTCGGGTCGCACGATGAAGCGACCGCTTCGAGCTGGCTGGCCGATGGCCCGCTGGTCGTGGGCGTCACCGCCGGTGCGTCGACCCCCAACAACAAGGTCGGCGAGGTGATCGAGCGCATCTTCGCGACGCGCGGCGTAGACGTGGTATCGACGCTCGGAGCCGCCTGAACTCCAGTACCTGGCGGATTCACTCCGTCCTTCTGGCGACACAGGTCATCTTCTCGACCCTGCCCATCGCCGCCAAGCTGGTTCTCCCCGTCATCGACCCGTTAGGCATCGCCATGCTCCGCGTCGCGGGGGCGTCGATCGCGTTTCTGCTGGTGAAATGGCTGAGACGCGGCGCCGCGGTCACCCGGCCCCGCGATCTCGCGGCGCTGGCCGGGCTGTCGATGCTGGGCGTGGTGCTGAACCAGTCGCTCTTTCTGCTGGGTGTCGAGCGTACCACTGCGGTTCACGCCAATATCCTGATCACCACGATTCCCGCCTTCACTTTGGGTGTCGCCTTGCTGCTGGGGCGGGAGCGGGCGTCGGCGGCCAAACTGGCGGGTATCGCGCTGGCCGGCGCGGGCGCGATCTATCTCGGCCTGGCACGCGGAGCATCGGCCGCCGGGGCGACCGTCTTCGGGGATTCGCTGGTGGCGATCAACTCGCTCTGCTACGCCGCCTATCTCGTACTCTCCAAGGATCTGCTGAAGCGACTCGAGCCGATCACCGTAGTGACCTACGTCTTTCTCTTCGGCACCCTCTTCATGGCGCCGGTCGGGATTCCCGCGCTGCTGAAAGTCGACGGGGCGCAGCTGAATTCGAAAGTGCTGCTGGTGCTGCTCTACATCATCGCATTTCCATCGTTCCTCACCTATCTGCTTTCGATCTGGTCGCTCAAGCGCACCGCGTCGAGCCTGGTGGCGATGTACGTCTACGTGCAGCCCATCGTGACCGCGCTGGTGGCGCCGGCCGTGCTCGGAGAACGGATGACGGCTCGCTCGGCGGTGGCGTCGCTCATCATTTTCACCGGCCTCGCCCTCGCCACGTGGGGGCATGGACGCACCGAGCTGGTTTCAGCGGAAGTCGTGTGAGCGGGCGTGCGCCGCGCCGGCCCTGGGGTCGGGCGCGACGAAGGTGCGGGCCCGGAGATTGAGGACGCCCTGCTCCTCCTGGAGGATGCCGCGCACCACCAGCAGGGGCGAGCGGACGATGATCCGGCGGTTGGCCTCGAAGAGCTTCGGCGTGATCACCACGTTCACCAGCCCGGTCTCGTCTTCCAGCGTCACGAAGCAGAATCCTTTGGCCGTCTCGGGCCGCTGCCTGACGATGACCAGCCCGCCCACCGAAATCCAGTCGCCGTCCCTGCGCTGCGCGATGTCTTCGGCGGCGAGCACGCCTTCGGCCCGCAGTGACGCGCGCAGGTGCCGCATCGGGTGGCCGGCGGGAGACAATCCGGTCACGCGATAGTCGGCCTCGGTCAACTCCCACGATTTGAGGTCCGGCACCGGCGCCTTGCGGCGATCCTTGAATTGCGGCGCCAGCGGCCCGGCGGTGCCGCGCGCGTGCTTGAGCAATTCCCAGAGTGCCGAGCGGCGGTTGGGCCAGAGGCTGTCGAAGCCGCCGGCTTCGGCGAGGGCGCGCAGCTGGGTCACGTTGAGCCCGCTGCGCCGGGCCCATTCCTCGAGCGAACCCGGACGCGGACCGGCGAGGAGCGGCTCGAGCTTCGCTTTGGCTTTCTCTCCGAGTCCGTGGACGTAACGGAAGCCGATGCGCAACGCTCCATCTTCGATCGTGCAATCCCATTCGCTCCGCACCACGTCCACGCCACGCACCTCGACACCGTGGCGGCGCGCGTCTTCGACGATGGTCCCCGGCGCGTAGAATCCCATCGGCTGGGCGTTGAGCAGCGCGCAGGTGAATTCGGCGTGGAAGTAGTGCTTGAGGTACGACGAGGCGTAGACCAGCAGCGCGAAGCTGGCGGCATGGCTCTCGGGAAATCCATAGTCGGCGAAGGCCGAGATCTGGTTGTAGATGCGGCGCGCGGTCTCGGGCGGGATGCCGTTGTTCGACATGCCTTCGATGAGCTTGCGGGAGATCGCCGCCATCCGCTCGTGGGAGCGCTTGTGCCCCATGGCGCGGCGCAGCTCGTCGGCCTCGCCGGGGGTGAACCCCGCCGCCGCAATCGCGACCTGCATCCCCTGCTCCTGGAAGAGCGGGATGCCTAACGTGCGTTCGAGGATCGGCTCGAGCGAGGGATGCGGGTAGTCGATCGGCTCTTCTCCCGCGCGCCGCCTGAGATAGGGATGCACCATTTCGCCCTGGATCGGCCCGGGCCGGATCAGCGCCACTTCGACGACAAGGTCGTAGAACTTCCGCGGGGCGAGCCGCGGCAAGGTGTTCATCTGGGCGCGCGACTCGATCTGGAAGACGCCGATGGTGTCGGCCTTGCAGATCATGTCGTAGACCGCGGGATCGTCCATCGGCAACGTGGCGAGATCGATGGCGACGCCACGGGTCTGGCGCACCAGCTTGATCCCGTCCTGGAGCAGCGTCAGCATCCCCAGGCCCAGCAGGTCGATCTTGATCAGCCGCACCGGGCCGAGATCGTCCTTGTCCCACTGGATGACGGTGCGGTCGGCCATCGATGCCGGCTCGATCGGCACCACGTCGGCCAGGGGATCGCGCGAGAGCACGAATCCGCCGACGTGGATGCTGCGGTGGCGCGGAAGATGGTTCAGTCCCTTCACGACCTGGACCAGGCGGCGCACCCTGAGGTCGCCGGGGTCGAGCGGCGTGGCGCCGGCTCCCTCCCCGATTCGATCGGCGGCTTTCCTGGCGGTGTCGTACTGATCGATATCCTCGGCGAGCCGCTCGGCCTGCTGGACCGAGAAGCCGAGAACGCGCGCGGCATCGCGCACCGCGGCGCGGCCGCGATAGCAGATCGCCTCGCAGACCATCGCCGCGTGGTCGCGGCCGTAGCGGCGGTAGACGTACTGGAGGACCTCCTCGCGGTCGCGGTGCGCGAAGTCGATATCGATGTCGGGCGCCTCGCGCCGGTCCTCGGAGAGAAAGCGCTCGAAGAGCAGCTCCATCCCGATCGGATCCACCGCGGTGATGCCGAGGCAGTAGCAGACGGCGGAGTTGGCGGCGGAGCCGCGGCCCTGGGCCAGCACACCGATGCGGTTCGCCTCGCGCACGATGTCCCAGACGATCAGGAAGTAGCCGGCCAGCCCGAGGCGCCGGATGACGTCCATTTCGTGATCGAGCTGCTGCTTGTGGCGGGCGGTGAAGTGCGAGCCGTAGCGCTCTCCCGCGCCGCGCATGACGAGGTGGCGCAGGTATTCGTCGGCGCTCTGGCCCATCGGCGTCGGAAACGCGGGAAGGGCCGGCGTCAGCTGGCCCATGCGGAAGCCGCATTGTTCCGCGATGGCGCGGGTCGCCGTGATCGCCTCGGGATAGTGTCGCCAGTGATGCGCGACCCGCTCGGGGCGCTTGAGAAACCACTCGCCGTTGGGGCGGAGCAGTGTGCCCGCGTCATCGAGGGTGGTCTGGTGGCGCAGACAGGTGAGGACGTCGTGGGTCAGCCGTCCCGCGGGAGTGGCGTAGTGGACGTCGTTGGTCACCACCCAGGGAATGTCGAGTGCACCGGCGAGGGCGATCAGCTCGGACACCACGGCCCGCTCCTCGGGCAAGCCGTGATCCCAGCACTCGACCGCCACGTTGCCGCCGAAGACTTCGGCCAGGCGGCCGGCGAGGCGGCGTCCTCCCTTGATGTCACCGCAGGCCAGCCGGCGGGGTATCTCTCCGAAGTAACACCCGGTCAGGGCATACAGGCCCGCCGCGTGACGCTCGAGGTCGTTCCAGGGTGCGCAGGCATCACCCCGCTCGCCGCTACGCGCGAGGGTGACGAGCCGCGACAGATTCCGGTAGCCTTGTTCATTACAGGCAAGGAGCGTGAGATGCGATCGCTGGTCGGCATCGGACGAGACGGTCAGCTCGACACCGATGAGCGCTTCAACTCCGTGCTCGCGCCCCGCCTCGGCGCAACGCACCGCGCCGCCGAGGTCGTCGTGATCGGTCAGTGCGATGGCGCCCATGCCGAGCTTCGCGGCGCGCGCCACCAGCGTCTCGGGCGTGGAGGAGCCGTCCAGCAATGAGAAACCGGAATGGCAGTGCAGTTCGACGTAACTCATGGCTGCTCGCCGCCGGCGTTGCGGTATTCGCTGCCTGCGCGGATCCGATCGGGCCGGCCGCGAACACATTTCCCTTTCCCATTCAGTGGATCGAGTGGCCGGCGGCGGTGACCGCCGCGCAGCCCGGCGCGCTGCTGGTAACGTGGGTGCCGGACTTCTGCAGCGACGATTCGTTGAGGATCCGCCTGGACACGACCACCGTCCGGTTGATCTCGACGACAACGCCGCGGCAGGCGGGAATCTGCCCGCTGCATCCACCGGGTCCGGCTTTTCCACAGGATACGATGCTGCCGATGCCGGTGCTCATCTCGCCGACTGGCCCACAGCAGTTCGCGCTGCGGGCGATCATGGCCGATCCCGCCGACGACAATGCCGAGCGGATGGCGGGTTTCATCGCGCTGGCCCCGGCGGCCGATACCACGCGCCACATGGGCGGCGAGGCGAGGCTCGAGGTGGACAGCCTGGGTTGCCCGTTGATGAGTGGTGGAGCGTTCTCGCTCCCCGCGCACGTCTACGCGGTGAGCAACATGCCGCCGCTGGGCGGATCGGCCCGGATCGCGATGGTCGAGGCACACGTGGTGGGCGGCGCTGTGCCGGCGGGTTGCGGCAACCGGCGCCTGGTGCAGCTCGACCGCGCCGATGTGACGCTGGTTCCCTAGTCCCACCAGCCCTCCACGTACCACTGCTTGCCGGAGCGGAAGAGCAGCCACAGCTCGCCGGCCACCGATCGCGCGATGAAATAATCGCGCGTGCCGTTCGCGTCTTCCCACCACCTCGGCGCGACGCGATCAGGCCCGCTCCAGGCGGTCACGTCGGTCCACACCTCGCCCTCCCTGAACGCTTCGAGTCCGCGGCGGCCCAATCGCACCCGAACCGAACGCGGTTCCGGGAGGAGTCTCAGCGCGCTCGGACGGGAAGGCGAGGAAGCAGGGGGGCGGAGAAGAGTATGCTCGGCCGGCAGTGAGCCCCGACGCGGCCGCTGCACGCCGAGCGACTTTTCGAAGCCCCCCTGTTTCCTCGCCTTCCCGTCCGAGTCCGACCAGGCTCCCCTATCGGCGGGCAGGTGGCCATCGCGCGATTGTGGCATGGCGACCGCGTCGTTTCCCTCTTTACTGCGAATCCGGTCGAAGGCCGCCGCGAGCGCCGCGGGATCGGCCCAGCGGGTGGCGAGGAGGCTTCCCTGCTCGCTGGCGGCGGAAACGGTGTCGGTGGCGCGCAACGCGATACCGGTCACCGGCTCGTCCAGCTGCCAGTTCTCCAGGACGGCGCGGCAGTGGTCGAAGAGCGCCCCCTCGTGCGATGTCGGCCGCGCCGGCCGGACGCTGCGCTCGGCACGGGATCCGTCGTCGAGAGAAAGGGTGATGGTGATCTCGCGCGCCACGAGTCCCTTGTCGCGGAGCACGGCGCCTAACGATGACAGGGCGCCCTTCATCACGAAGAGCAACGGCTCGGCGGTGGCGACCGGCGCGCCCAGGTCGCACTCGGCGCAGGGAAGCGTGGCGTCGCGCGGCAGGGTGGGGCCGCGGCCGTCGATACCGCGCGCCAGCCGGTGGGCGGCGAGACCTTCAGGGCCGAAGCGCGATTCGACCTCGTCGCCGTTGAGCGCCGCGACCTGGCCGACGGTGACCAGGCCCAGTGCGGTGAAGGTGCCGGCGAGATCCTCGTCCAGCTCGAGCAGCCCCAGCGGATAGAGAGCAAGAAAGGCGGCATCACGGCCGCTGGGGACAATGCGCGACAGCGTGGGAACACGGGAACGTGGGAGCGTGGGAACGGGGAACGTCGCTGCATAGGCCGCGATGGCAGAATCGGCGATGCCAACGTAAGCAGGACCGAAATCGGCTTTCTTTGCGATGCGCAGAAGGTGCTGTGCGAGCTTCTTCTCTTCACCGAGCCCGGCGGCATCTACCCACCAGTTTCCTTCGTTGCGAGCACGTTCGCACGTTCCCACGCTCCCACGCTCCCACGAGACTCTCGGGCTCGCCTCGAGCAGCGCGGTGGTGACTTCGAGCGCGACGCGCGCGAGCCGCTCGCCTTCCCAGGGCACGGCGACGAGATCGGCGGCGAGCGCCTTGGCCTGGGTGAGCGCCATGTTGCGAGTGATTCCCCGCCGCGACGCTTCGGCGCACACCGCGACGACGCGGAGTTTGCCGCGAACCTCAGCAAAGAGCGCAGACGGGCAGACGGGCAGACGGGCAGTCGGATCGGGAGCCTTGGCCTTTTCTGCCCGTCTGCCTTCAGGGCCAGTCGGGTGTTCTGGCGCGGGGCCGTTGCCCGCGGCCGCTGATGCTGCGGCCGCCGGCACCAGCGCGCCGGTCGCGAACCGCCCAATGCGGACGCAGGCGATGCGGCACGGCAAGGCCAACGGACACCTCCGCGGCGCGCGGGGCGCCGCCCTTTTCGATCGTGACCCGCACGGTGCGGGGACCGGGCCATGCGGCGCCGGAGCCGGGCACGGCGGGAATGAATCCTGAATCAGACGGGCTGACGCGCAGACGGACAGACGGGCAGTAGGATGGCGCGGTCTTCAACTGCCCGTCTGCCCGTCCGCCCGTCCGCCCGTCTCTCACCACCAGCGCCGCGTATTTGTCGCGGGCCAGCCGCTGGAGCCGCACCAGCATGGCGCGCGGCAGAACGGGAGGCTGGTCCACGATGACGAGACCGAAGGCCCCGGTGCGCAGCACCACGTCGGCGCACCACCAGGCGCTCTCGGTGCCGCGGGGACGGATCACCCAGAAAGCACCGCGTACGGCGAGATGCGCGGCGGCCTGCGGCGCCAGCGAACGTGCCGCATCCACGAAGGCCACCCCTTCATCGCCGTTGAGCGTCGTCTCGGCGAGCGCCAGCAGCAGCGCGGTGCCGCCGCTGCCTAACGGTGCGTCGAGGGCGGTGATCTGGCCGCGCGGCACGCCGCCCGCCAGCAGGGCGTCGAGCTCGGGAATGCCGAAGCCGAGCCCCCGGTGACGGGCGGGGATCAGCCGCTCGAGCCGGCGCGGCAGCGGGACGTGGAGGCTGGGCAGGGTCATGGCTATGCTTCGCAATGCCCTCTGCCACGATGCGAATTCCGCTCCTCGCCATGTTGCTTGCCCTCGGGGCGGCCCGAAGCGCTCGGGCCCAGCGCGCCGATTCCGCCACCGCCGAAGGGACCACGGCGCTCCTCGGCGTCCTGGCCGACGACTCGATGGAAGGCCGCGACACCGGGAGCCGTGGCGGCGCCGCCGCGGCGCGGTTCATTGCCGCCGAGCTGGCGCGCATCGGGCTCCAGCCGGCGGGCGATTCGGGATTCTTTCAGCGGGTGCCGATCGCCTGGCAGACGCGAACCGACCGTAACAACCGGACCTTTCGAGCGATGCGGCTGCTCTCCGGCTTTGCGGCGCTGGACTCCGCGGCGCCCGCTGATCGCGTCAACGCCGTCAACGTCGTGGCCATTCTCCCCGGGAGCGATTCGTCGCTCCACGACGAAGCGGTCGTGATAGACGCGCACTACGATCACATCGGGAAGGCGGGCAACGGGATGTGCGTCGCGCGGGGCGCGGATTCGATCTGCAATGGCGCCGACGACGATGCGTCGGGAACCGTGGCCGTCATGGAAACCGCGCGCATCCTCGCGGCCGGCCCCGCGCCGCGGCGCAGCATCGTCTTCCTGCTGGTGACCGGCGAGGAGCGCGGCACGCTGGGGAGCCGCTGGTACCTCCAGCATCCCGCGATGCCGCTGGCGAAGACCGTCGCCAATCTCGAGATCGAGATGATCGGCCGCCCCGACTCGCTGGCCGGCGGACCGGGGAAAGCCTGGCTCACCGGTTACAACCGCTCGTCGATGGGCCGCATGCTGCGGGAGAACGGCATCCCGCTGGTGGCCGATCCCCGGCCCGCCGAAGATTTCTTCGATCGCTCCGACAACATCATTTTCGCGTATCAGGGCATTCCCGCGCATACCGTCTCCAGCTTCAACCTGCATAACGACTACCACCAGGTGAGCGACGAAACCCGAGCCACCGATCCGGTGCACATGGCCGCCGTGATCAATGCCATCGCCCGCGCGAGCCGGCTGCTGGCCGATGGGCCGGCGCCGGAATGGATGCCGGGAGGACGGCCGAGACAGCGCTAGACGGCTGGACCGCTTGACCAAAGCGATCAGACGCCCAACTCCTGCTGCGCCGGCTGATCCTCCGCTTCCCAGCGATGCAACGGCCGGACCGACCGGAACACCGGCGAGCCCGGGATGCCGATTTCCCGGCGCAGCCTCGTCACCCGCCGCTTGAAGGCCGCGATGTAGGCCGGCGCCATCTCGCCGTTCTTCACGAAAGCCCGCTCGTACTTCGGCAACAGTGCGGGGAATTCCTGGGCTACGACCGGCATGAAGCGCCGGCGGGTATGGGCGTACATCCGCAGCGTCGCGGTGCCGGCAAAACGCGCCCCCGCGTCTTTCGCCGAGCGGAGCAGCGCGTCCAGGTGCGGCACGTCGTCGGTGATGCCGGGAAGAACCGGCGCGATCAGCACGCCGGCGCTGAGGCCGGCCTGCGCCAGTTTCTCCAGCGCGCGCATCCGGGCATGCGGCGCCGGTGACCTCACCTCGACGCGCCTGAGCAACGGCGCGTCGACGGTGATGATCGAGATGTGAATGGTGACTTCGCTTCGCTCGGCGAGACGGCATAAAACGTCCACGTCGCGCGCGATCAGCGGCGACTTGGTGACGATGCCGACCCGCAATCCATGGAACTGCGTGAGCCGTTCGAGTATCTGGCGGGTGACGCGAAAGCTCCGCTCGGCGGGCTGGTAAGGATCGGTCGCGGTGCCGATGGCGATCTGGTGTCCGCCGATCCGCCCCGGCCGCAGCGTCAGCGCCAGCACGTCGGCGGCGCCGGCCTTCACGAAAATGCGCTTCTCGAAATCCTCGAGCGCCCAGGGACCCGAGGGATCCGCGCCGCGCGACTCGGCGCGCTCCACGACGTACTGATGCGCGAAACGGGCGTAACAATAGGTGCACCCGAACTCGCAGCCGACGTACGGATTCACCGACCAGAAATCCATCCCGGTCTGGAGCGGCGAATTCAATACCGACTTGAAGGGCAGCGCGACGAACTTTGTCCCGCGGGAGCGCTGGTCCAGCGTCTGATACTGGTTTTCGCTCACCCGCACTTCCCCCAGCCGCATGAGGGACAGTGCGCGCAACCCGAAGCCTGAACGGTCTTCGAGCCGCAATCAGGGCAGATGATGGGCTTGGTTGGAAGTGATGTAATGACAATGGTTTCCATGGTGGCCGCCGGCGGTTGTTTCGGTGTTTATTCGGGTACACCGCCAATATGCCCGCGGTTCCGGAGAGGCGCAAGAGCGGGGGTCCGGGATACATTGGGCGTCCACAATCGAAGCTGTTGATCAGCGTCACCCAGGGAGAACGACCGTGCCGTTCAGCCTGCTGCCGCGCGAAGAGGAATTCTTTGACCTTTTCGTGGAAGTCGCCCGCCGCAGCCATACGGCTGCCGGGCACCTGGTAGGTCTTTTCAGCGAGCCAGAGAAGGCCACCTACCACGCCGAGCAGATCAAGCGACTCGAGCATGAATGCGACCAGTTCACCCACGAAGTGGTGAACCGGCTCGACCGCACCTTCATCACGCCGATCGACCGCGAAGACATCTACAAGCTGGCCGGCGACCTCGACGACGTGATCGACGTGATCGACGGCGTTGCGCGGCGCACCCAGATCTTCCGCGTCGGGCGCGCGCCCGACGGCGTACGGCAGCTGGCGCTGGTGATCGAAAAGGCGGTCGGGGCACTGGCGACCGGCGTTGCCCAGCTCAAGAAGCGCGATGGGGACGTGATGAAGGCGTCACTCCTGGCCAAGCAGCTCGAAGAGGAGGCCGACGCGATCTACCACGAAATGCTGGGCCGGCTCTTCGAGACCGAGACCAATGCCATCGAGCTGATCAAGTGGAAGGAGATCTACGACAACCTCGAGCGCTGCGTGGACCAGGCGGAAGACGTCGCCAACGTGCTCGAGAGTATCGCGATCAAGCACGGCTGACCGCGCGTGAACACCGTCACTTTCGTGCTCGCGATCGTCCTGGTCGCGTTCATCTTCGATTTCATCAACGGCTTCCACGATTCGGCGAATTCCATCGCCACCGTGGTGTCGACCCGCGTCCTCTCCCCCAGCGTAGCGGTGGTCTGGGCCGCGGCCTTCAACTTCATCGGCCTCTTTCTCTTCGGTACTGCCGTCGCCAAGACCTTCGGCAAAGGGCTGATCCGGATCGACGTCGTCGATCCGCAGGTGATCCTCGCCGGCCTCCTCGGCGCGATAGTCTGGAATCTCATCACCTGGTATTACGGCATTCCCTCATCGTCGTCGCACGCTCTCACCGGCGGCTATGCCGGCGCGGCAATCACCAAGGCGGGCGTCGGCGCGCTGGTGCCCGGCGCCGGATGGATCAAGCTGCTCAGCTTCATCATCCTCTCGCCGCTGATCGGCTTCATCTTCGGCGGCGCACTGATGGTCGCGGTGGGCTGGGGTTTTCGCCGGGCCCACCCGCGCAACATCGACCGCTGGTTCCGCGCCTTCCAGCTGGCTTCGGCCGCGGCCTTCAGCCTGAGCCACGGCACCAACGATTCGCAGAAAACGATGGGCATCATCGTCGGTCTCCTCTTCAGCGCCCAGGCGGTCTTCGTTCATCATCCCTGGCACTTCCTCCACGTGACCACCGTCGACACCATCCCCTTCTGGGTCGAAGCCTGGGCCTACGGCGCGATCGCGCTGGGAACCCTCTTCGGCGGATGGCGTATCGTGAAGACGATGGGCCAGCGGATCACGCGCCTCAAACCGTACGGCGGCTTCTGCGCCGAGACCGGCGGAGCGGCGGCGATCTTCCTGGCGTCGGCGTTCGGGATCCCGGTGTCGACGACCCATACCATCACCGGCGCGATCAGCGGCGTCGGTGCGGTCCAGCGGATGACGTCGGTGCGCTGGGGGGTCGCGGGACGGATCGTCTGGGCGTGGATCCTGACCATCCCGGCGGCGGCGGTGATCGCCGCGCTGAGCTATCTGATCATTCACGCCGTGATGTAAGGAGCGGGCAATGCCGAATCCCAAGAAACTGACCGAAACCGAAATCACGGCTGGAATGGCCAAGCTGTCGGGATGGAGTCGGAAAGGTGATGCTATTGTGAAAGCCTTCAAATTCAAGGCTTTTCAAGACGGCATCCGGTTCGTGGATCGGGTGGCTCTGGCCGCAGACAGGGCCGACCACCACCCCGATATCGACATTCGCTACACCACCGTGACGATGTCCCTTTCGACCCACAGCGCCGGCGGCCTCACCGCCAACGACATGACGATGGCCGCGGAGATCGACACGCTGGTCTGATCAGGCCGGCTGGGGCGGCGAGTTCGGCGCCGCCGAGAGATCCACCATCTGCTGGCCCTCGAGGTACTCGGTCGTCGTGACGTCGGTCAGCGTCGCGAGCCGGTGCACGTCCTGCTGGATCCGGTGCGCCATGTCGAGAATGGTGTCGATGCTGGCGATGTCCTGCGCCGGCAGGTCGCCGGTTCGCAACACCCCGGCTTCGGCGGTGATCGCCTGCAGCGCGTTGTTGAGCTCGTGGCGCAGCGTGATCGCCACTTCGCCGATCGCCGCCAGCCGCTCCGCCCGCACCAGCCTGCTGTAGTAGTCGTGCAGCTGCTGCGAGAGCCACCCCACCGCGATGGCCAGCATCCCGTACGACACGTAGATCGGCAGCAGCACGTCCTGGTGCACGTCCACCAGGTTGATATTGAGCACGACCTGCACCGCCACGTAGAGCAGAGTGCCCGCGATCAGCCCCGCCAGGGCGCCCAGCATCCCGTAGTGCAGCGAGAGGATGAAGGCCGGCGCCAGCGTGATCAGCCAGGAAATCTCCCGCATCGTGCCTAACGAGTCCGGCAGGGCCTCGAGGGCGATGATCGGCGCGATGTACGCCACGACGCAGTAGACGATCCACCGGCGCGGCAACGGCGGCCGGTGCGCCATCTGCGTGAAGCCGATGGTGAAAAGGGTGCGCGACCACAGCGGAGCCTTCGGAGCGGTCATGGCCTACTCGGTTGGCAGGGTGAGCAATCGCAGCTCGGTCATCTCCTCTATCGCGTAACGGACGCCCTCGCGCCCCAAGCCGCTGGCCTTGGCGCCGCCGTACGGCATGCGGTCCACCCGCCAGCTCGGAATCTCGTTCCCCATCACGCCGCCCACGTCGAGCCGGTCCCACGCCCGCATCATCGTGGCGTGCGACGCGGTGAATACGCCCGCCTGGAGCCCGTAGAGCGAATCGTTCAGGATGCGGCAGGCCTCGTCGAAATCCCGGTACGCCGTCACGGTGGTGACGGGCGCGAAGACCTCCTCGCAGTTCACCGCCATATCGGGTCTTGTCCCGGTGAGCACCGTCGGCTGGAAGAGCGTGCCCTTCCTGGTGCCGCCGACCACCACCTTCGCCCCCGCCTGCGCCGCCGCCTGCACCCAACCCTCGGCGCGCTTCGCCGTGGGCTCGTCGATCATCGGACCGACTTCGGTCGCGGCGTTCATCACGTCGCCGACCACCAGCCGCGATACGCGGGCCGAGAAATCGGCGAGGAATTTCTCGTAGACCTTCTCGTGAACCAGGATGCGCTGGACCGAAATGCACGACTGGCCGGCATAGGCGTAGCCGCCGATGCCGCAGCGCTGCACCGCCAGCGCCAGGTCGGCGTCGGGCTCGATGATCACGCCGGCGTTCCCGCCCAGCTCCAGCGCGACGCGTTTGGTCCCCGCGCCGGCGCGGATCGCCCAGCCCGCCCGGCCGCTGCCGGTGAACGAAATCATCCGCACCCGGTCGTCCTTCACCAGCTTCTCGGCGACATTCAGCTCGCAGGGAACGATGTTGATCCCGCCCGCCGGATAGCCCGATACCGCGACGATTTCGCCCAGCTTCAGCGTGGTGAGCGGATCCTGCGGCGGCGGCTTCAACGTCAGTGACGCGCCACAGGCCATCGCCGGCGCGATCTTGTGGGCCGCGAGGAGTACTGGAAAGTTGAAGGGCGTGATCGCCGCAATGGGCGACAGCGGCACGTGCTTCGTCATCCCGATACGACCCTTGCCCATGGGAGCGACGTCCAGCGGCATGATCTCGCCGCCGATGCGCGTGGCCTCTTCGGCCGCGTCCCGGAAAACGGCGACCGCGCGATCGATCTCCACCCGCGCCTGGGTGATCGGTTTCCCGGCTTCGCGCGCCAGCAGGTCGGCGAATTCGGTCAGCCGTCCCTGGAGCCCGTCGGCGATGCGGCGCAGGCACGCCGCCCGTTCGTACGCCGGAAGTTTCCGGCACGCCGCCGCCGATTCGACATTGGCGCTCACCGCGTCCTGGATGTCGTCCGCCGATCCCAGCGGATGGATGCCGACTTCGGCGCCATCCCAGGGCGCCCGGATCGTCGCCGTCTGCTGGCCGCGCAGCACTTCACCCCGAATCATCATCTGGCCGCACCAACCTCTCTGAACGCCAGCGCCACGCGTTCCAGCGCCGGCAGAAGATCCTTGGGAGGGGAACCAAAACCGATTCTGATATACCCCTCCATCGCGAACTGATCGCCCGGGACCAGCAACACATCGTGCGTCACCCGCAGCATCTCGGCGAGCTCCGCCGATGGAATGTCGCTCCGATACTTCGCCCACACGATGGCCCCGGCATCCGGGGCGCGCCAGCTGAATTCTTCCTGGTGCGCGGTGAGCCATTTCTCGACCAGCGCCCAGTTCGACCGGATTATCGCCCGGGTCCGCTCGAAAATCTTCGACCGCACCGCCGGCTGGACCGCGAGCCGCGCCAGCGCATCGCTCATCACCGTGGGACCGATGGTCGTGTAATCCTTGCGCGACCACAGCTCCTCGACGTGATCAGCGGGCGCCACCGACCAGCCGATACGCAGCCCCGGCAGGCCGTACGCCTTGGAGAGCCCGTTCACGATGATCACCTTCTTCGACTTGCCCCAGAACGTCGGTGTCACCGGGCCGACGCGCTCCGAGCCCTGGTACACCTCGTCGGCCAGGAGCCAGGCCCCCGCGTAGTCGGCGCGCGCGGCGAGCCGGTCCATCAGCTCGGGCTTCAGCACTGCCCCGGTCGGATTATTGGGATTGGTGACCACGACAAGCTTCGTTCCTGGAGTAATCGCGGCGTCGATGTCGGCCGGCTCGGGCTGCCAGCCCAGGGTCTCGCGCAACGGAATCGTGCGCACGTCGGCGCCAAAGGTCTTGGCCAGGCCCCAGGTCTGCATGTAGGTCGGTGTGACGATGGCGACACGGTCGCCCGGCTGAACCAGGCGCCAGCAATTGATGTAGTTGGCCTCGGCGCTCCCGCTGGTGACCAGCACCTGCGCGGGCGTTGCGCCTGGGTAGAGAGCCGCGATGGCGGTCCGCAGCGGGTCGGTTCCATTGGATTGCGGATAGCCCAGGGGCAGATCGAGCGGCGAGCCCGCGCCGCCAGCCATCGCCAGCAGCTCGGCCGAGGTCATTGGATCGACGCCGCTCTCGGAAATGTTGTAGCGGACCCGGTTTTCCCAGGTACTCTGCCAGCGCTCCATCACAAACGGCTGAAACGACATCGCCCCTCCGGGTGGAGGGGCGATTGTAGTGTGCGCGAGGGGGCCGGGCAAGCTCTAGGAAATTTTCCTGAGACGAATCGCGCCATTCACGCTGGTCATGGTGAGACGCCGGCCGCCATGGCCGATCACGCCTTCGAGCCGCTGGCGGCGCATCATGGTGCCGCCGCTGATGGTGATCGGGAAGTCCGAGTTGATCGATCCATTCACCGTCGACGCCTCGAGATCGGCGTCCAGGTTGGCCGGCACGGTCACGTCGACCAGGCCATTCACGCTGGTGAAGCGCAGCGATTCATGGCCCTGGCCGCGCACTACGGCGCGTACCGAGCCGTTCACGCTTTCGCCTTCGGCTTCGCCGGCCGTGGTCTCGAGCTCGACGCTGCCGTTCACCGCGCGCGCCTCGACGGGGCCGGTCGCGCCGCGCACCTCGACGTCGCCGTTCACGGAGGCGCCATGGAAGGCTGCGCCGGCCGGGAGCTTCACTTCAAAGTCCACGCGGGTGTCGTTGCGGTCTTCGTCATCCCAGTGGCCGCGGTGATGATCGCCGTTGTCGCAGCCGTCGGAATCGCGGCTGCCGGGATAGATCACGCAGATCCGCACGCCGCCATCGCGCTCTTCGGCGAGGACGTGGACGTCGGCGGGATCGCCATGATGGCCGGCATGCTTGATCGCCACGACCTCGGCTTCGGCACCGCTCGCCGCTTCGGTCGAGACCGAGCCGGTGATGGTGCGGACGTCGAGCACACCGCTGCTCGAGATGCGGCCATGCCAGGACCAGTTGGTGCCCTGCTGCTGCACCGTCACCGCGACGCGGCTGTGGCGGGCATGGGGTGCGGCGATCCAGGTCGCCGTGGCCACGGCGAAGCCGATGAGCGCGAATTTCATCTGTTCACTCCTCACGAGAGTTGCCGGCGCCGCGGCGCAGGGCGATGGTGCCACTGAACGAGCTCAGCTGGATGCGGGCGCTGCCTGAGCCGACCTGCCCTTCCCAGTTCTTGCCGACGCCGCGGCCGCCGTTGAGGCGCACCTGGAAGTCGGACTCGAATTCGCCGTTGAAGGTTTCAACCGATAGCGTCGCGTTGAGCGTCGACGGGACCCGCAGCGTGACGTCGCCGGAGTGCGCGCTGAAGCGGTAGCGGCCGTTGTCGGCGATGCGGCCATCGTAGTTGATGTCGCCGCTCACCGTCTCGGCCGTGACTTCGTCGCCGTCGATCCCGGAGAGGTTCACGTCGCCCGACACGCTGTTGGCGCCGACGCCGCCCTTCACGTTTTCGACCTGCACGTCGCCGCTGGTGGACTGCACGTCGAGGTGGCGGGTCTTCACGTTGCTCACCTGGATGTCGCCCGACACCGTCTGGATCTGCGCGTCCCCCTCGATACACGACACTTCGATGTCGCCCGAAGTGGTGGTGAGGTTCAGGTCGCCGCAGACGTCGCTCATCCGCACGTCGGAGGAGATCGAGTTGATCTCGACGCCGGTTCCGTGCGGCACGGTGATGGTGTAATCGACTTCCTGGTCGCCGCGGCGATTCAGGGTCCGGATCGCCACGCGGCCACCCGATTCGCTGACGTCGACCTGCGCGCGGTCGTACTCGGCCTCGACGCGGATCTGGGGCCGCGACCAGGAGCGGATCACGATGTCGCCCGAAAGGTTGTTGATCGAAAGCCGCGGCTGGCCGTGCGGCGTCAGCGTCGTGTCGTAGCGCTGCGCGTGGAGCGTCCCCGCGCCCAGCACCAGCAGGGTGACGGCGGTGACGGCGGAGCGAACAGCACGGTCCCGGTACATCGTTCTCCTCAGCTGGCCACCGGCAACGTCGCCACCTGCCGCAGCAGATCGAGCTTGCGGTCGAGGGTGCGCTGCAGCTGGCCGTTCAGGTACATGTTGTTGGGTTCGCGGGAAAGCGCCTCGCGCGCCTGCCTGATCGCGAGGTCGATCACCGTCAGGCTCTGCTGCACCACCCGCGCGGTCGCGGTGTCGAGCTGGCGGCTTTTCACCAGGCTCTGCATGCCGCGGATCGCCGAATCGTAGGAAGCGACGCCCGCGGGGTTGCTGTCGCGGACCGAGACCGCCCTCACCGCCGGCGCGCCCGCGGCGATCGTGGGCGTTGCCGCATGACGAACGGTGAGCGACGCCGCACCGGCCGAGAGCGCCATCAGCGCAATCGCGGCCGCGGCGAGCTGCGGCATGGTGAAGGCGAAGCGGCGGCGGCGCGAGTCGATCGGCACTACGTCAGCCGTGCTCGGCGTGCTCAGCTGCCGCGCGATGCCGGCCCAGAGATCCTTTTCGGGCGGTCGGTCGTCGAGCGCGGTGGCGCGCCGCATCAGCCGGCGCAGCCCCTCGAGCTCTTCGCGGCACTCGCCGCACTCGGCGAGATGCGCGTCGGCCGAGGCCAGGGCGGCGCCATCCAGCTCGCCGTCCAGGTACGCCGACAGGTTTTCGTTCAGGTGTGCGTTCATCTATTGCTCCAGGTGTCCGCGCAACAGCATCCGCGCTCGGTGCAGCTGCGCCTTCGATGTTCCCGATGTGATCTCCAGCATCTGCGCGATCTCTTCGTGCTTGAATCCCTCGACGTCGTGCAGCACGAAGATCTGTCTCGCGCCCTTGGGCAGCCGCTTCATCGCCGTCTCCAGGTCCATTCCTTCTTCCGGCGTTTCCCGCCGCGAGCTGGCGAAGTCGAGTGCCGTTTCGCCGTCGTCGAACAATTTGCGGCCGCGGTTGCGGCCCTTCTGCCAGTTCAGCACCAGGTTCACCGTCAGCCGGTGCAGCCAGGTTCCGAATGCCGCTTCGCCGCGGAAAGTCGAGAGCCGCTGCCAGGCGCGCACGAAGGCGTCCTGCACCAGCTCATCGGCGTCACCGTCTCCGCCGACCATCCGCCGCACCAGCGAGTGGATCCGCGCCACGTGCTGGCGGTAGAGCCGCTCGAAGGCCTGCTGGTCGCCGGCCGCGGCGAGCGCCACATCGGCGCCCTCGCTGTCAGCCTGGGCCAACTGACCCTCCGGCAACCTCTGATCCAGGCTGGCCTCCCAGCGGAGCGTGTGAGCTGTCATGCAAAGGAATAGACATCGCGACGAAGCTAAGCGTTTGAATTGCTTAGTTCTACAGTTGTAGTGCGGCGAGGCCCTGGATCTGCTTCAGCTTGCGATGGAGGGTCGAGCGATCGATGCCGAGGACCACCGCGGCCTTGAGCTTGTTGCCGCCGGTTTTCTCGAGGACGTGGAGGATGTGGCGGCGCTCGACTTCTTCGAGCGTCAGCATCGCCGAGGCGCTTCCGGGAATGGCGCGGGCCCCGCCGCCGCCGATGCGGGCGATGTGGGGCGGGAGGTCCTTGATGCCGAGGAGCTGCTTCGCGCCGCGCAGCGCGACGGCGCGGGCCAGCACGTTCTCCAGCTCGCGGGCATTGCCGGGCCAGCTGTAGGCGGTGAGCGCGGCGAGTGCTTCCGGGGCGAGGTCGGCGGCGTCGAGCTGGAAGCGGTCGGCGAGCCGGCCGAGGAGGTGCAGCGCCAGCGCGGGAATGTCGACCGGCCGCTCGCGCAGCGGCGGGATGTGCAGGTGGACGATGCTCAGATGATAGAACAGATCCTCGCGCATCTGCCGGGCGGCCACCGCGTCTTCGGGACTGCGCTGCATGGTGGCGATGAGCCGCGCGCCGCTCTTCTGGGTTTCCGCCGCGCCTGACGATTGAAAAGTGCCGTGCTCGATCCACTGCACCAGGCGGGGCTGCGCCGAGAGGGGCGTTTCGGCGACCTCGTCGAGGAAGAGGGTGCCGGTGTTGGCGCTCTCGAGGGCGCCGGTCTGCTCGCGGCGGGTCTCGGGCGGGACGCCTTTGCGGGCGCCGAACAATTCGGCTTCGAAGCTGGCCGGCGGAATCGCGGCGCAGTTGAGGGCCACGAAGCTGGCTCGGCCCGACGCCGCATGGATGGCGCGGGCAATGACTTCCTTGCCGGTCCCGGTCTCACCGGTGATGAGCACCGGGGTCGAGGTCGAGGCCACGCGCAGCGCGGCGTCGAGGATCTCCTGCATCTGCCGTGACAGCGCGACCACGCCGCTGGGGACGTCGATGCGGCGGCGCAGCCGTGCCAGCTCGCGCCGCGCCTCGGTGGTGTCGCGGGCCCGGCGGACGGTAATCCGCAGCTCGGCGAGCTTGGCGGGCTTTTCGAGGTAGTGATGCGCGCCGGCGTGGAGCAGCTCCACGGCCGAGTCCACCGAGGCGTGGGCAGTCATCACGATCACCGGGATTTCGGGGCGGCGCTCCTGGACCGCGGCGAGGAGTTGGCGGCCATCCATCCCCGGCATGAGCAGGTCGGTGAGGATGACATCCATTTCCTCACCTCTGTCTAGGATATCCAACGCCCGCTGGCCCGACAGGGCGGGCAGGACTTTCCAGCCATCGGCTTCGAGGATGGTGGCGAGGAACTTGATCTGGGCTTCGTCGTCGTCGACGACGAGGATGCGGCCGGTGTTGGGCATGGCGCGCTTCGTTGGAGAGTGCGCCAAGTGTGTGGCAATTGGCCACACCACCGCAAGTTGGGGCTCCTACGAGGTGGCGATTCCCGACACCCGGGCCAGGTCGGCGAACGATTCCAGCCACCAGGTTGGCCGTTCGGGCTCGAGCTGGGCCTTGGTGAAGGGTCCCCAGAGGCAGGCGGCGGTGTCGGTACCGGCGCTCTGGCCTGCGGCCATGTCGTGGGGGGAATCGCCGACGAAGAGCGTCGTTTTGGCGTCGGCACCGAGGTCCTGGAGGGCGCGCCGGACCGGCGCGGGGTCGGGCTTCGATTCCGGCAGCGTGTCGCAGGTGACGAGCGAATCGAAGAGCCCGTTGAAGCCGCAGAGATCCATCCCGCGGGCCAGGCCGTGGTCGTTTTTCGAAGTGACGATGCCCAGCTTCGTGCCTGCCGCCTTCAGCGCCTTCAAGGTGTCGAGCGCCCCCGGATATGCTGTGACCATCCGATCATGATTGGCGATGTTGTGCTCGCGGTAGGTGGCGATCATTGCCTCGATTTCGGCGGGGTCATCGGTGAAATGCGTGAACTGGACCCGGAGCGGCGTGCCGAGTCCGGCGATCCAGAGGTCGTCGGCCATCGGGTCGCCGCGATGGATCTGCATGGTGTGGCGATAGGAAGAAAGGATCAGCTCGATCGAATCGATCAGCGTTCCGTCGAGATCGAAGAGGACGGTCGAGTAGCGCACGATTGAAAGTTACCAGTCGCCGCAGTCGCCACAGTAGTGGCCGGCCGGCAGTTATCGGGATGGGCATTTGGCCGCAATTACGATTGCGGCGACAAGCACCAGCTTCGGCGTTCCGTCCAGCGGCGGGCCCGGAGGCGGCATCATCGTTTCCGCCAGCTCGGCGATGCGCGCGGCGAGATCGATGGGCGCACCACCCTCCCGCGCCAGCTTGCCGATGAGTCGATCCAGCCCCGCGGGCAGCTCCTTTGCCAGCACCGCGGCCGCGCGCTCGAACGCACCGCCATCCGACCGCTCGCGATGACTCTGCAGTGAGCCGCGAACCAGTATCTCGAGCGCCGATTGCCGTCCCGGATCACTCGGAGTGCTGCCGCGGCGCGATGCCGACAGAGCGACGAGCTGCGCTCGCGCTTCCGGCATCACGCTCGCCAGCAGCTCGGCGAACTGGCTGCCCGTCGTGGGAACCGGCTGGGCCCTCAGTGCGCGCTCGGCCAGCTCTCCCAGGGCCTCGGGATCGCGACGCGGCGGCGCGCCCGCCAGGGCGACGAATGGCAGGGGAATCCGCCGTCCACCGCGCCATTCCATCGCCAGCAAGATGCCGGCCTCGGCCGGCCCGTCGTCATCGGCAACGCCGGCCGCCAGTACCGGCGAGCGCGCCGGCTTGCGAACGGAGCCGGCCAGCGCGCGCCAGCGCTCCCGCGCTTCGAAAGGGGCGACGCGCCGCCAGCTTTCGCGCTCGAGCATGTCCGGGCGGGGCGCTCCCTCGTCGAGCCACCACAGCGCGGCCAGCGGATCGGGTTCGGCGCCTAACGAGTGGTTCGTGCTCGAAAGCTTGGTGCGCAAGGTGCGCAGCACCGACGTCATGTCGCGCAGGCCGCCCGCGGGAGTCAGGTGCGCGACCTCGATACTCTGGTGCGGCGAGTGCAGCCGCTCGACGCGCCCGATGCGCTGCATCACCCGGACGGGATTCCAGGGCAGATCGTAGCTCACGATCGCGCGGGCGTCCTGGAGGTTGAGCCCTTCGCTGGCGACGTCGGTGGCGATGAGCACGTCGGCGTCGAGCAGCGGATCGGCGGCCCGGCGGCGCCCCTGCGGAGCGAATCCGTCCAGCGCTTCGCGCCGGGACAGTTGCGTGGTGCCGGCCCAGGCCCGATCACCGACTACCGTGATGCAGCGCAGCCGGTGCCGCAGCCGACGCATCAGATGAATGGCGGTATCCCGAAACTCGGTGAAGACGATCGTTTTGGAGCCGGCGAGCGGACCATCCAGTAGCGATTGGAGCGCGTCGGCTTTGGGATCCGCGCCATCGGCATCGTCCACCAATGCCAATGCGCAGGTAAGTGCCGCGCGGGCGCTGCCGAGCGATTCCCACCGGTGAGCGTTACCCGGGGAGAGCAGCGACCAGAGTGCCAGCTGGCCGGCGTCGGCGCCGCGCATGATGGACGAACGCACCTCGGCACGCGATACCGTCACGCCGTCTTCGGCGGCGCGCATCACCTCGTCGAGAATGTCGCGGTGCCTGGCGAGACTGCGCCGGAGCGCCGCGCGGCTCGATTCCAATCGCCGCAACAACCCCAGATGCAGCAGCGCTCCGCTCTCTTCGCCGGGCGCGCGGGCGAAGGCTTCGAGCGCGTCCAGGATCGGCGCCAGCGCGCCACCATAGCAGGCGGCGAGGTCGTATCGCGCCGGATCGCGAAGCACGCGCTGGGGAAAGGCACCCTTCAATTCGGGGAATCGCGACTCGACGAGCCGTCGGGTCCGGCAGACCGATACCGCGCCCAGGGCCAGTGTCGCCGCTGGATCGGCGCTGCGCAGCGCGAGGCCGATGTCGGCAACTCCGAACTCGCGGAACCGGTCCCGCGAGGCGAAGAGATGGATGAGCGAATCGAGATCGGCTGCGGTGTTGTTGAGCGGCGTCGCGGTCAGGAGCGCGACCCTGCGGCCGGCGGCAAGCCGAGCCAGCGCGTCGTAGCGGCGGGTGCGCGGATTGCGGAATGCGTGAGCCTCGTCGACGAGAATGAGCGAACACCGTGCTGTCAGGGCGGGTGCGCGCCGCGCCAGCATCGCATGACTGTGAAGGGGCAGCGGGACCTCGACCGACGCCGATGCCCGCTGCCATTCGGTGAGGAGCGAGGCGGGAACGAAAGCGACCGCGTCTCCGCCGCGGTCGCGCTCCTGCTTTGCCAGCGCTAGCGCGATGAAGGTCTTTCCCAGTCCCACGCCATCGGCGATGAGCACGCCACCGAATCGCTGAAGGATGGCGCGCGCCCGCACCACGGCGTCGGCCTGGTGGGGAAGCAGCCACGACGGCATCGCGCCGCCGCTTGCCGGACACTCGAGTGGCTCGAGCATGCCGGCCAGAATCGCGCGCGCCGTTTCGGCCGGCAGCCGGACCTTCGCCTCGCTCAGCGCAGGGAAGAGCGGATCAGCGATTCCCGCCAGCGTCTCGGCGCAAAGCCGCGTCGAGCCGGCCCAGGGTGTCGCCGAAGGTGTCGCCTTGTCCGAGGATGGTGAGGGCCAGCGCAGCGAGAGCATCGTCGTCCACGTCCTTTCCTTCGAGTGCGCGCCTGCCGGCATCGGTGAGCTGTGCGACGAGGCCAGATCTCGGGTCGTCGGGAATCGGCAGGGCGCCGACCACGCCGGCGCTGAATCGGAACGCCCCGCCGCTTGCCCGCTCGGCCAACGCCAGCGCGAGGGTGCGGATGGGCGGCGCGTTCAGCCACGCGCTGAGCCAGCAGGCGCTGGCCTCATCGGGCACCGCCACGCCGTAACAGGTGTTGAGCGGTATCGGCCCCGATCGGGTACGCTCGATGGCGACGGCCTCGAGACCGTTGGCGATGTCACGCCAGAGCACCATCCACGGCGCCTCGAGCAGCTCGGTTCGGAAAAGCGCCCATGGCGGCGCGCCATGGGCGTCCGTTCTCCGATTCAGTGCCGAGTGGTGTGGCTTGAGATAGTCGCGGACCTCCTCGTTCACATCCCGCAACGGATTCCCGCGGGCGTCGAGTGCGGCGAGAATCACCGCCGAGGGAATGAACGCGAAGGGCGAGATATCGCGGCCGCGGATCGCCGGCACACGATGACTGGCGGGCAGCTCGGCAGCCCGGTCAGTCTCGCGGACAAAAACTTCGTTCGCGCCGGTTTTTACTCCAAGCCGCGGACGATACCGCGATGCCAGCGCGGGCCCGGCGGCGAGCGCAGCCCTGACGGCTCGCACGACCGCGCCCGGAAAGGCGAGCCAGGGCGAGCGCGGCGATTCGGCGTCGATGGCGAGATCCGCCTGCTCGGCGCGGCCGCAGATGCACACCCCCGACGCGCCAGTGACGGAGACATCCGCCGCTGTCCCGTTGTCCGGCGTCTCACGCCTGATCACGCAGATCATCGGAAACACCGTCGCGGCGAATCCGCTGGCTGGCCCGTGCGATCGGTCCTCCAGGCGCAGAACCGTGGACTTCTCGCGCAGCAGCGCGCGAAGCGGGGCGGCGTATCCGGCACGCAGCAGCTTGGCGGGCAGGATGAGGCCGATCACGCCGCGCTGCCTGACCAGCTGCAATGCGCGCTCGACGAATACCACCGACAAGTCCGGGAGGTGCGCGAAGCCGCGGCGCCCCGGCGCGGCAGCGCGAAAGGTGCGGTAGCGCGATGCGAGGAGAGTGCGCGTGGTCAGGGGCAGCCGCTCGCCCCGGACCCACGGCGGATTTCCCATGACGGCGTCGAAGCCGCCGGCGGTGAGAATGTCGCCGAAGTGCACGTCGTAGGCGAAGAAGGGGAGCGCGTCGTCAGAAGCGATGCGCTGCCTGACGGCAAGAAGCTCCCGCCGGCGCCGCCGCCAATCGAGCACCCGGGTGGCGACCGCCGGATCGCGACGGATCTTCGCGCCGAAGAGGTCGCGCCCACCCGCCGACGCCACGTCGGCCAGGTGCGCGGTGAGCGAAGCGATCGCCGCTTCGGTGCTTTCGTGGGCGATGCGCCGCTCGTCGGCGCGCAGACTCTGCGCCAGCGCCGCCTTCTCGCGGCCCGTGGCGGCGAAGTATTGCGCGCGCCGCTCTGCGACGGCGCGAAAGCGCTGGCCGGTTCCCGGCAGCTGCGCGGCGCCGGCGATGTCGAGCGGCGAGAGGAGGCTGTCGCCCTGGCGCAGATTCTGATCGAGGTTGGGGAGCGGCAGCACTTCCTGCCATGAGGCGTCGTCGTCGGCGACCAGCGCCAGCCAGAGGCGCAGCTCGGCGAGCCGGACCGCCATCGGGTCGGTGTCGACGCCGAAGAGATTGTCACGGACGATCGCCCGGCGGCGTTCGAGCGGCCGCTCTTCGGGACAGACCGCGGCACGGCGCGCGTCGAGCTGGGCCAATGCCTCGAGCAGAAACGCTCCCGACCCGACCGCCGGATCGAGAATCCTGACGCTGCGGATAGCATCGGCATCGTGTTGCGGGAGCGTGGCGTCCAGAACCTGTGAGACGACGCTGCGCAGCAGATCACGGGGCGTGAAGTAGGTCCCCGAGCTGCGCCGCCGGCCCGCGGCCATCAGGCCTTCGAAGACGCGGCCCAGCATCTCGGGATCAACAGCGTCGTCGTCGCGCTCACGGACGGTGAAGTGGAATCGCTCCAGCATTTCGTCGAAGAGGGCGCGCCAGGTGTCGTCGGGAAGCGCCGCTTCAGGAAAACGACGCTCGAGCGCGTGGCGTTCGAAGAGACCGCCGTTGAGGAAGGGAATCTCCCCCAGGGCCCGGGCCGCGCCGCGGCGGGCGGCGCGAGGCGTACTGAGAGCGCCGAAGCAGAGGGGCTCGAAGACGGTGCGATGAAAGGGGCGGCCGGAACGGAGCGCTGTGTCCAGGGCGGACGGTAGGAAGTCGCTCCGTCCGGCCAGCCAGCCTTTGGCCTGCACGAAATAGAGGAAGAGGACGCGGGTCAGAATGACGAGCGACAGGTCGCGCCGCTCGATCGTCGTGGCGCGGGGCACGCCGGTCAGGGATTGCGCGGCCCGGTCGTGCAGCCGCGTGAACTCGCGGAAGAAGCGTGAGGTGAGGCCTTCTTCCGCGAGGGCGTCGGCAACGCGCATCGATAGCGACAGCGCGGTGTCGCCGGAGCGTGGGGTGAGCCCGCCGAGAATCTCCGCGGCGACCGCAGAGGGTCTTTCCAGAGGAATGCGGAGCTGGCGGGCTCGAAATCCGGTGACGGCGGGTGCGACGGCGGCGACGGCAAGGGTCGCTGGCTGGTCGGGGCCGATGGCGAGAAGAAGATTGCGTTCCCCCGCGGTGGCGCGGGCGAGCCGTTCGGTGGCCAGGGCGACGCGATGGCGCGCGACGTCCGCGAAGATCGCGCCGTAAAGAACGAAGGGTCCGCGCCGGCCGACGATGGCGGCGCGCCGCACACCCAGTGCCTCCGCCCCCAGCCCGAGCCGCGCCCTGGCGGGCGCGCTGAGCTCGTCGCCGCCGGGCGTGTAGCCCAGCTCGGCGACCAGCTCGTGGAGGTCGTCGAGGCAGCGGATGCGCGCGAGCAGATCGGTGGTAACCGGCACGCGCGCATGGTAGGAAAAAACGATGGCCGGGGATCAACCCGGCCAACGCACGTCGTGACGTTTCCATGCAGGAAAACTGAACTACGCGTGCGAGTAGCGCCGTCCCTTCCATTCTATGAGACCTGTTCCGCGCCAGATGGCACGCAGCAGAATTCTCGCCGTCACCAGCGCGCCCAGCGGATGGAAGATCGCGTAGATCATCGGTGCCTTCGAGGCCCGCAGAATCGTCGCCATCAGCAGCGTCGCCCCGCCGTACGCCAGCCCCCCGAACGCCACCTCGGCCTTGCTGTGGATCATGAGTCCGCGCACCAGCATCACCACGGGCAGGATGAACGCCGCCGGAAAGAGAAGCGTGAGCAGCGCCGCCGCATAGGCCAGCGGCTTGGCCTCGAAGGTCTGCATCACCCCGCGGAAGAAGTTCTTGCTCCACCCCTCGACAATGGCGCCTAACGAGTCGTACATCCGCGTGGTCATGTCCTCGTCGGCCAGGGCGAAATGCAGCTTGCGGCTGGCCTTGGTGTACTCGACTGCCAGCATCAGGTCCTCGATCACCGTCCCCGACACCTTCCGGTGCCCGCCCACCCACTCGTAGGCCTCGCGCCAGGTCAGGATGAATTGCCCGTTGGCGATGGCGTGGCGCGGGTTCCTGTTCCGGTTGAGCCGCTTGAGCGACCCGAACCGCAACCCAAGCAGCAGAAAGAAGAAGGGCTGCACCAACCGCTCCCAGAAACCCGCCATCTCCTGCCGCGGCATGACGGTCACCAGGTCGGCCCGCTCGGTCTCCAGCGCCGCCACCGCCCGCGACAACAGATGCGGCCCATGCACCGTGTCGGCATCGGTGAAGAGGAGAATGGTCGCCGTCGCGAACTGCGTCCCCTGCCAGCAGGCCCAGGGCTTCCCGTACCATCCATCCGGCAGCATGGCGCCCTGCACCACGGTCAGCCGCGCATCGTCGGCCGCCACCGCCTCGGCGGCCTCCAGGGTCCCGTCGTCCGAGCGGTCATCCACGCAGATGACCTGGATCTTCTGATAGTCGCCGGCCAGGATCGAGCGCAGGCAGCGGGCGATGTTCCCGGCCTCGTTGCGCGCCGGGATGATGATGCTGACCAGCGGCTGCGATTCGGGCGGGAGCGGCCGGTATTCCTTGAGATTCGGCCGCGGCGAGCCAAAAATGAGCGCGCCGAAGGGCAGCACGTAGTACGGCGCGGCCGCCGCGGCCCCCTCCCACCACGCCCAGATCACGTCTGGATCTCCTCGCCCTCGCCATGCGCTACGACCGCCGCGCAGGTCTGGTGGCTGGCGGCGTGGAGCCCGGTCCGGAACATGTCGGGGATCCGGTCGATGCCTAACAACAGGGCGATGCTCTCGACCGGCAGCCCCGCCGCGCTCATTACGGGCGCGGTGGTGAAAACCGTCGCCGAGGGAATCGCCGCGACCGAGAAGGTCATCAGGAAGCTGGTCGCCAGCGCCGCGACGTACTGCGGCGGGCCGAGGTGGATGCCGTAGAGCGATGCGACCGTCACCACCGCCGCCATCTGGTAGATCGCGCTCCCGGGCCGGTTGAGCGTCGCGCCCAACGGGAGCACGAAGCTCGCCACCGAATTCGAGATCTTCAGCTTGGTCAGCGCGGTGTCCATCATCTGCGGCAGCGCCGCGAGCGATGTCGTTGTGGTAAACGCGACCGCAACGCCGGGCGTGATCGCCTTGGCGAATGGCAGCACCGGCACCTTGGCGAGCCAGCGAGCCAGCAGCGTGAGAACGACCGCCGCGTAGAGGCTGGTCCCGATCACGACCGTCAGCACGAAGATGCCGAGGCTGCGCAGCGTCTCCCAGCCGAAGCGCGCCGCCACCGGAGCCGCCAGGCAGGCGACCCCGATCGGCGCCAGCAGCATGATCCAGCCAATCAGCTTGATGAGCGCGGCGACCAGGGCATCCATCAGCTCGACGACGGAGCGCCGCTTGGGCTCGGCCAGCGCGCCGACCGCCGCACCGAGCGCGACCGAGAACACGATCAGCGGCAGCAGCGCCCCGTTGGCGGCGGCCTTCATCGGATTGGCAGGGACGAGGTCGAGCAGGAACTGCTTGATGCCGAAGACATGCCCTGCCTGCTCGGCGACAGTAGAAGCAGAGGCCGTAGCAGCAGCGCGCAGGGTCGCGGCAGCTTCCGGTGATACAGGAGCCAGGGGCACGAGGAGCAGGGCCAGGAGCAGGCCCCAAACTCCCGCCAATAGAATCGTTCCGAACATGAACCCCAGCGTTCGCGCCCCCACCCGGCCGAGCTTGCGGACGTCGCCGATCGCGGCCACGCCGGAGACCAGCGCCGTCACCACGAGCGGGATGACGCACATCCTCACCAGGTTGATCCAGATGGTGCCGACCGGCTCGACGCCGATGGCAAAATCCTTGAGCGCGCCCGCCCCGGAGGCCGATGCGGCGAGGCCGAGGGCGAGTCCGGCGAGGAGGCCGGCGGTGATGCTCAGGGAGAGTGAAGGGCGTCGCACGCGCACCAAGCTTGTGGAGTGCGCGTCGCGCGCGCCAGATTTCGGTTCCTCCGACGGAGACCCCAGTGTCGAATGCGCAGACCCCCGCCCGCGGTTGGGCGCTGATTCTTGGCGCTTCCACCGGATTCGGCGCCGAGTGCGGAATCGCCCTCGCCGGCGCCGGCTACGACATCTGCGGCGTGCATCTCGACCGCAAGGCCGGCATGGCGCTCGCCGACGAAACCAGGGGAAAAATCGAGGCGACGGGAAAGCGCGCGCTCTTCTTCAACGTCAACGCCGCCGACGCCGAGAATCGCAAGCAGGTCATCGATGCGCTGATCGCCGAAAAGGCGAAGGTCGGCGTGCTGATGCACTCACTGGCCTTCGGCGCGCTCAAGCCCTTCATCGCCGAAGACCACATCACCCAGGTCCAGATGGACATGACCCTGAGCGTGATGGCCCACAGCCTGGTCTACTGGACCCAGGACCTGGTGCTGCAAGGGCTCATGGGAAAAGGCGGCCGGATTTTCTCGATGACTTCGTCGGGCTCGACGCGGGCGATCTTTTCCTACGGTGCGGTCTCGGCGGCCAAGTGCGCGCTGGAGTCGCACACCCGGCAGCTGGCTTACGAGCTGGCCCCCCAGGGGATCGCGGTCAACGCGATCCGCGCCGGCGTGACGATCACCGCGGCATCGAGCAAGATCCCGGGGAGCGACAAGCTCTTCGAGGGCGCGTTGGCAAAAAATCCCGGGAAGCGGCTGACCACGACGGCGGATGTGGCGGGTGCGATGGTGGCGCTCTGCGATCCGGCGGCCGGGTGGCTCACCGGGAACGTCATCAACGTCGATGGCGGCGAGGAAATCTCAATCGGGTAAGCGCTCGTCGAGCAGCCGCAGCTCTTCTTCGAGGCTGAGGCGCGAGGCGAGGATTTCGGCGAGGCTGTCGGCGGCGGGAACGGGGACGCCGTCGCGGGCGAACATCTTGGCGACCAGCGCATCGGTATAGCCCACGACCGCGTTCGACACCCCGGCATCACAAACTCGGTCCACGCGCAGCACTGCGGGAAGCTGCTGGCGGGCCGGCAGCGCGACGATGATGTCGCCCAGCTCGATGATCAGCAGCTGCCGCAGATGGTGGATTTCGTCCACCACTTCTCCCGCCGACAATCCCCGCGCTTCGGCGAGGCGGCCAAAGAGTTCGGTCGCGGCATACCAGGCGTCGCGGGTTTCGCGGCGCAACGGACCGGTCATGTGTCCCAGGAGCGATACGATCAGACACAGGGTACGGCGCAATTCGGAAGGCTCGATGACCAGCGTTCCCGCTTGTCGCTCGAGGATAGAGTCGAACCAGGCGTTGACCAGCTCGGTACGGGCGGCAGCGATGCGGCGTCCGACGGCAATGAGCGTTGGGGCTGAAGGCCGCCCGGGGTGGATCGTCACAGGGTGGGGAAAGTAGTCGCCATGGCGACTCCCCGGCTAGCCAAGCTCCAGCTCAAGGGTGCCGACGGCCGGCCGCTGCCGGTCGACGTGCGGACCGCCGGGTCCGACGGCAAGCGCCCAGCCGTAGTTATCTGCCATGGTTTCAAGGGGTTCAAGGATTGGGGCTTCTTTCCATTTCTCGCCGATCGCCTCGCCAAAGCGGGGTTCATGGCCATTTCCTTCAACTTCTCCGGGAGTGGCGTCGGGGAGGGGATGGTGTTCGACCAGCCCGACCGGTTCGCGCATCAGCGGCCGACCGCGGACCTCCAGGACCTCGCGACTCTTTCTGATTGGGCACTCGCTGAGGGATCGGGTTGGCTCGGCCTGGTCGGGCACAGCCGAGGCGGCGGGCTGGCCGTTTTGCAGGCGGCTCGCGACGAGCGGGTGAAGGCGCTCGTGACCTGGGCGGCGATCGATCATTTTCTCCGCTGGCCGGACGATGAGGTCGCGCGGTGGCGGCGTGAAGGCCGGATCGAGATCGTCAACAGCCGAACCGGCGAGGTCCTGACGCTGCTGCGCGACGCCTTGGACGATATCGACGCCAACCGGGCCCAGCTCGATGTGGTGGCCGCGGCAAAGTACGTCAGGGTCCCCTGGCTGATTGCGCACGGTAGCGCCGATGCGACAGTCCCGGTTGCTGTCGCGCAGCAGCTGGCGGCCGATTCCGGTTCAGCGCGCACCGAATTGCTGGTCGAAGCGGGGGGCGATCATGGCTTCGGGGCGAAGCATCCCTGGGCGGGATCGAATCCGATTTTCGACGACGTACTCGACCAGACGGTGAAGCTCTTCGCATCGGCGCTGTAAAGCGATCGCCAGAAAATCGAAGCGGCCCGGGATGTCCCGGGCCGCTTGCCTTCGTAGGAAGGCGAGGATGGCGCCGC
>DASXPG010000044.1:0-19421 GCA_036493755.1 Gemmatimonadales bacterium
ACCGGTCTCGCCGGCCGCGGCAACGCCGAACGGATCACCTTCAGCGCCCAGTCCGCGCCCGGGGCCATGAACGTCAGCGCCGATGCCGAAGCGTTGCGACAGATTTTCACCAACGTGCTCGACAATGCGGCTCGTTATGCACCGGCCGGCGGACGGGTAGACGTCCGGACGGCGCGCGACGAAAGCATGGTGCGCATCGACATCAGCGACACCGGTCCCGGCATCCCCTCCGACCACCTGCCCCGCATCTTCGAGCGCTTTTACCGCGTCGATCCGGCCCGCTCGCGCGAAATGGGCGGCACCGGCCTGGGGCTCGCCATCGTCAAGCACCTGGCCGAGGCCCACGGCGGCCGGGTCGAGGCCATCAGCACCATGGGCGCCGGCACCACGATCAGGATCTTTCTGCCGGCCGCTTGACGTATCAATGGAAGTTGATATGTTTACCGCGTGATCCGGACCCTTCCCGACACCGACCTGCTGACCCGGCGCTTCAAGGCGCTCTCCGATCCGCACCGGCTGCGCATTCTCGACCGGCTGCGGGGCGGCGAGCGGTGCGTCTGCGAGCTGACCGACGCGCTGGACGCCGGGCAGTCGCTGCTCTCGTTCCACCTCAAGGTGCTCAAGGATGCCGGCCTGGTGACCGACCGCCGCGATGGACGGTGGGCCTACTACACCCTCGACGCCGCGGCGCTGGGCGAGCTGGAAACCTTCGTGGGATCGCTGCGGCGGCACGTCCCCGAGACCCGGTGGGCGCCGGTCTGCTGCGAGTGACTCCTTTTTTTGGTCTGATGCATCAATACTTCTTGATGGGAGAAAAGCACCAATGAGCGGCGAGACGGAGATCCGGGATCTGGTTCGTGAGCGGTACGGCCGCGCGGCGCGCGATGTCGCGGCCGGCCAGGCGAAGTCGTGCTGCGGATCGAGCGGGTGCGGCGACCCCATCAGCTCCGATCTCTACGGCGCGGAGACCGAGGGACTGCCGGAAGCGGCCCTCCGCGCCTCGTTAGGCTGCGGCAATCCCACCGTTCTCGCGACCCTCAACCCCGGCGAGACCGTCCTCGACCTCGGCAGCGGCGGTGGGATCGACGTGCTCCTGTCGGCGAAGCGGGTCGGGCCGACGGGCAAGGCATACGGTCTCGACATGACCGACGACATGCTGGCCCTGGCGCGGGAGAATCAACGCAAGGCCGGCGCGAGCAACGTCGAGTTCCTGAAGGGGGACATCGAGCACATCCCGCTCCCCGACAATTCGGTGGACGTCATCATCTCCAACTGCGTCATCAACCTCTCGGCCGACAAGCAGCGCGTCATCGCCGAGGCGTTCCGGGTGCTGAAGCCCGGCGGCCGCTTCGCGGTTTCGGATGTGGTAGTGCGGGGCGAGGTGCCGGCCGAGCTGCGCCGGTCGATGGAACTGTGGGTCGGGTGCGTCGCGGGCGCGCTCGAAGAGCAGGCATTCATCGGGCTTCTGAGTGACGCAGGCTTCGAGGGCGCATCGATCGAACCCACGCGCATCTATCGCGTCGAAGACGCCCGGGCATTTCTCGAAGGTGCCGGCCTCGACGCCGACGCGGTCGCGCCGCAGCTCGACGGCCGCGTCATGGGCGCATTCGTGCGGGCGACCAAACCCGCGGCATCGGCCTGCTGCAAGCCGGGGTGCTGCTCCTGAACGCGCCGCTGCGGATCCTGGTGCTCTGCACCGGCAACTCGGCGCGCAGCCAGATGGCCGAGGCGCTGTTCAACTCGATGGGCAAGGGGCGCATCGTGGCCGAGAGCGCCGGGTCGCAGCCGGCTGGGGACGTCAACCCGCTGGCGATCTCGACCCTCATCGAGCATGGGCTCATGTGGAGCCGTCATCCGCCGCGGAGTCTCGACGGGCTCGAAAAGCAGGCGTGGGACTTCGTGATCACGGTCTGTGACAACGCCCGCGAGTCCTGCCCGGTGTTTTCGGCTCGCACCGCGACCGCTCACTGGGGAATGCGGGATCCGGCTGAGGAAACCGGATCCGATGACAAGAAGCGCGCCGCCTTCAACGACGCCTACGTGCTGCTGCGCCGGCGTATCGAGCTGATGCTCGCGTTGCCCATCGAACGGCTCAAGCGCGCGACGCGTGAGGCGAAGGTGCGAGCCATTCCAGGCCAGAAGTGAGGCTGCACGGAGCCCTTGCGGCCGAGTTCATCGGCACCTTCCTGCTGGTGCTGATCGGACCTGGCGCCGCCGCGGTGAACCTGCATACCCACGGCGCGATCGGCGTCACCGGCATCGCCCTGGCCTTCACCTTCGTCATCGGGGCCACGGTCTATTCGTTAGGCGCATACTCGGGCGCGCACATCAATCCGGCGGTGAGCATCGCCTTCGCCTGGCGGGGCGACCTTCCCCGCGGCCGCCTGCCCGCCTATGTGGCGATCCTGGCGTCGACGCGGCGCCCGGGAGGTGCCGCCGCCATCGGCGGCACCGTCGGCTTCTGCGCCCTGATGGGCGGTCCCCTGACCGGCGCGTCGATGAATCCGGCGCGGTCCCTCGGGCCGGCGATCGCGAGCGGGATCTGGACTGACCACTGGATCTACTGGGCGGCGCCGATCACGGGGATGATCCTGGCCGTGCATCTTTACCGGTACCTGGACGCGACCATCGCAATGCCGAGCGCATCGGTATCACAGGAGGTGCCATGACCAGTCGACCGATCCTCGGTCTCGCAGTAGCGATCTTCGCCGCCTCGTCCATCGCGCGGGCCCAACAGCCCATGCAGCACACCGACGGCATGAACCACGACTCGGCATTCGCGGCGGTGCAGAAGCGCGGCGCCACTGTCATGGGCGTCGACCAGTACACCTCGAAGCACGTCTTCGAGTCGCTCCCGGATGGGGGGCGGATTGCGCTCCAGCGCGAGGTCGAGGATTCGGCAGGAACGGCGCAGATCCGCCATCATCTGGCGGAGACGGCGGGACAGTTTGCCCGCGGCGACTTTACCTCGCCGATGCTGGTGCACGCGCGGGTCGTCCCCGGCACCAGGGTCATGGCGCGCAAGCGCCGGGCGATCAGCTACGACGTGGACACCCTCCCCCGTGGCGGTCAGATCCGCATCCACACCACGGACCCCGGCGCGATCGCGGCGATCCACGATTTTCTCGCCTTCCAGCGCCAGGACCACCGGGCCGGTCAGCACTAGCCCGACCCCGCCACCGGGCGCTTCCAGCACGGCGCCCGTTACCCATCCGAAACAGAGCCGTCGCCTTGAGTTGACTCGCGCGATCGAGTTTGATCGCCATGCGCATCGCGCTCGTTTCCGACACCTACGAGCCCCAGGTCAACGGGGTGACCACCGTGCTCCGGCGCATGGTCGATGGCTTGCTCGGCGCGCGTCATGACGCGGTGGTCGTTGCGCCGGAGTATCCTGGTCAGCAGCCGGGATCGCAGCCCGGCGAGCTGAGAATTCCCTCGATGGCATTCCCTCCCTATCCCGCCATCCGGCTCTCGCTGCCCGCACACCGCCGCGTCGCGCAGTTTCTCGACGCCTTCCGTCCCGACCTGGTCCACGTGGCCACCGAAGGACCGTTAGGCATGGTCGGCCGCCGCTACGCCATGAAGCGCGGCCTCCCGCTGGTGACCAGCTACCACACCCACTTTCCGCGGTACTGTCACGACTACGGCATCGGGATGCTGGAGCCCGCCGTCTGGCGCTGGGTCTCCTGGTTCCACCGGCCCGCGGTCCTGACCCAGACGCCGGGCACCGACGCGCGCGACGCGCTCAAGGCGCACGGCATCAACGCCGTGATCTGGGGCCGCGGCGTGGACACCCGCCGCTTCCACCACGACAAGCGCGACCTCGCTTTCCGCCGGCGGCTCGGCGCGCACGACAACCAGGCGATGGTCCTGCACGTGGGCCGCCTCGCCGCCGAAAAGAACACCGGTATCCTGATCCGCTCGTTCGAGACGGCGCGCGAGAGCCTGGGCAACCGGGCGGTGTTCGTGATCGCCGGCGAAGGACCGATGGGCGAGAAGATCGCGGAGAAGCTCCCCTGGGTGACGCGCTTGGGATTCCTCGATCGCGGGACCCTGGCGATGCTCTACGCCAGCGCGGATCTCTGCGTCCTTCCCTCGTATACCGAAACCTGCGGGCTGGTGGCGCTCGAGGCGATGGCCTCGGGACTCCCGGTCGTCGCCGCCGATGCCTGCGGTTTCCAGGACAATGTGGGCCACCAGATCAGCGGTTTGCTGGTGTCGCCCCACGATCCCATGGCCTTCGCCGCCGCCATCGCCGGCCTGGTGCTGAACCGAACACTGCGCTGCCGGATGAGCTCGGAGGCGCGGCTCGCGGCCGTGGCGCGCGACCTGGGCCCCGAGAACGAGGAGCTCTTTGACCAGTATCGGCGGGTGCTGGGACGGCCCGAGGAACGGGATGCATGGCGCGCTGCGTCGTAGTTCTCGCCGACGGGCTCCGTCCCGATGCGGTGACCAGGACCCACATGCCGACGCTGCGCGCGCTTGGGGCTGATTACACTCGCGCCATCAGTGCCAACACGGTGCGGCCCAGCGTTACCGTGGCCGCGCTGGCGAGCTTCGCGACCGGCGTGTCGCCGGCGGCGCACGGCCTGGTCGAGCCGGGGCTCGGCTTCCTGACCCGGCTGAGCGCCCTGCGCCCGCTGGCGCGCGAGCTGGGACGGCATCGCATCAGCACGCTGGTCGCAGCCGGCGCGCCGGCGATTCGCAGCCGCCCGGTGGCATGCGCGCTGACGGCCTGCGCCGGCGTGGACCGGCTGGTGCTCTCGGAGGGCGGCGCGCGGGGGATCGTCGAAGGGTCGGTACCGCACCTCGACAACCACGAGTTCGCGTTCATCTACTTGCCCGATTGCGACCGCGCCGGCCACTCGAATGGCTGGATGTCGCCGACCTATCTGAAGGCTGCGTCACATGTGGACGCGGCGATCGCGTCGCTCGCCATCCGGCTCGACAGCTCGCTGCTCATCGTCCTAGCCGATCACGGCGGCGGCGGCGTGTACCCGACCGACCACGACGCACCGCATCCCATCAACGACCACATCCCGCTGGTGCTGGCGGGCCGCGGCGTGCGCCACGGCCACACCATCACCGGCGACGTCTCGCTGCTCGACATTCCACCGACGATCCTGCGCTGGTTCGACGTGCCGGTGCCGTTGAATTACGAAGGCCGCGCGCTCCAGGAGGCGTTCGAGACGCCGGTTCCCGAGGGCGCGGCAGCGTGATGATGCGCCGGCTCACCCATCTTGGCGGGGCGCCGGCGACCATCGGCATCGGACTGGCGCTGGCGGCCTGGGGTGGCGACGATCGCCGCGCCGGCATCGCGGCGCTGCTGGGCAATGCCCTCTCGCACCTCTGCGTGCAGGTCCTCAAGCGCGCCGTCGCGCGGCCGCGACCCTGCGATGCCAACGGTGCGCCGCTCGCGATCGTCGAGCTTCCCGATCCCTTCTCGTTTCCGTCGGGTCACAGCGCCGCCTCATTCGCGGTTGCGCTCCCCATCGCCCTGGTCCATCCGCTGATCGCGCCCGTCGTGCTCGCGCTGGCGACGCTGGTCGCCTGCTCGCGGGTTGCGTTGCGGGTGCACTACGCCACCGATGTTCTGGCCGGCGCGTTGTTAGGCGCGTTGGGCTTCCTCGCCGCCGAGTCGCTGCTGAGCTGAGTCGCGCCTCCATGGCGCCCGTCGTCCGCAAAATCCCGTTACAAACGCGCACCACGGGCGTCACCGGTTCGTGACAGCGCGCGGGTCTTATTAGCTGCGATGAACGATGTGCGTCTCGACCGTGCGCGAGGCCGTGGACTGTTTCTCCGTAGCCGCGAGCTCCCTTCAGCGATGAATCCGGCGCCGGTGCACGGCCGGTGTCCGGGCACACCTGGTAGCGGAGGCTCTCTCCGGCTCCGCTATCAGGCGGTGCCGTTACACGCCCGTTACATCACCGCCCACTCACCGTTACGGAGGCCAGCAATGTTGTCCCGCAGCAGTTGTGAATCCAGCAGGTCAATCCCCGGAGCCATGCCAATGCGGACCGTGCACCGCAGGGTAGCCCGCCGTGCCGTCGTCGCGTTTGCGACGGTTGCAGCGACCCTTCTCAGCGCCAATGTGGCGCGCGCCCAGACCTCGGTGAGCGGCGTGGTCTACGCGGCGTACAACTACAACCTGGCGAAAGACACGCTGCCAGCCGACAGCAGCATCGGCCACATCAACAACTTCGACGTCACGCGGGCCTACATCAACGTCAATGGCAAGTTCGCCGGCGGCATCGTGACGCGGGTGACGGCCGACATCTTCGGCTCCGGCGTGGCCGGCGGCGCGCACGTCTTCCGCCTCAAGTACGCGTTCGTGGCCTGGACACCGGAACACAGCGCGCTCACCTACAAGATCGGCGCGACGCAGACGCCCCTGCTCGACTGGGAAGAGGCGTTGTGGGACTACCGCATGCAGGGGACGATGCCGCTGGAGCGCAACGGCTACGTCTCATCTTCGGACTTCGGCCTCGCCGTCGATGGCAAGTGGAGCTCGGACCGGGTCAACATGCAAGCCGGCATCTACAACGGCGAGAACTACAGCACCACCGCCCTGGGTGATCAGCGGAAGGACGTCATGGCCCGGGTTTCCGTCCGTCTCATGAACACCGACGACGGCAGCAGGGTCGGCGGCCTGCGGCTCACCGCGTACGGGCAGTACGGCATGCCGAGCTCGGGCGGCCAGCGCCAGCGTTATCTCGGGATGATCTCGTACCGCAGCATGAACGTCACCCTGGTCGGTGAGTACGCGACCACCAAGGACAGCACCACGGGCGGCAACACCGCGATCGGCGGCGGTAACGTCGGTCCGGTGACCTCGCGGACCGGCCGGGTGATCAGCGTGTACGGTACCCTGCACTTCCCACAGACCCGGGTAACGCTGGTCGGCCGGGTGGACCTGGTCGATCCCAACACCGCTGACTCGTCAGCCACGTTCCCGACCGCCAACATGGACCAGCAGACCCGCATCATCGCCGGTGTCGCGTACCAGGTGGCGCCGAATTTCCGACTCCTCGCAGACTACGACGGGGTCTCCTTCCAGACCGGCGCAGTTCCCAGCAGCGCGACCTACTTCGGGCGCCAAACGCTCTACCTCCACGCCATGTTCACGTACTAAGGAGATCGATCGTCATGCATCGCATTCTTCGCACCGCCCTGACCGCCGTGACGGGATTGGCCGTCGCCGCGAGCTCGCTCGCCGCCCAAGCTGAGATTCGCCTGACCGGCGCGGGCGCCACCTTCCCGGCACCGATCTATACGAAGTGGGTTCTGGAATACACCACCGTCCGGCCCCATATCCAGATCAACTACGCCCCCATCGGCTCGGGCGGCGGCATCCGGCAGTACACCGATCACACCGTCGACTTCGGGGCCAGCGATGGTCCGATGAGCGACTCGCAGATCGGCGCCGTCCAGGGAAACGTGCTGCACATCCCCACGGTGCTCGGCTCGGTAGTGCCGGTTTACAACGTCGCCGGCGTCACCACGCAGCTGAAGTTCAACGGTGACGTGCTGGCCGGAATCTTCCTCGGCCAGATCACCAAGTGGAACGACAGCCGCATCACCGCGCTGAACCCCGGCGTCAGCCTCCCCGACGCCGACATCCTGGTGGTCCACCGCTCGGACGGCTCGGGCACGACGTACATCTGGACCGATTATCTGTCCAAAGTCAGCAACGACTGGCGCAGCCGAGTCGGCAAGGGCACCGCGGTGAACTGGCCCGTCGGCCTGGGCGGCCAGGGCAATCCGGGCGTAGCCAGCACGGTGAGCCGCACTCCCGGCGCGATCGGCTATGTCGAGCTGATCTACGCCCTGCAGAACCACATTTCATTCGGACTGGTCCGCAATCACGCCGGCAGCTACGTCGAAGCGTCGCTCGCCTCGACCTCGGCGGCGGCGGCCAGCGCCAACTTCGAGCCCAACACCGATTTCCGGGTCTCGATCACCGACGCGCCGGGCGCCGACGCCTATCCGATCGCGTCGTTCACCTGGCTGCTGATCCCGAAGAACATGGCCGATCCGGTGAAGGCGCGCGCCCTGCTCGAGTTCACCTGGTGGGCCACCCACGACGGCCAGAAGTACACCAGTGCCCTCAGCTACGGCTCGCTTCCCTCGCCGGTCGTCTCGCTCATCGAGGCAGCGCTGCACTCGGTGACGTCGGGTGGCCAGCCGGTTCTCCCTTCGAGCTTCGGAGCCGCCAGCCGGCGCTCCCGCTGAGTTGACCGCAGGTACTCCGGTACTTCCTCGCGCCAGCGCCACGCGGCTTCCCGCCGCGGAGCGCTGGCGTGAGCTGCGCTCGGTCAGCCGCGGCGACGCGACCTACAAGACGCTGCTGACCATCCTGGCCGCGCTGCTCCCACTGCTCCTGACGATCATCGTCAGCGAGCTGGTGGTGGGCGCGTGGCCGGCCATCAAGGCCTTCGGACTTCACTTCCTCGTCAACAGCGTCTGGGATCCCGTGGCCGGCCAGTTCGGCGCGCTGCCGCTGATCTTCGGGACCCTCTATTCGTCGCTGGTGGCGCTGGTGATCGCCGTGCCGCTGGCGTTAGGCGTCTCGATCTTCCTCACCGAATTTGCGCCGCGGAAGCTGCGTACCCCCGTCGCCACGATGGTGGAGCTGCTGGCCGGCGTTCCCAGCGTGATCTATGGACTCTGGGGAATGTTCGTCCTGATCCCGCTGCTGCGGGACGTCCTCTGGCCGATCGTCCGCCCGGTGCTGGGCCACCTTCCCTTCTTCTCCGGCCCCTTCGACGGACCGTCGGTGCTGGCGGGAGGGACGATCCTCGCAATCATGTGCCTCCCCTACATCGCGGCGGTGTCGCGCGAGGTTCTGCTGGCGGTGCCTTCCTCGCAGCGCGAGGCGGCGCTGGCGTTAGGCGCCACACGCTGGGAAGCGGTATGGACGGTGATCCTCCCGTACGGCCGCGCCGGCATCTTCGGCGCCATCGTCCTCGGCCTGGGCCGCGCGCTCGGCGAGACGATGGCGGTGACGATGCTCATCGGTAACCGCCACGAGATCGGCCTGTCGCTCACCCAGCCCGGCTACACCATCGCCGCCGCCATCGCCAACGAGTTCGCCGAAGCGGCCTCGAGCATGCATCTGTCGGCGCTGGTCTACGCGGGCCTCGTCCTCTTCTTCATCACCGTCATGGTGAATGCCTGCGCCCGCTGGCTCATCTGGCGCGTCGCCCGCGGCTCGGCGGCCGGAAGCGCGGCGATCTGATGGCCGGTAACGCCAGTCGGCGGGTCTTTGGCGCGTTGATGACCGGCGCGACCTACGGCGCCGCGGCGCTGGCGATCCTGCCGCTCGCCGCGATCCTCGGCATGCTGCTGGTCAAGGGCGCCAGCTCGCTGAATTGGGATTTCTTCGTGAAGTCGGCGGTGCCGCTCGGCGAATCGGGCGGCGGATTCGCCAACGCCATCGTCGGCACCCTGATCATCGTGGGACTGGCCTGCGCGATCGGGGTGCCGGTCGGCATCGGCGCGGGGATCTACCTCGCCGAGTTCGGGAGCCGCCGCTTCGGCTGGCTGGTGCGTTTCGTCGCCGACACCCTGAACGGCATTCCGTCGATCGTCATCGGCATCTTTGCCTGGACCTGGGTGGTGCGGCCGGTACACCACTTCAGTGCGCTCGCGGGGAGCATCGGCCTGGCCTGCATCATGGCGCCGATCGTGGCGCGGACCACCGAAGAAATGGTCCGCCTCGTCCCCAACTCACTGCGCGAGGCGGCGTTGGCGCTGGGGTATCCCCGCTGGCGGACCTCCCTTACGGTGGTGGTCCGGACCGCGATGGCGGGGATCGTGACGGGGTGCATGGTCGCCGTCGCCCGGGTGGCGGGCGAGACCGCCCCGCTGATCTTCACCGCGCTGGGAAACCAGTTCTTCTCGACCCGGGTAACTGAACCAATGGCGGCGCTGCCGCTCCAGGTCTACATCTATGCGACCGGTCCCTACGAAGAGTGGCACCGGCAAGCATGGGCTGGCGCACTGGTGCTGATTCTCCTGGTTCTGATTCTCGGGACCATCGCCCGCGTCGCCGCCAGATCGAAGACCGCCCGTGCCTGAGACCGCTCTTCCCGGCTCGCGACCGCAGCAAAGCGCGCCGGCCGCCGAACGCAAACTGCCGCCGCTGCTGGAGGCCGCGTTGCATCCGACCGAGTCTGTGACGTTGCCTACCGCTCCGGAAGCCGAGTCGCCGACGCGCCTCTCGATCCGCGGCGTGACGGCGTGGTACGGGCAGACGGCGGGCGTACGCGACGTGAGCCTCGACGTCGCCGCCAACACCGTCGTGGCGCTGATCGGGCCATCGGGGTGCGGGAAATCCACGCTGCTCCGCACGCTGAATCGCATGCACGAGCTCGGCACCGATACGCGCGTCGACGGCAGCGTCATGCTCGATGAGCACGACATCTACGCCCCCGGCGTGAATCCCATCGCGGTACGGCGAAAGATCGGGATGGTCTTCCAGAAGCCGACGCCATTCCCGACCATGTCGATCCGCGAAAACGTCTCGGCGGGCCTCAAGGTCGGCCCCAGGCTGGGCCGCGCCGAGCTGGGAAACGTGATCGAGCAGGCGCTGCAGCGCGCCGGGCTCTGGGAAGAAGTCAAGGATCGGCTCGACGCCCCGGCCACCGATCTGTCTGGGGGCCAGCAGCAGCGGCTCTGCATCGCGCGCACCCTGGCGCCCCAGCCCGAGGTGGTGCTGCTCGACGAGCCGACCGCCTCGCTCGATCCGATCGGCACCGCGCGCATCGAGGAGCTGGTTCACGACCTCAAGCGCGAGTACACCGTGGTGATCGTGACCCACAACATGCAGCAGGCCGCGCGGGTCAGTGACCGCACCGCCTTCTTCTACCTCGGCGAGATGATCGAAGTCGGTGAAACGGCGCAGATGTTCACCACGCCGACCAGGCCGCAGACCGAGGCCTACATCACCGGGCGGTTCGGATGAGCCACGCCGGCCCAGTGACCGTTAGGCCGCCGGTGCACGCCGGCGAGGGAAGCCGCGCACTCCGCCCCTCCGGCCGCAACCGTCAGCCGGGCGCGCTGCAGGCCAGGGACTACTCGTTCTGGTACGGCACCAACCACGTGCTGCACGAGATCACCCTCGACGTCGCGCCCAACAGCATCACCGCGCTGATCGGGCCGTCGGGGTGCGGCAAGTCCACGTTCCTGCGCTCGATCAACCGGCTCCAGGAGCTGTTGCCCGCGACCCGGCACTCGGGTGACATCCTGTTCGACGGTGCGTCGATCTTCGATCGCGGCGTGGACCCGGTGGCGCTCCGTCGGCGGATCGGGATGGTGTTCCAACGCCCCAATCCATTCCCCAAGAGCATTTTTGACAACGTCGCCTACGGGCCCAAGGTTGCCGGCACCGCGGGGCCGGCCGGGCTCCCTGCCATCGTGGAGCGCGCGCTGCACCAAGCCGCACTCTGGGACGAAGTGAAGGACCGCCTCGACGAGCCCGGCACCTCGCTCTCGGGCGGTCAGCAGCAGCGGCTCTGCATCGCGCGGGCACTCGCCACCGAGCCCGAGGTCCTGCTGATGGACGAGCCCTGCTCGGCCCTCGACCCCATCGCGACCCAGCGCGTCGAGGAGCTGATCGTCGAGCTGAAGCGCGATTACACCATCGTGATCGTCACCCACAACATGCAGCAGGCCGCGCGGGTCTCCGACCGCACCGGCTTCTTCTATCTGGGCAAGCTGGTCGAGTTCGGTCCGACGGAGCAGATCTTCACCAGCCCGGCGGACGAACGGACCGAGGCCTATATCACCGGGAGATTCGGATGAGCGGACAGCGGCATTTCCACGAAGAGCTCGCGCACCTCAAACAGCGGCTCATGGCGCTCTCCAGCGAGGCCGAGGAAGCGGTGGGCAACGCCGTCGAGGCCCTGCTCAAGCGCGACAAGTCGCTCGCCCAGGACGTGATCCGCGGCGACCGCACCATCAATACCCTGGAGAGCGCGATCGAAGAGCAGGCCTTCCAGCTCATCGCGCTGCACCAGCCGATGGCGCGCGACCTGCGCCTCATCTTCTCCGCCATCAAGATCGTTCACGACCTGGAGCGCACCGGCGATCATGCGGTGAACATCGCCCAGTCGGCCGAGCGGCTGCTGGCTTTCCCGCACGTGGTTCCGGAGCCCGAAATCGTCGAAATGGCCCGGCAATCGCGCCAGATGCTGGCCGACGCCCTCAGCGCCTTCGTGCGCGGCGATACTCCCCTCGCCCGCGCGGTCTGCCGCCGCGACGATGCCGTCGACGCCCTCAACGATTCGGTCTTCAGGATCCTGCTGACCCACATGATGGAGGATCAGCGCAGCATCGGCGCCTGCATGGAGCTGCTGCTGGTGAGCCGGAACCTCGAACGGGTGGCCGACCTCGCCACGAACATCGCCGAGGATGTAGTTTTCGTAGCTGAAGGAAAGACCATCAAACACCATGCCGAGGACGTGCTGCCCGAACCGGAGACCGCGCCTCGGCCCTAGCAGGGCCTGATGCCGATCCGCGAGCCTCACCCGTACCCCGGCCGTCTCATCGTCGTCGAAGGCATCGACGGCTCGGGAAAATCGACGCAACTCTCCCTGCTCCAGACGTTCCTCCAGTCGGAGGGCTACGACGTCTCGTTCACGGAATGGAACAGCTCGCCGCTGGTGAAAGACACCACCAAGCGCGGCAAGAAGAAGAACCTGTTCACGCCGACCACCTTCTCGCTCATCCACGCCACCGACTACGCCGACCGGCACGAGCGCTCGATTCTGCCCCCGCTCCAGGCCGGCCTCATCGTGCTCGCCGACCGGTGGGCCTACACCGCCTTTGCGCGCGACGCGGTGCGCGGGTGCGATCCGCACTGGCTGCGCAACATGTACGACTTCGCCACCCGGCCCGATCTCGCGCTCTACTTCCGCGTGGACATCGACACCTCGGTGGCGCGGATCATGGGCGGCCGGATGCGGCTCAAGTACCACGAGGCGGGCATGGACCTCGGACTTTCCGCCGACCCGATCCAGAGCTTCCGCCTCTTCCAGGGCAAGGTGCTGGAGGAATACGACAAGGTCTGCAACGAATTCGGCCTGACGGTGATCGACGGCAAGCGCAGCGTGGTCGAGCAGCAGCGTGAAGTCCGCAAGCTGGTGAAACCGCTGCTCAAGGGGCTGCGCCGCACCGGCGTTGCGCCCGCGCGGCCCGCGCGCGCCACGGCCGAGGTCTGATGGATCCGAAATTCTACGGACCGGGCCTCCCCAAGTGCGACGTCGCCAACATCCCCGGGCACCTGATCGTCCTCGAGGGCGCCGACGGGGTCGGCCGCTCGACCCACATCGAGTTGCTCCAGGGCTGGCTCGAAGGCCACGGGTTCGCCGTCTCGACGACCGGCCTCTCCCGCTCGGCGCTGACCGCGAAGGGCATCGAAGACGCGAAAGAGGGACACAACTTCGACCGCACCACGATGTCGCTCTTCTACGCGACCGACCTCGCCGACCGGATCGAGAACGAAATCGTCCCCGCGCTCCGCTCCGGATTTGTGGTGCTGGCGGATCGCTACGTGTACACGATGATGGCGAGGGGCGCGGCCCGCGGTCTGGCCCGCGACTGGCTCGACGAGCTGTACGGTTTCGCGCTGGTCCCCGAGCGGGTCTTCTTTCTCCGCCTCGATCCCGACGAGCTGATCCGCCGCACCCTGCGGCGCGGCGGCGAGCTGGACTACTGGGAAGCGGGCCGCGACATCGGCCTCGCGCCGGATCTCTACTCGTCGTTCCGGAAGTACCAGTCGCTGCTGCTCAAGTCCTTCGACGAAATGGCCCAGCGGTACCAGTTCACCACGATCGACGCGTCGCGCTCGGTCGAAGAAGTCCAGGCCGGCCTGCGCCGCGAGCTGGCCGCCATGCTCGACCCGTCGCTCTTCGCCCCGATGGGTGACGGCTCCAGCGATGCCGCAGACTGAGCGTTTCGCCGCCATCGACGTCGGATCCAACTCGATCCGGTGCCTCATCGCGGAGCGGGGCGAAGACGGCGAGCTCCATGTCATCGATGATCTGAAGGACCAGCCGCGGCTCGCCCGCGGCCTGGCCGCGACCGGCCGGCTGGCTGCCGACGCCATCGAGCGTGCCGTGGAGTCGATCGGGCGGATGACCCAGGCCGCCGAGCGGCGCGGAGTCAGCAAAGTGGCGCTGGTCGCCACCAGCGCGGTACGCGACGCCTCCAACGGCGCCGAGCTGGCCGAGCGGGTCCGCAAGGAAATCGGCATTCCCCTCGAAGTCATCGACGGCGAGACCGAAGCGCGGCTGGCGTTTCTCTCGGTGCGCGAGCATTTCGCGGTCGTGCGCGGGCGGACCATCGTCGCGGACATCGGCGGCGGGAGCCTCGAGCTGGTGCTGGCGATCGGCGGACTGGTGGAGCACGTGGTGTCGCTCCCCTTCGGCGCGGTGCGCCTCACCGAGCAGTATCTCGCCCGCGGCGACGCCGAGGCGGGGGTCCGGCGGCTGCGCGCGGCGGTGCGCCGGCGGCTCAAAGCCGCGGTGCCGGCGAAGGAATGGGCGGGGGCGAAGTTCTACGGCTCGGGTGGAACCTTCACCAACGCGGCGCGGGTTGCCTGTGCGCGCGAGGGCGACATCCCGCCGGCCGGGGTGCACGGCGAGAAGCTCGAGATCGGCGACATGCAGCGGGTGCTCGAGTGGCTGACGACGCTGTCGGTCGAAGAGCGGCGGCGGGTGCCGGGCCTCAACCCCGAGCGCGCCGACATCATCCTCGCCGGCATCGCCGTCGCGGCCGAAGTCCTCTCCCATTTCGGCACCGACGCCGTCACCGTCTCGGCTTTCGGCCTGCGCGAAGGGCTGCTGCTCCACCTTGCCGAGCCCAGCTCGGACCGGCGCGAGCCGAGCCGCGCGGTCGCGCTGCGCCGCTTCGCCGACCGCTGCCGCACCGACCGCCGTCACGTGGAGCAGGTGCTGACGCTGTCGAAGGTCCTGTACGACTCGTTAGGCAGGCGGCTGGGGTGCAGCGCGGGCGACTGGGAAATCCTGGAAGCGGCGGCGCTGCTCCACGACGTGGGGCAGCTGGTGTCGTACAAGGGCCATCACCGGCACAGCTATCACCTGATCCTGCACGCCGAGTCGCTGCCCATGACGCCGCACGAGCGGATGCTGGTCGCGCTGGTGAGCCGCTATCACCGCAAGCGGCCGCCCACCAGGAAGCATCCCGAATTCGCCGCCCTGGAGAAGGCCGACCGCGACCGGGTACGCCGCCTCGCCGGGTTGCTCCGGGTCGCCGACGGCCTCGATCGCGGCCACGTCGCGGCGGTGGAAGGGTTGCGGGTGCGGTTGACCGCCGACAAGCTCACCATCGAGCCGACGCCGCGGCTGGCGACCACCGACCTGAAGCTGGAAATCTGGGGCGCGAAAAACAAATCCGACCTGCTCGCCAAGCTGCTGGGTGTGGAAATGGACATCAAGGCCGCGGAGATGTCCGAAGTGAAGAGGCCGGGCAAGAAGGCCGGTTAGTAGACCGAGCCTCCCGCATTACCGCAGGAACCGCTGGTGCAACCCGCCGCATGTGCCTGGGGCTGCTTGAGCAGCTCGGCCAGCGGCAACGGCCCCGGACCGAGGCAGGTCACCAGGCCAACCCCGCTCGACGTTCCCAGGCGGTTGGCCCCCGCCGCGATCATCGCCAGCGCCGACGCACAATCCCGCACGCCACCCGACGCCTTCACGCCTAACGAGTCGCCGACCACCAGCCGCATCAGCCGGACCGCCGCGATGCTCGCGCCGCCGGCGGCATTGAAGCCGGTGCTGGTCTTGACGAAATGCGCGCCGGCTTCCTTTGCCAGTGCCGAGATCTTGATGATCTGGTCCTGGCTGAGCAGCGCGCTCTCGATGATCACTTTGACGATGCCGGGCCGCGACGCTTCGACCACGGCGCGGATATCGTCCTCGACGTAGCTCCATTCGCCGCTCTTGAGCCGGCCGATGCCGGCGACCATGTCGATCTCGCGCGCCCCCGAAACGACCGCCTCGCGGGCCTCCGAAGCCTTGGAGCGGCTGGTCATCGCTCCCAGAGGGAAGCCCACCACCGACGCCACCGCAACCTCGGTACCGCGCAATTCCTGCACGCACAGCTCGACCCAGGTTCCATTCACGCAGACCGCCGCGAACCGGTGCTGCTTCGCCTCGGCGCACAGCTTGAGGATCTCGGCCCTCGTCGCCTCGGGCTTGAGCAGCGTATGGTCGACGAAATCGGCGACCCGCCGCGCCGGCGAACCGGGCGTCCAGGCCGCCGTCTGTACATTCGGCCCGCGCCAGGCGATGTCGGCCGCACCACCAGCGTCAGCTTTGAGCGCGAGATTGCCGCGCACTATCGCCGGTACACCACTTGGCGTCCTGGCGTCTGTAGACTTCCGCACACCGCCACCGCGCACTTTCGCCACGATTTCATCGGCCAGCGCCTTGAGTTCAGCCTCGGTCACAGGACTTGCCTCCCATTCAGATCGACGCGGTCGAGGACGCCGACGATCACCGCCTGCACCGGCAGCCACTGGTCATCGAAAATCTTGCGAGCCGACGAGCCCTCCTGGACGACCAGCACGTTGTCTCCCACACCGGCGTCGACGACGTCCAGCGCGATCGTCTCGGTCCCCTCGGGCTTCATCGCGAGCGTGAGCTTCTTCACGAGCAGCAGGCGCTTGCCCACCAGCCGCTCGTTCTTGTGGGTGGAAACGACCTGGCCGACCACGGTGGCAAGAAACATGGCTAGAAACTCTCGTGCGTCGTGAGTCGTGCGTCGTGCGTCGGAGAAGCCACCCTATTCCTTTCGAAGGCCGAGATCGACACGATCCACTTTTCCGACCACCGCCGCATCCACGGCGACATCGAGCTTCCACAGGGCAATCGATGCTTCGCGCGCCGTGATGTAGTAGCACAGCTCGCCGGGACCGAGGCCGAAGGTGTCGGCCGCAACGACCGGCGACCCGCGATCGTTCCCCTCGCCGTCCACCGGCTGGAGCCACTGCAGCGGAATAGCGTGCAAGGTATCCTGCTTCACCGTGCTGACGACGCGGCCGATGATTCGAGCGAGGAACATCAGCGCGCACCGCGGCGCGGCCGGGCCGCGCGTGTCACTGCCATCGGCCCTTGTCGAAGCCCATCCGCCGAGGCGACCACTGGCTCGCGGTGCGCTGACTCATGTATTCGGACCGGGTAAAGAGCTTGATGAGCACCGCGCCGGTGATGAATCCGCCGGCGTGCGCCCATACCGCGACCCCGCCTGAGGCTGCATTGCCGACCTGCACCACGCCGCTGAATAGCTGGAGCGCGAACCAGTAGCCCAGCATCGCCCAGGCGGGAAGCGCGACGGTGGTCAGGAAGAATCCCAGCGGCACGAGCGTGAAGACCCTGACCCGTGGGTAGAGCACGACGTAGGCGCCCATCACGCCACTGATCGCACCCGATGCGCCGACCATCGGCACGATCGACGCCGGCGATGTCGCGACCTGCGCCGCGGCGGCGGCCAGTCCGCAGAGCAGATAGAAGATGACGAATCGGCCGCGGCCCATCGCATCTTCGACATTGTTTCCGAAGAGCCAGAAGAACCACATGTTGCCGATGATGTGCATCCAGGAGCCGTGCAGAAACATGGAGTAGAGGATGTGCTGCGGGGCGCGCCCGGCGTCCATCAGGCAGGCCATGCCCTTTCCCATCGAAAAGCCCGAACCGACCTTCGCCAACAGGGTCAGTTCGCCCGGGATCAAGCCAAGATTGCAGACCGATGTCGAAAGGGCCGGCTCGCTCCCGGCACCCTGGATCAGGATCCACACCGCAAAGTTGATGACAATGATCGCGATGGTGATGACCGGCGTCCGAACCGTCTCGTTCTCATCGCGGTAAGGGATCACGCCAACAAGCTAACTGTCGACTGTTGACAGTCAACAGTCAACAGCATAAAGACTTAGCCTGCTGCCATGATGGCAGATTGAATGGGCATGGAGGTTGCTTTGCGACCATTCGGGGTATTCCAAACATCTACCTTCAACGAGCAGAGTGAACCCCAATGGCTGAGAAAATCATCGGTATCGATCTCGGAACCACCAACTCCGTTGTCGCCGTCATGGAAGGCGGCGATCCGGTGGTCATCCCGAACGCGGAAGGCGGCCGCACGACCCCGTCCGTCGTGGCGTTCACCAAGGATGGCGAGCGTCTCGTCGGCCAGGTTGCCAAGCGCCAGGCCGTTACCAATCCGACCAACACCATCTTCTCGATCAAGCGGTTCATGGGTCGCCGGCTTTCCGAGGTGACCGAAGAGCTCAAGCGCGTGCCCTACAAGATCGCGCCCGGCCAGAACGACCTGGCCACCGTCGAGATCAGCGGCAAGAAGTATTCGGCGCCCGAGATCTCGGCCATGATCCTCCAGAAGCTCAAGCAGACGGCGGAAGACTATCTCGGCCACAAGGTCGAGAAGGCCGTGATCACCGTGCCGGCGTATTTCAACGACGCGCAGCGGCAGGCCACCAAGGACGCCGGCAAGATCGCCGGTCTCGACGTGGTCCGGATCATCAACGAGCCCACGGCGTCGGCGCTGGCCTATGGTCTGGACAAGAAGAAGGAAGAGAAGATCGCGGTCTACGACCTGGGCGGCGGCACCTACGACATCTCGGTGCTGGAGCTGGCCGAGGGCGTGTTCGAGGTGAAGAGCACCAACGGCGACACCCACCTGGGCGGCGATGATTTCGACCAGCGGGTGATCGACTGGCTGGTGACCGAGTTCAAGAAGGACCAGGGGATCGACCTCTCCAAGGATGCCATGGCGCTCCAGCGGCTCAAGGAAGCCGCCGAGAAGGCCAAGATGGAGCTGTCGTCGTCGATGCAGACGGAGATCAACCTGCCGTTCATCACCGCCGACCAGTCGGGGCCCAAGCACCTCAACCTGACCCTCTCGCGCGCCAAGCTCGAGCAGCTGGTGGACGACCTGGTGCAGCGGACGCTGGAGCCGATGAAGAAGGCGCTGGCCGACGCGAACCTGAAGCCTAACGAGGTCGACGAAGTCATCCTGGTGGGCGGCCAGACCCGCATGCCCAAGATCCAGGAAGTGGTGAAGGCCTATTTCGGGAAGGACCCCCACAAGGGCGTCAACCCGGACGAGGTGGTGGCGATCGGTGCGGCGATCCAGGGCGGCGTGCTCGGCGGCGAGGTGAAGGATGTGCTCCTCCTCGACGTCACCGCGCTGTCCCTCGGCATCGAGACGCTGGGCGGCGTGACCACGGTGCTCATTCCGCGGAACACGACCATCCCGACCAAGCGCTCCGAGGTGTTCAGCACCGCGGAGGACAACCAGACCACCGTCGAGATCCACGTGCTCCAGGGGGAACGGCAGATGGCGGCGGACAACCGCACCATCGGCAAGTTCCAGCTGACCGGAATGCC